>JBIPLY010000240.1:0-6419 GCA_044369385.1 Acetobacteraceae bacterium | reverse complement strand
CGCCGCCGGTGCCGGCGCGGATCGGCTCTTCGGAGATGCGCAGGCCCATCGGGCGCGGCAACTGGGCGGCCAGCCCCGCCAGGCCGTCGCGCACCCGGTCGGACAGGTGGCCGGTCAGCAGCACCGCCTCCTCGATGCCGAAGCGGCAGAGTTCGCGCAGCAGCCAGGCCAGGAAGGGGCGGCCGCCGACCGGGACCATCGGCTTGGGCGTGTCGCGGGTGATGGCGCCCAGCCGCGTGCCCAGGCCGCCGACCAGGATCGCGGCCTGCCGCGGGAACGCGCCGGGGCCTGCGCCGGCAGGCGAAGCAGGGCCCGAGCCGGGAGGCGAAGCAGGGCCCGCGCCGGCAGGCGTAGCAGGGAACGGGATCGTCATCCTTTGCCGTCTAACATCGCACGGTGTTGCAATCCAGCCATCCCGCGCCACGGCTTGCTTGCTTCGCGTCCCTCGGACCCGGTAGAGAACCCCGCATGACAGCGCACCAGATCGCCGACACCGCCACCGGATCGGTCCGGCTCCGCCACCTCGACGCGGTGGTGCCGCTGGTCATCGGCATCGCCGTGCTGGGCTTCATGTTCCAGGCCGAGGCGCTGGCCGCCTATCAGGTGTGGAACGACAGCACCGCCTATTCGCACTGCTTCTTCGTGCTGCCGATCGCGCTGTACCTGGCGTGGGACCGGCGCGGGGCGATCGCCGGGATGCAGATCGCGCCGCTGCCGTGGATGGGGCTGCTGGCGCTGCCCGGGGTGGCCGCCTGGATGGCCGCCGAGCGGATGGGCATCATGGAGGGGCGGCAGCTTGTCGCGATGAGCTTCGTGCAGCTGCTGTTCCTGGCGGTGCTGGGCTGGCGGATGTGGTGGGCGATGTCCGCGCCGCTGCTGTACCTGTATTTCATGGTGCCGTTCGGCGCCTTCCTCACCCCATGGCTCCAGGTCATCACGCTGCATTTCAGCCTGGTCGGGCTGGATGTGCTGGGCGTGCCGTTCTATGCCGACGAGTTCCTGATCGACACCCGCTCTGGCCGGTATTTCGTCGCGGAGGCCTGTGCCGGGCTGCGCTTCCTGATCGCCTCGGTGGCGTTCGGGGTGCTGTATGCCTGCCTGATCTACCGCAGCCCGTGGCGCCGCGCCGGCTTCATGCTGGCCTCGATCGTGATCCCGATCGTGGCCAACGGGTTTCGCGCGCTGGGCATCGTGCTGCTGGGCGAGGTGCTGGGCAGTGCCGAGGCGGCGGCGGCGGACCACCTCATCTATGGCTGGGTGTTCTTCTCCTTCGTCATCGTGCTGCTGATCCTGGCCGGCATGCCGTTCCGCGAGGACCAGCAGCCGGAGCCGGCACCGGTGCTGGACCCGCGGCCGCGGGCGCCGATGGCCGGGCTGCGCGCGGCGATCGCCACCGTGCTGGTGGTGGGCTTTGCCGGCAGTGCCGCCGCGGCCTCGGCCTGGCTGGACCAGCGCGCCGTCGCGGTGGCCGTGACCTCGCCGCCCGTGCTGCAGCCGGCGGCCGGCTGCGTGGCGGCGGGGCCGGCGGTGATGCAGCTTCCGGGCATCCCGGGGGGCGCGCATCCGCTGGGCAGCCGCAGCGTGGAGACGTTCACCTGCGCCAACGCCAATGGAGCCGCGCCGCTGCGCCTGAGCATCACGGTCCAGGCCTTCCCGACCCGGGTCAACCCCGGCGCCATCGTGCAGATCCGGCGCATCCTGACCCGCGAGGAGGCGTCCGAGGAGATGGAATACGGCTCCCTGCCGATGGCCGCCCCTGGGGCCGGCGGCGAGGGCGGATGGCGGCTGGTGACCGGTTCGAGCCCGCCGGTGATGAGCGCCAGCGCCCTGTGGCTCGATGGCGCGCCCAGCCGCGGCGGGCTGTCCGAACGCATCCGCCAGGCGCGCAACAGCGTCGATGGCGCGCCGGCCGCCCCGGTGCTGGTGGTCGCGGCCATGCAGTTCCCGTCCGGGCAGCTGAAGGCCGCCGAGCGCGATCACGCCAAGCGCGTGCTGGCGACCTTCCTGGCCAACCAGCCCAGCCTGGCGCCGCAGATGGCCGCCCTGGCGCGCGCGGCGGCGGGAAGCTGATGCGGCGCGGCGTGGCCGCGTTGGGGGTGGTTCTTCTGCTGGGCGGGGCCGCCGCGCTGGCCGCACCCCCGGCCGGGATCGTGCCCAATCCCGAGCACCGCGAATGGTATGACAACCTGCGCAGCCGCGAGGGCTGGTCGTGCTGCGACATCAGCCATTGCCGCCCGGCGGTGGTGATCCCGAACGATGACGGCCGCGTCTTCGCCTTCATCGACAAGAAAAGCTACGGGCCGGACGCGCCGGATGGCTGGCGGGAGGTGCCGCTGGCGGAGTTGCGGGTGCGCGGCGACCGGCCGCCGGGGATCCGCGGGGCGATCATCTGCTTCGCCGACAACCGGGTGACCTGTGCCGACCTGGAGCCGGCGAGCTAGCGCGTGATCGTCGCAGGCGGGTTCGCCGAAGACGTGAATCACCCGCTCTGATCGACAGCCGGCAATTGGCGGCGCAAGCTGGGCCAAAGGCACGGGGAGTACAGCGATGCCGGTGTTCGAGAACGGGGCGGTGCGGCTGGCATATGCGGAGCGCGGGCGCGGCGTGCCGCTGCTGATCCTGCCGGGCGGGGGGCTGAACGCCACCATGGCCGGGCTGACGGCGCCGAGTTCGCCGTTCGATCCGATGACGCGGTTCAGCGACCGCTATCGCTGCATCACGATGGATCTGCGCAACGCCAATGGCGGCGGCTCCTCCGGCCCACTGGAGGCGACGCGGCCGTGGGATGCGTTTGCCGACGACCAGCTGGCGCTGATGGATCACCTGGGCATCGACCGGTTCATGGTGATGGGGTTCTGCATCGGCGGGCCGTTCATCTGGAACCTGCTGAAGCGGGCGCCGGGGCGCATCCAGGCCGCGGTGATCGTGCAGCCCAGCGGGCATCGCGTGGAGCTGCCGGACCAGTTCTTCGTCAACAACATGGCCAATTGGGGCCCGGCGCTGTGCGCGCGGCGGCCGGAGGTGACGATGGCGGAGGTGGAGGCGTTCCTGACCGCGATGTATCGGAGCAACCCCGACTTCGTGTTCACGGTGACGCGGGACTTCGTGCGCCAGTGCCAGACCCCGGTGATGATCCTGCCGGACGACGTGCCGGCGCATCCCTATGTCGTGGCGATGGAATCCGCGCTGCTGGCGCCGAACGCGCAGGTCAGCCTGCATCCGTGGAAGCAGCCGCGCGAGCATATTCCGCTGGCGCTGCGGCATATCGACACGTTCCTGGCGGCGCATGAGCCGTAGCGGCGCAAGGCAAGGAGTCACATGGAGACGGAGAGGCGGAGAGGCGGCGGCTCCTCTACGCCTCTCCGTCTCCATGTGAGAATCCTGCTTTCGTCCCTTGCCGCCCCTGGCCGGGCGCATCCGCAATTGACCAGCCTGGGCGAAGGCCATTTGACCGGCCAAGCCGGCGGGAGCAGGTTGCGCCGCGTTGGTCGATGCAGGAGACATGGCGATGGCACTTCCGAATTCCCTCACCCGCCGCGCGCTGGGCGCCGGTGCCGCGACACTCGCCATGCCGGCGATCGTGCGCGCGCAGCCGGCGGCGCTGAAGATCGGGCTGCTGCTGCCGAAATCCGGCTACCTGGCGCAGGCCGGGCAGAGCTGCCACCGCGGCGCGATGGTGGCGCCGAAGGTGCTGGCGGATTTCGGCCTGCGCATCGAGATCATGGACATCGACTTCGAATCCAACCCCGACATGGCGCGCACCCAGGCGGAGCGCGCGATCAATGCCGGGGCGCAGTGCATCGTCGGGCCGTTCGAATCCGGCGCCGCACTTGCCATCGCGCAGGTGACCGAGCAGCGGCGCGTGCCCTTCGTCATCAACATCGGTGCGGCGCCGCAGATCACCGAGCAGGGCTATCAATACCTTGTCCGGAATTTCCCCACCGGGCGGGAACTGGTCACCAACGGGCTGGCGCTGATCAAGGACCTGCTGGCCGCCACGGCCGCGACCCCGCAGACCGCGGTGTTCATCCATGCCAACGACACCTTCGGCACCGCCCAGCGCGGCGCCATGGATGCGCTGTTCCCGCGCGCCGGGCTGCCGTTCAAGTTGCTGGAATCGATCGCCTATGATCCGAAGGCCCAGGACCTGTCCGTGGAGGTCACCAAGATCCGCGCGCTGAACCCGGACATCCTGCTGGTCGTCACCCGCTCGGCCGATGCGATCAAGCTGGTGCGCGACATGGTGCGCCAGCGCTTCACGCCGAAGGCGATCATCTCGCCGGGCTCGCCGGGCATGTATGACGAGGAGTTCTACCAGGCGCTGGGCCCGCTGGCGGATTTCACCATCTCCAACCTGCCCTGGGCCAATTTCAACGCGCCGATGACCAAGGCGCTGGAGGCGGCCTATACGCCGGCCAATCCGCGCTATCGCTTCGCCGCCGAGTGCTTCAACGCCGGCTTCACGTTCGAGGCGCTGCTGATCGCCGCCGATGCGTTCAAGCGGGCCGGGACGGCGGATGGCGAGACGCTGATGAAGGCGGTGCGCGCCACCAACCTGGCCGAGCACGTCATGGTCGGCGGGCCGATCGCCTTCGATGCCAAGGGGCAGAACACCAACATCGTCTCGGCCTGCGTGCAGAACCACAACCGCACGCCGGTGGTGGTGCTGCCGGCCGCGGCGGCCACGCGGGCGCCGGTGCTGCCGATGCCGGGGTGGCAGGGGCGCAGCTGACCGCTCCGTGCTGCTGGAGCTGCTGCCCGGCGTCGTCGTGCAGGGGGTGCTGACCGGGCTGGTCTATGGGCTGATGGCGCTCGGCCTGTCGGTGATCTTCGGCGTGGTGCGGGTGGTCAATTTCGCCCATGGCGAGTTCGCGGTGCTGGCGATGTATGCCGCCTGGGCGATGTTCAGCGCCTGGGGGGTTGATCCGATCCTGGCCGCCGTGCCGATCGCCGCGGGATGTTTCGGCATCGGCTATCTCCTGCAACGCGGGTTGATTTCGCCCTTCGTGGGGCGGGCGGAGCATGAGCAGTTCATCCTGCTGGTGGGCGTGGCGATGATCCTGGTGAACCTGTTGCTGATGGGGTTCGGGCCGGATGCGCGGCCGGTGAACCTGCCCTATGGGCTGGACAGCTACGAGATCGGGCCGGTGATCGTGGACAAGGCGCGGCTGGTGGCGGCCGGCGTGGCGCTGGGGCTGACCGGCGCGGTGATGGCGTTCTTCCGGCTGACCCGCACCGGCACGGCGATCCGCGCCTGCGCCGACAACCTGCTGGGTGCTGCGGTGGTGGGGCTGGATGTGAAGCGGCTCTATGCGTTGACCTTCGGCATCGGGCTGGCCTGTGTCGGCGCGGCGGGGGCGATGATGGTGACGATCGCCGATGCCTCGCCGGTGCTGGCGCATGCCTTCACGCTGCAGGGCTTCATCATCGTGATCATCGGCGGGCTGGGCTCGCTGGGCGGCGCGCTGCTGGGGGGCGTGCTGATCGGGGTGGCGGAGGCGCTGGCCGGGTTCCTGTGGCAGCCCTCGATCAAGACCATGGTGGGGTTCCTGCTGCTGATCGCGGTGCTGGTGCTGCGGCCGCAGGGCTTGCTGGGGCGGCGGCCGTGAACGCGCGGGCGCGGCTGGTGCTGGGGGTGGTGGCGGCGGGGCTGCTGGCGGTGCCGCTGGTGGCGGGGCGCTACGAGCTGTCGGTGCTGATCCTGGTGTTCCAGTTCGTGCTGATGGGCCAGGCCTGGAACCTGATGATGGGCTATGCCGGGCAGTTGTCGCTGGGCCATGCGCTGTATGTGGGCCTGGGGGCCTATGTGCCGGCGCTGCTGTGGCTGCATCTCGGCCTGTCGCCGCTGGTCGGGCTGTTCGCGGGGATGGCCGCCGCGGTGGCGGTGGCGGCGGCGATCGGCTGGCTGGGGTTCCGCTTCGGCATCGAGGGGGTCTATTTCGCGCTGCTGACCATCGCCTTCGCCGAGGTGACCCGCGTCGGATTCGACCATTTCCCGCTGGCCGGGGGGGCGGGCGGGCTGTTCCTGCCGGTGGCGCCGGCGGGGCAGGGGGCGTGGTGGCGGCTCGATGGCGGGCCGGTGTTCTTCTATTACGTGACACTGGCGCTGGCGGCAGGCGCCACCGGCCTGGTGGCGGCCTTGGCGCGCAGCCGGCTGGGCTATCTGTGGCGGGCGGTGCGCGACGATGCGCAGGCGGCCGAGGCGCTGGGGGTCAATCTGTTCCGCGCGCGGATGCAGGCGATCCTGGTCTCCGCCGCCCTGGCCTCCGTGGCGGGCGTGGTCAATGCGTTCGACTACCGCAACCTGTTCCCGTCGCAGGTCTTCGATATGGGGCGCTCGCTGGAGCTGATCCTGGCGCCGATCGTGGGGGGGCTGGGCAGCGTGTTCGGGCCGGTGGTGGGGGCGGCGCTGCTGACGC
>JBIPLY010000239.1:0-6464 GCA_044369385.1 Acetobacteraceae bacterium | reverse complement strand
ATGCGCATGGCGGCGATGCTGCCACGCTCTCGATCATCCCGAAAGCCCATGCAGCAGCACCGCCGCCGGAGTCTTTGCAGAACGCGGCGGCGGCTATCCGGCCGCCAACCCATGCAGCAGCACCGCCGCCGCTTGGGCCACATTCAAACTCTGCACCCGCCCGCTGCCCTCGATGCGCACCTCTCGCCGGCAGGCCGCCAGGACCGGGGCCGAAACGCCGGTCTCCTCGTTGCCCAGCACGAGGGCCACCGGCCGGTCGCGCGGCAGGGCCGACAGCGCCATCGCCTCGCGCCCCAGCGTCGCCGCCACCGTCCGATAGTGCGGCTCCATCGCCCGCAGCGCCCGCGGCAGGTCGCGGGTGCGATACAGCGCCAGGTGCTCCAGCCCGCCCTCCGCCGTGCGCAGCGCTGCATCGGACGGCATCGCGTGCCCGGCGCCCTCGCCGATCAGCAGCGCCGGCACGCCGAAGAACGCGGCACTTCTGGCAATTGCGCCCAGATTGTGCGGGTTGCCGATCCCGTCCAGCACCAGCAGCAGTTTGCCGCGCGGCGGATTGTCGGGGTCGAGGATCGCGGCCACCAGCGGCTTGGCCACCGCCACGATCCCGCCATGGTGCGGCGTGCCGGCGATCTTGGCCAGTTCCTCGCCGTCCACCATCCGGTATGGCTTCTTGGCCGCCGCCATCACCGCGCAGAACGGCCCGGCCGCCAGCTTCCGCTCGGCGACATAGAACAGCCGCAGCACCGCCTCTGGCCGCCGCGCATAGGCCGCCGTCACCGCCGCCAGCCCACAGATCGCATCGGTGTTCTTCATCCCCCCCGCTTCCGCCCTGCGCGCCGGCCTGTCAACCTGCGCGCATGCCCATCCCCATCCTGTTCCAGAGCCCGCATTTCGTGGTGCTGAACAAGCCCGCCGGGCTGAAGGTCCATCCCGGCCCCGCCGGCGGCCCCAGCGTGGAAGATGAATTCCCCCGCCTGTCGCGCCACCGCGACGGCCCCTGGCTGGTCCACCGGCTTGACGCCGACACCGCCGGCTGCCTGGTGGTCGCGCTGCGGAAATCCGCCCTGTTGGCCGCCCAGGCCGAGTTCGCCGCCGGCCTGGCCGAGAAAACCTACTGGGCCGTCGTCCACGGCAGCCCAGCGCAGGACTCCGGCACCATCGACGCCAAGCTGGCCAAACACGCCACGAAAACCGGCTGGCGCATGGCGGTCGACCCGGCCGGACAGCGCGCGGTCACCGACTGGCGCGTGCTGGGCCGCGGCCCCGCCACCACCTGGCTCGAACTGCGCCCGCGCACCGGGCGCACGCACCAGGTCCGCGCCCACGCCGCCGCGCTGGGCTGCCCGCTGCTCGGCGACCCGATCTATGGCGACGGGGTGGGGAAGCTGCAGCTGCTGGCGCGGGCGATCCGGCTGTCGATGCTGGAAGCCGAGGCGCCGGTGCCGGAGCATATGAAGCAAGGAGTCTTCTTTGTGTGAACAAAAAGAAGCAAAAAAACTTCATCCACCGCACCCGCCTCTCCACCCCAAGGGATAGAAGTTTTTTGGTTCTTTTTTTTCAAGAAAGAACGGCTTCCTTCCTCACCCCCACATGAACCAGACCCGAAACAGCACATCCTCCGCCCAGCTCTGCCGCCGCAGCCCCGCCAGCCGCAGCGCCCGCAGCCGCCGCACCGGCCCGCCGCGCAGCCCGTCGGCCACCACCGCGAGGTCCCGTCGCGCCGCCGGCGTCAGCATCTCCCGCTGCGCCTCCAGCGCCGCCACATTGGCCCGCAGCACCCCCATGAACACGCCAGGCCCGCGCCGCAGCGCCGCCCAGCCCCGGCGCAGGAAGCCGCGCGGCGCGCCCACCGCATTGCGCGCGTGCTGGCGGTACAGCACCACCGGCTCGGCATCCGCGATGAACCGCCCCCCGGCGGCGGTGACCAGCAGATAGGCCCACCAATCGTGCTGGCACACGGCCGGTGCCCGGCTGCCGGCGATCAGCCGCGCGGCGTCGCGGTTCATCGCCACCGTGCAGCCGGTCGCGAGGTTCTGCGTCAGCGAGTCGGGGAACCCCGGCACCCGCCGCACCGCCTCGGACAGCCCCAGCCGGTTCAGCGCCGCATCCACCAGCATCTGCCGCGCCGAATACAGCACCGGCCCGGCACCAGCCCCCGCCAGCGCCGCCACCGCACGGGCCAGCTTGCCCGGCAGCCACACATCGTCCTGGTCGGCAAACGCGACGACATCGCCATCCCCCAGCCCAGGCGCCACATGGCCCAACAGCGCCAGGAACGACGCCGCCGAGCCCAGCCGCCCCGCCGGCACCGCCAGTTCCGCCACCCGCCCCGCCGGCTGCCCGGCCGCGAAATCGCGCAGCATCGCCACCGTGCTGTCGCCCGAGCCGTCGTCGCGCCACACCAGCCGCCAGTCCACGCCCGTCTGCGCGGCGATGCTGTCCAACTGCGCGCGCAGGAACTCCGCCCCGTCCAGCGTCGCCATCAGGATGACCACCCGCCCCGGCGCACCGTGCGCGGCCATGCCCGGGCTATCCAGGCTGGGCGGCGGCGCGCGCGATGGTACGGTCCAGCGCCACTTCCCAGGCCGGCAGCGTCAGGCCGAACACGCGGGCCAGCTTGCCGCAGTCCAGCCGCGAATCCGCCGGCCTGCGCGCCGGCGTCGGATACTCGGCGGTCGTTATCGCCTCGATCAGCTTGGGCTGCGGATGGCCGAAGGCGCCGGCCCGCGCGATCGCCGCACTGGCCAGCCCGTGCCAGGTGGTCTCCCCCGCCCCGGCGGCGTGATACACCCCGGCAAAGCGATCCTGCCACCCGTCGCGGGCAATGATGTCGGCGATGCCCAGGATGGCATCGGCCAGATCGTCCGCCGCCGTCGGGCAGCCGCGCTGGTCCGCCACCACCCGCAGATGGTCGCGCGTCTTGGCCAGGGCCAGCATCGTCAGCACGAAATTCTTGCCCGTGGCCGCATAGACCCAGGACGTCCGCAGCACGATCGCCCGCGGGCACACCGCCAGCACCGCGCGCTCGCCGGCCAGCTTGCTGGCGCCATAGACGCCGGCCGGGTTCGGCGCGTCGTCCTCGGCATAGGGCGCGCCCTTGGTGCCATCGAACACGAAGTCGGTCGACACATGGATCAGCGGGATCCCCGCCGCGGCGCAATACGCCGCCAACACCGCCGGCCCGTCGCGATTGGCGCGATAGGCCGCGTCGGCCTCGCTCTCGGCCCGATCGACGGCCGTATGCGCCGCTGCGTTGATCACCAGCCCCGGCCGCGCCGCGGCCAGCAGCGCCGGCAACCGCGCCACGCGGTCGAAATCCCAGTCCGGCCGGCCCACCACGCGCAGGTCGCGCCCGCCCGCCGCAGCACCCAAGGCGCGGGCCAGTTGCCCGCCGCCGCCCGTGACCAGGATTCCCCCGCTCACGGCCTCACACCGAGAACCAGGCGTCGCATTCGGACAGCCGCGGCAGCACCGCATCCTTGTCCGACAGCTTGACCTCATCGGCCCCCACCGGCCAGGGCAGCGCCAGGTCCGGATCGCTCCAGATCACCCCGCGCTCGGCGGCGCGGTCATAAGGGGCATCGACCTTGTAGGCCACCTCGGCATCCGGGGTCAGGGTGCAGAACCCGTGCAGGAACCCGGCCGGCACCCAGAGCTGGGTGAAGTTTTCGGCGCTCAGCACCGCGGCCGCATGCTGCCCGAAGGTGGGCGAGCCATGGCGGATATCCACCACCACGTCCCAGATCGCGCCCTTCAGGCAGCGCACCAGCTTGCCCTGTGCGTTGGTCCCGATCTGGCAATGCAGCCCGCGCACCACGCCGCGGGCGGCGGAGTAGCTGTGGTTGTCCTGCACGAAATCCACGTCGATGCCCGCGCGCGCCATCGCCGCGCGGTTCCAGGTCTCGGCGAAGAAGCCCCGGCTGTCGGAAAACCGCCGCGGCGTGACCAGCATCACCTCGGGGATGGCAAGCCGTTCCACCTGCATCGCCTCAGTCCTGCCCGTCGCCGTTGGCCAGCGCCATCAGCACCTGGCCCAGTTCCGTCTTGCCCAGCGCCCGCGCCCGCCCGCGCAGCGCGTCGGCGTCGATCCAGCCCATGCGGAACGCCACTTCTTCCGGACAGCCCACCAGCATCCCCTGTCGGCTCTGGATGGTCTGCACGAAGGTCGCGGCCTGCAACAGGCTGTCCGGCGTGCCGGCATCGAGCCAGGCGGCCCCGCGCCCCAGCTTCTCCACCTGCAGCGTGCCGGCCTCCATGTACATGCGGTTGAGGTCGGTGATCTCCAGCTCGCCCCGCGCGCTCGGCTTCACCCGCGCGGCCATTTCGGTGACCTGCTTGTCGTAGAAATACAGCCCGATCACCGCCCAGTTCGATTTCGGCTGCGCCGGCTTCTCGACGATCTCGATCGCCCGCCCGTCGGCGTCCATGCTGACCACGCCGTAGCGCTCCGGATCGCGCACGTGATAGGCGAACACCGTCGCCCCCTCCTGCACCGCCGCCGCGCGCCGCAGGGTGCGCGAAAGGTGCTCGCCGAAGATCATGTTGTCGCCCAGCGCCAGGGCACAGGGCTTGCCGTCGATCCACTCGGCGCCGATGTGGAACGCCTGCGCCAGCCCCTCGGGCTTGGGCTGCACCGCATAGGTGAAGGTCACGCCCAGGTTCTCCCCGCTGCCCAGCAGCCGGCGGAACTGCGGCAGGTCCTCGGGCGTGGAGATCACCATGATGTCGCGGATGCCCGACAGCATCAGCACCGACAGCGGATAGTAGATCATCGGCTTGTCGTACACCGGCAGCAGCTGCTTGCTGGCCGCCAGCGTCATCGGATGCAGTCGCGTGCCGGAGCCGCCGGCCAGGAGAATGCCCTTCATCATGTCGTGTTCCCCTCAGGCGGCGCTTTTCGCCGCACCCAGCCGCTGCCCGGCATAGCGCGCGGCCCGGATGCCCTCCCACCAGGCACGGTTGGCCAGGTACCAGTCGACCGTCTTGCCCAGCCCGGCGTCGAAGCCATGCGGCGCGGTCCAGTCCAGCGCCGCCTCGGCGCGGGAGGGGTCGATCTCATAGCGGAAATCATGCCCCGGCCGATCGGTAACATAGGTGATCAGCCGCGTGCGTGGCCCCGCCGGATCCGGCACCCGCGCATCCACGGCGGCGCAGATCGCATGCACCACTTCCAGGTTGGTGCGCGGCTGCCGCCCGCCGATGCCATAGGTCCCGCCCGGCTGGCCCAGCGTGGCCACGCGCAGCAGCGCCTCGGCATGGTCGTCCACATACAGCCAGTCGCGCATGTTCTGCCCGTCGCCGTAAACCGGCAGCGGTTTGCCCTCCAGCGCGTTCAGGATCATCACCGGGATCAGCTTTTCCGGGAACTGCCACGGGCCGTAGTTGTTGACCGTGTTGCTGACCAGGGTCGGCAGCCCATAGGTGTGGTTCCAGGCCCGCACCAGGTGGTCGGAGGCCGCCTTGCTCGCCGAATACGGGCTGCGCGGATCGTATGGCGTGGTCTCGGTGAAGGGCGGGTCGTTCTTGCCCAGCGCGCCGAACACCTCGTCCGTCGAGATGTGATGGAACCGGAACGCGGCCTTGCGCGCGCCGGCCAGGCCGCGCCAATACGCCAGCGCCGTGTCCAGCAGCGTGTAGGTGCCGACCACGTTGGACTGGATGAACGGCCCCGGCCCGTCGATCGAGCGATCCACATGCGTCTCGGCGGCCAGGTGCATCACGATATCGGGCTGGTGGGTGGCGAACACGTCGCGCATCGCCGCATGGTCGGCGATGTCCGCCCGCACCAGGAGATGGCGCGCATGCCCGCGCCCGTCTTCCAGCGCCTCCTCCGAGGCGGCGTAGGTCATCTTGTCGACATTGACCACCGAATGCCCGGTGGTGCGGATGACATGGCGGATGACGGCGGAGCCGATGAACCCGCACCCGCCGGTGATCAGAAGCCGCATTGCGTGAAACCACCCTTGTCCCTGACCGGGCGGCAAATTGGCAGCCTCGCCGCCGACTCGCAACCGGCATGTTGCCCCGCAACGGCTTGCCGCCGTTCACAACCATTTCATCTGCCTGCCCGCTATGACGTGTATCTTGCCCCGCGCGCCCAGGCATGGTTTAGCTGCCATCATGAAACGGCTGCGCCGGTGAAGATTTCGTTGCCGGGCCGCGGCCTTTTGGGGGATGCAGCGCGCCGATGATTCCAGGCATCAGCACCAATGCCGAAGCCCGGCTGACCGGCATCCTCGATCCGCGCGTCACCGCGGTCGCCGAAGACACCTATGCGGCGCGCGACTACGCGATCATGGATGCCGGTGACGAGGAGGCCAGGCGCCTGGGCGTGACCGCGCTGGGCGGCGGCGTCACCCTGGTGGTCACCGACCCGTCGCGCAAGCTGGGCGACATCCGCATCCAATCCAACGGCCGCGACAACACGCTGTTCTTCGACAACCTGACCTGGGGCGGCAACTGCC
>JBIPLY010000238.1:0-6471 GCA_044369385.1 Acetobacteraceae bacterium | reverse complement strand
TGACCAGTACACGTGGATTGGGTACGAACCTAAAGACCGTAGTCTGTTCCGGGCTATTGGCTAAAATCTCGGCCTCATCCGCCAGATGTACAGCGATGGAGGGCAGGGGGAGGACAGTGCCGACGGTGCCGACATAGGTGTCTGCTGCGCGCTCCCGCATGGCGAACCATCCAGCAATGCCAACGAGCACAACGAGAACCAGCGCAATCAAACGAAAAATCGGCGGAACTCCCCCGCCAGCCGGGATCACGGGTCGATCCAATGGCCGACCAAACTGCCGCCGTCGCGGCAATTTGACTGTGGCGTCGTCATCGCCAGCGTCAGGCTTTCCGTTCATCGCGCACGCTTCTCCCCCGTCACGTTGCGCTGTATCGTCCTATCGCAATGTGACGTCGGTTGTCAGGCACCGATGTTGATTACCTGCACGCGGCGGTTGCGAGGCTCCGGAGTCTGATCCGGGGTCGGTACCTTGAGTGCCTCCTGCCCGCGCCCTACGGGCTCGAGCCTCGCCGGGCCCACACCGAACTTTCCTTGTAGATATTCGGCGACACGGCTGGCGCGCGCTTGCGACAGCGCCAAATTGGCAGTGCGCGAGCCAGTAGTATCGGTGTGGCCTTCGATGCGGAAGCGGAAGGCAGCTAATGCATCGCTGTTCAGCGCCTGTCCTAGTTGGTCCAAAGTGCGAGTTGCCTCGGCTGTCAGTTCTGCCGATCCTGACTGGAACTGGACTGTCAAATCGATCGAAGGTGCAACCGCTTGCTGAGCTGGAGCTGAAGGCACGACGGTTGGAGCGGCGACCTGCGGAATACCCGCGGGCGGCAGTGGTACGATCGGCGCGCTGACTGCTGGGGCCGGAGTTGCCGCCGATGCTGGTGCCGCTGCGTTGGGGACCGCGCCGGGCTGAGCCGGGCGGATACCGCGAGTTGCGGATTGCAGCGGGCCGCTTGGGCGCAGTGCGCGGATGATCTGGTCGGCCGATGGGGAGCCTTGAGCAGTCGCATTGGAAACGTTGCCCAGGATCATAGGGGCAATCATGACGGAAGCGAGAATCAGAGAACGCATTGGTCCACACCCTCCTGGATCGATCAAGCTAGCGCTTAGCATACTTCAGGGCAGAACGCAGCGACGTCAATGCATCGCTCCGGCATCACTTCTGCGAGTGGGCGCCTGACGCGAGCCCGCATTGATCGATGTGACGTGCCCCCCTGACCTCGGTCCGTCTGGAATGCGAGAGTTGGCCTTCTGGGAAGGAGGCTATGGGTATGATGAAGCGGCACACGACGGAGCAGATCATTGGGTTGCTGCGCCAGGCGGAGGTTGAGTTGGCGCAGGGCCGGTCGGTGGGCGAGATCTGCCGCGGGCTGGGGGTTTCGGAGGCGAGCTATCACCGCTGGCGGTCGGAGTATGGGGGCCTGAAGGTGGATCAGGCCCGCCGCCTGAAGGAACTGCAACGCGAGAACGCCCGGTTGAAGCGAGCGGTTGCGGAGTTGACGCCGGACAAGCTGATCCTGAAGGAGGCAGCGGAGGGAAACTTCTGAGCCCCGAGCGCCGTCGGGCTGGGGTGCGGCATGTTCGCTCGGCGCTCGGTGTGTCCGAGCGACGTGCCTGCCGCACCTTGAGCCAGGCGCGCTCCACCCAGCGGAGATTGCCGAAGGTCCGGGCCGATGAAGCGGCGTTGCGCGAGGCGGTGGTGCGGTTGGCGTCTACGTATGGGCGTTACGGCTACCGCCGGATCGCGGCGCTGCTGCGGGCCAAGGGCTGGCGGGTGAATGCCAAGCGGGTGGCGCGGATCTGGCGGTGCGAGGGGCTGAAGGTGCCGCGGCGGCAGCCGAAGCGGGGTCGGCTGTGGCTGCCCGACGGCTCATGCGTTCGGCTGCGGCCGTGCTGGCCGGTAAGCGCAGCGGTGCAGCCCTTCTTCCCCTCGGCACCGGTTTCATGATGTGCCCTTCGAAACTGCGGGGCAGCGATCCTGCGTTATGGTCGACGTTTATGACGACGCGAAGGGTGTTGGGTATCGCCGGGTGGAGGTCCTGACGGGGCCTGGCCGTCGGCGGAAATGGTCTGATGAGGCCAAGGAGCGGATCGTGGCCGAGGCGCTGTCGCCTGGTGCCGTGGTGGCCGATATCGCGCGGCGGTGGCAGGTCTGCCCGCAGCAGATTTTCGGTTGGCGGCGGGAGCGGCGAGCCGCCTCTGCGTTGAGCTTCGTGCCGCTGGTCGCCGAGCCTAGGGTGGCGGCACAGGAGCCGAGCCCCGCCCCGGCTGTTGAGCTTCACCTGGCGGGTGGGATGCTGCGGATCCCGCCCGGCACGGACGCCGCCCTGCTGACTGTGGTGCTGCGCGCGCTGCGGGCATCGGCGTCGTGATCGCGCTGCCGTCGGGGGCGCGGGCGCTGTTGGCCAGCCGGCCGGTGGGCTTCCGCAAGGGGGCGCACGCGCTGGCGGCACTGGCGGCCGATGTGCTGGATGCCGATCCGTTCTCCGGTGTGGTGCTGGTGTTCCGGGCCAAGCGAGCCGACCGCATCAAGATCGTGCTGTGGGATGGCAGCGGGCTGGTGCTGGTCAGCAAGCACCTGGAGGGCGGGACATTCCGCTGGCCACCGGTGGTCGATGGCGCGGTGCGGCTGACGCCGGTGGAGTTCGCCTCCCTGTTCGACGGCATCGACTGGACGCGGGTGCAGGCGACGAAGCGGATTCCCACGCCGGTGGCCGCTGCGTAGACTCCGCGGCGCGATGCACGCCGCCACGCCAACCCCGAGCCTGCCGGAGGATCCCGCCGCCCTGCGGGCGATGCTGCTGGCCGTGCTGGAACAGCGCGACACGCTTGCCGCCGAGCGCGACGCCGCAGTGGCGCAGAACGAGCGTCTGCTGGCGTTGCTGGCGAAGCTGCGGCGGATGCAGTTCGGGCGGAAGTCTGAGCGCCTGCCTGAGGACGAGTTGCTGTTCGCCTTCGAGGAGATCGAGGCGACGCTGGCTGAGGGCGCGGCCGAGGCGGGCAAGCAATCGCCGACGCTGCGCGAGCAGCAAACGCAGCGTCGCCGCGCCAATCGTGGCCATCTGCCGGCGCACCTGCCGCGCGTCGAGCTGGTGCTGCACCCGGAGCGCGACACCTGCCCGTGCTGCCACGGCGCGCTGGTGGAGATCGGCGCGGACACCGCCGAGCGGCTCGATGTCATCCCCGCCCGGTTCCGCGTGCTGGTGACGAGGCGGCCGAGGCTGGCCTGCCGCGCCTGCCCCGGCGTGGTGCTGCAGGCGGCGGCGCCCGAACGGCTGGTGCCCGGCGGGCTGCCGACCGAGGCCACCGTGGCCCAGGTGCTGGTTGCCCGCTACGCCGACAACCTGCCCTTGTATCGCCAGGCGCAGATGCTGGCGCGCCAGGGCCTGACCATCGGGCGCGAGGTGCTGGCCGACTGGATCGGCACGGCCGCGCGGGAGATCGTGCCCGTGGTGCGGCGGATGCGCGAGATCCTGCTGGCCTCGCCGCGATTGTTCGCGGACGAGACCACGATGCCGGTGCTCGATCCTGGCCGCGGCCAGGTGAAGAAGGGCTTTGCCTGGGCGATTGCCCGCGACGACCGTCCGTGGTGTGGTCGCGATCCGCCGACGGTGGTGTTCCACTACGCCCCCGGCCGCGGCAAGGAGCACGCCGTGGCACTGTTGGCCGGCTATCGTGGCATCCTGCAGTGCGACGGCTACGCCGCCTACAAGGCACTCGCCGCCGGCGGCGGCACGACCTTGGCGTTCTGCTGGTCGCATGTGCGGCGCGGGTTCTACGACCTGGCCCGCGGCGGTGCCGCGCCGGTCGCCGTGGAGGCGTTGAAGCGCATCGGCGAACTCTACGCCATCGAGGCCGAGATCCGGGGCAGGCCCGCCCCGGAACGCCAGGCGACACGGGCCGAACGCAGCCGGCCGCTGGTGGAGGCGCTGTTCAAGTGGCTCGAGGCCCAACTCGCCCGCCTATCCGCCAACAGCCCGACTGCCGAGGCAATCCGCGATGCGCTAAACCACCGCGACGGCCTGGTGCGGTTCCTGGACGACGGCCGCATCGAGGCCGATACCAACACCGTGGAACGCGCCATCCGCCCGATCTGCCTCAGCCGCAAGAACGCCCTGTTCGCCAGCGGTGACGACGGTGGTGCCCGCTGGGCCGCCATCGTCTCGCTCGTCGAGACCTGCAAGATGAACCGCGTCGATCCACAGCGATACTTCATCGACCTCCTGAAGCGCCTGGTTAACGGATGGCCCAACAGCCGCATCGACGAACTCATGCCCTGGTGTTGGGCCGAAACTGAGACGGCACCGTCAACCGGTAGGCCATAGGGCCCCGGGGCCGCGCTTACGCTTGGCCTGGGCCAAACCACGCATTCAGCGCAGTTGACGCAGCGACAGCGGCGGGCGAGGTTCGCCGATCATCAATCGCTTGCAAGGTTTCATGTCCATCACCAGCACCGCCCCGTTCGTTAGCAAGCTTCGCAGCCTGTTGCCCGGTATTCTCCTCTGCATTGCGGTGACGATCGTAGCGACTGGGATGGCCCGGCTGGAGTTCTGGCTGCTGGGCCGGGTTTGGATCGAGGGGTTGGTGATCGCGATCCTGCTCGGCACGGTCATTCGCAGCTTGTGGACGCCAACAGCCACCCTTGCACCAGGGATCGGCTATGCGGGCAAGCAGATGCTGGAATTCGCCGTGGTGCTGCTTGGCGCATCGGTAAGTGCACAAACCATTGCCGCAACGAAGCCGACGCTGCTGCTGAGCGTTGTGCTGGTGGTGATCGGCGCCTTGGCGGCGAGCTTCATGATCGGGCGCGCGCTGGGGCTGCCGGCGAAGATGGCAACGCTGATCGCCAGCGGCAACGCGATCTGCGGCAATTCGGCAATCGCCGCGGTGGCCCCGGTGATCGGGGCAACGCAGGCGGATGTTGTGGCATCGATTGCCTTCACGGCCGTGCTCGGGGTGGTCACGGTGATCACACTGCCGCTGATCGGCGAACTGCTCAGCATGTCGGCGACGCAATACGGCGCGCTGGCGGGCATGACGGTGTATGCGGTGCCGCAGGTGCTGGCCGCGACCGTCCCGGTGGGGCCGGAGGCGGCGGAGATGGGCACGCTGGTGAAGCTGGTGCGCGTGCTGATGCTCGGCCCGGTTTGCGTGGCGCTGGCGATCATCGTGCATCGGGCGAACCGGAATGCGAGCGGCGGCGCCAAGCTGGGTTTCAGCAAGATGGTGCCGTGGTTCATCCTGGGGTTCCTCGGGATGCTGCTGCTGCGATCGTTGGGCTTGATCCCCGAGATCCTGCTTGACCCTGTGAGGCTGCTGGCCGGCGCGTTGACCACGATTGCGATGGCGGCGCTGGGGTTGGGGGTGGATGTCAGGGTCGTTGCGCGGGCTGGTGGGCGGGTGACCGCGGCGGTCACGGGTTCGTTGGTGATGCTCGCGGTGATCAGTGTGCTGCTGATCCGCGGCCTGGGCTTGGCTTGAGGGCTGCTCCTGTTGCGCCTTGCGCAGCGCGCCCATACCACAACGTTCTGTTTGTGTGAGGATATCGACGATGGACCTGCAGTTTGATCCCAACGCGTTGCCCTTCGACACCGAGGCCATGCTGACGGGCTTGCGGCCGTGGGTCGAATGCGAGAGCCCCACCTTCGATGCGGCGGCCGTGGAACGGATGATGGACGTCGCGGCGCGCGATTTGTTGATTGCCGGCGCCACGGTGGAGCGGATTGCAGGGCGCATGGGCTTCGGCGGCTGCTTGCGCGCCAGCTTTGGACATGCGTCGAGAGAGCCGGGCATCCTTGTCATGGGCCACATGGATACGGTGCACCCAGTTGGGACGCTGGCGAAACTGCCGTTCCGGCGCGACGGCGAGAAGTGTTTTGGGCCGGCGATCCTGGACATGAAGGGGGGGAATTTCCTGTCGCTGGAGGCGGTTCGGCAGCTCGCGCGGGCCGGGATCAAGACGAAGCTGCCGGTGACCTTCCTGTTCACGCCGGACGAAGAGGTGGGAAGCCCTAGCACCCGCGACGTGATCGAGGCAGAGGCTTCGCGTGCCAAGTATGTGTTGGTGCCGGAGCCTGGTCGGCCCGATGGCGGGGTGGTGACGGGGCGGTATGCGATCGCGCGCTTCAACCTGGAAGCGACAGGGCGGCCGAGCCATGCGGGGTCGCGCCCTGGCGAGGGACGCAGCGCGATCCGCGAGATGGCCAGGCAGCTGATCGCAATCGAGGACATGACGACGTCTGACTGCACCTTCAGCGTGGGGGTGATCCATGGTGGCCAGTGGGTGAACTGCGTCACAACGAACTGCACCGGCGAAGCGCTGTCGATGGCCAAGAAGCAGGAGGATTTGGACCACGGGGTGGAGGCGATGCTGGCCCTGCGTGCCACGCACAACGATGTGCAGTTCAAGGTGACGCGCGGGGTCACCCGCCCGGTGTGGGAGCCCAACGCGAAGGGGATGGCACTGTGGCAGCATGCCAG
>JBIPLY010000460.1:0-3380 GCA_044369385.1 Acetobacteraceae bacterium | reverse complement strand
CCGGCTCGTTGCCGACCAGGTGGAATTCCAGCCCGGCGATGCGCGGGCTGAGGTCGCGGGTGGCCAGGCCGAGGAACTCGAAGCCGGTGCCGCGGTTGGTGGTGCGGCCGAGCACCCGGCCCTGGCGGTCATAGACGGTGATGGCGGTGCCGCCGGCGGCGTTGAAGTAGCCGCCATCCAGGCCGACCGCGGCCACGTCGCGGTCGAAATGGATGGCGATCGGGCCGTTCCAGGTTGGCGTGCCGCCCAGCCCGGGGCGGTTGGCGGCGGGCGCGCTGCCGTCGACCGTCACCTTGGTCGGCGGCGAGTCCATGTCCAGGCGCAGCGGCGCGCCGGGCGAGCCGCCGAGGCAGCCGGTGGCGGCCGCGCCGGGCGGGCATTCGCGCGGGGTGGCGATGTAGCGGCCACGGAAATAGCCGGCGAAGCGCACCGTGGGGCTGTCGGCGCCGCCGCCGTAGAGGCTCGGCGGATAGACCGGGTTGACGGACCCCACGCCCACCTCGCTGAAGGTGATGCGCCCGGCCCCGGCCTTGAACTGGCGCTCCTCGACGCGCACCACCGCGTCCTGCGCCAGGGCGGCCGGAACCGCCGCGGCGGAGGCAAGCAGCAGGGCGAAGGTCAAAGGCAGGCGCATGCGCACGGGACCGAACTGATTGCGATCCTTGTCATAGGTCACAAACGCCTGCCCGTGAAGGCGCGCCGGTTCACGTCCGCGTTCATGGCAGGATCACCGGGCGGCGGGGCGCGGGCGGTGGGGCTGGCGCGGGTGGGGCGACCCCGGGCAGGTCGACCTGTTGCGCGGTGCCGAAGCGGATGTTGTCGACGCCGAAGCCCAACGGCTCCGGCCCGACGAGATGGAATTCCAGCCCGGCGATGCGCGCCACCAGGTCGGAGGTCGCCAGCCCCAGGAAGTCCACGCCCTTGCGGCGCGTGCTGGCGCGCCCCAGCAGCCGGCCAGCGCGATCATAGACGCTGATCGCCACCGCGCCGGGCACATCCACCCCGATCGCATGCAACCCGACCGCGGCCACATCGCGGTCGAACAGGATCGCCACCGGCCCGCTGGCGTTCGGCGTGCCCACCAGGTCGGGTGGAACCAGGTGGAAGCCGTCATTGGTCGGGTGCGGCACCGTCTCGGTGGGCGGCGAGCGTGGATCCAGCGCCAGCGGGGCGGCTGGCGCGCCGGCCAGGCAGCCGGTGGGCGCAGCACCTTGCGGGCATTCCGCCGGGGTGGCCAGCCGCCGGCCGACGAAATGCCCGGCAAAGCGCACCGTGGGGCTGTCCGCCCCGCCGCCGTAGCGCGCCGGCGGGTAGACCGGGTTGCGGGTGCGCAGCGGCACCTCGCTGAAGGTGATGCGGCCCGAGCCGGCCTTGAACTGGGCTTCCTCGACGCGTCGCAGCTCCTGGGCCGCGGCCGGGCCGCTCGCGGCGAGCAGCAGCAGGGCGAAGGTCAGAGCCAGGCGCATATGGACGGGACCGAATTGATTGCGTCTCGTATCATAAGTCCCGAACGCCTGCCCGTGAAGGCGCGCCGGCTCACGTCCGCGATCACGTCCGCGTTCATGGCAGGATCACCGGGCGGCGCGGCGCGGCCGGCGGCGGTGGGGCGGCTGGCGGTGCCGGGGGCGGCGGCACCACGCCCGGCAGGTCGATCTGCGCCGGGGCGCCGAAGCGGATGTTGTCCACGCCGAAGCCCCACGGTTCGCTGCCCACCAGGTGGAATTCCAGCCCGGCGATGCGCGCGCTGAGATCGCGGGTGGCGACCCCCATGAAGTCGATGCCGCGGCGCTGGTTGACGATGCGGCCCAACAGCCGGGCCTCGCGGTCATAGACGCTGATCGCGACGCCGCGGGTGGCATCGAACGCCACGCCGTACAGCCCGACGGCCGCCACGTCGCGGTCGAACAGGATCGCAATCGGTCCCAGCCAGGGCGGGGTGCCGACCAGGGTTGGCGAGGCGAGGTGGAACCCTGGGAAGGTCTCGTGCGGCTCGGTGATCGCCGCGGGCGCGCGGGGATCCAGCCCGAGCGGGGCGGCGGGGCTGCCGGACAGGCACCCGGTCGGTGCCGCCCCGGCGGGGCATTCGCCGCGCGGCGCGATCTGGCGCCCCAGGAAATACCCGCCGAAGCGCACCGTGGGGCTGTCCGCGGCCCCGCCGTAGCGCGCCGGCGGATAGACCGGGTTCGGCGTTTTCGGCGGCACCTCGCTGAAGGTGATGCGCCCGGCGCCGGGGCGGAACTGGCGCTCCTCGATGCGCACCACCGCGTCCTGTGCCGCGGCGGCGACGGGGACGAGCATCGCAGGCAGCAGAAAATAGCGGCCAGGCGGGGCATGCGGGCGCTTCCGTGCAGGGCTGACGGGCGCAGCCTTGCATGGATGCCGCAGCTTGGCCATGACGGCCGCGGTCAGGTCACGGGATGGCGCGCCGCCAGGTCGAGGATGGCGCGCGCCACGGCCTGCGGCGCTTCGTGCGGCACGAAATGGCCGACGCGGTCCAGGATGCGGCGTTCGTAGGCGGCGGTGAAGCGGGCGGCGTCGGGGTCGGGGTGCGACGGGCCGCCGACGCCATCGGCGGCACCCTCCAGGTTGATGGTGGGCACGGCGATGGCGGGCCGGGCGGCCAGGGCGGCCTCGATGGCGGCCAGGGCGGGGTCGCCCGGGGCGGTGTTGTGGCGGTGGCGATAGGAGTGGATCACGACGTCCACATAGTCGGGGTTGTCCCAGGCGGCGGCGACGCGGTCGAGCAGGTCAGCGGAAAAGCGCCAGTTCGGCGACCACATGCGCCACAGCATTTCGCCGATGGCGCGGCGGTTGGCGGCCAGGCCGGCGCGGCCGCGTTCGGTCTGGAAATACCACTGGTACCAGAACGCCAGCTCCTGTTCGACGCTGGCCGGGCGGCCGGCGCTGGCCAGGTGCTGGATGTTGTAGCCGCCCATGCTGACCAGGCCGCGCACCCGGTTTGGCCACAGGGCGGACACCACGCAGCAGGCCCGCCCGCCCCAGTCGTAGCCGGCCAGGATCGGGCGCGCCACGCCCAGCGCGTCGAGGAAGTCGCGCAGGTCGGCGCCCAATGCCGCCTGTTCGCCGGAGCGCGGGGTGGCGGGGTGCAGGAAGCGCGTTTGGCCGTAGCCGCGCAGCCAGGGGACCAGGACGCGCCAGCCTTCGGCGGCGAGCTCGGCGGCGGTGGGGTCATAGGCGTGCGGGTCGTCGGGGAAGCCGTGCATCAGCACCGCGACCGGGCCGCCCGGCGGGCCGAATTCGCGGTAGGCGATCTCCAGCGTGCCGGTCTGGACCGTGCGCACCTATCCGGCGGCCTGCTGCTTCAGCGCGTCGATCAGCGCCTGGACGCTGTTGCCGTTGCGGCTGAGGAAGGCGGCGTA
>JBIPLY010000486.1:0-3117 GCA_044369385.1 Acetobacteraceae bacterium | reverse complement strand
CGATCACCTTCGGCGCGCCCTCGGCCTCCACCACCCAGTCGACCTTGTTCGGCGCGTTGCCGGGGCGGTTGACGATGCTGGTGACCGCGATGTCGGCCTCGCGGCGGATGGCGCGGCCCAGCGTGTAGGTCACGCCCTGATACTCGCCGACCTTGTCGCTGATGTTCTTCACCAGGGCGCTGGCGAACAGCGCGGTGTATTCGGCCTGCTGCTGCGGGGTGGCGGTGCGCCAGAACCGGCCGAGGCAGAAGCGGGCGACGGCATCGACATCGACCTTGGTGGCCACCACGCGGGCCAGGGCGGCGCGCTTGGCCTCCTGCGGGCTGGCGCCGTTGGCGATGCCGAGCAGCTCCTTGAGCATCGCATCGACGAATGCCGCGGCGGTGTCCGGGTCGGCGGCGCGGGCCGGCCGGGAGAAGGCCAGGTGGGCGAAGGCCTGGGCGGCGAGCGCCAGGGTCGGCAGGGCAAGCATGGTGCGGCGGGTGGTCATGACACGGTCCCCGGTCTGTGCGTGCAGCCGAAATAGGGTCGGCCGGCCGCGCCGCCAAGCCTTAGGGGGGCATCGTGGCGCGGGGCGGGCGGGCGGCGGGCCGGACCGTGGCAAGGACGGCGCCCGGTTGCTCAGCGCCGCGCGGTGCCGCGATCGTCGGCGATCACCGCGTCGATCGTGGCCTGGCGGTTCTGGCGGTACAGGCTGCGCAGCGTGGCGTAGGGGTCCAGCGCCTGTGCCCGCATCCGGTCGAGGTCCTCGATGAAGCGCGAGCGGGTGTCCACGGCGTTGAGCCCGGTGCGGGCATAGCCCAGCGCATCCACCGTCGCCCCGCGGCCGACCCACATGAACGGGTCGAGCATCATGTCCGCCCCGCGCCCCAGCGCATCGCGCGGGCCGGACGGGCCGAACACCGGCAGGAACAGGTACGGCCCCTCGCCGACGCCCCAGACCGCCAGGGTCATGCCGAAATCCGCGCTGTGCTTGGGATAGCCCATGCCGGCGGCGACATCGATCAGCCCACCGATGCCGATGGTGGTATTGATCACCATGCGCATGAAGGTGTCGCCGGCGCGCTTCGGCTTGCCCTGCATCATGTCGTTGGCCAGGATCACGGGGCTCGACAGGTTGTCGAGCACGTTGCGCACGCCTTGGCGCGCCGGGTCCGGGACCGCGGCGCGATAGGCCAGCGCCAATGGGCGCAGGATGACCGCGTCGATGCCATCGTTGATCTCGTAGACCACGCGGTTGGTGGGCTCCAGCGGGTCGTTGGTGGCGTTGAACTCGGCCACTGCCTCCTTGTCCGAAGGGTCGGGGGCGGTGGCGCAGCCGGTCAGGGTCGCACTCGCCAGCAGCAAAGCGGTCAGGCACAGGCGCAGGGGGGCAAGCATGCTAATCCTCGACGGTCGACCAAGGTGCTTCTTACCGCCTGCATGGCCAGCGAGGGAAGCGGCGAAGGCGGGCGGCGGCGCCGGGGGGCATTGCAATTCGCGAAGGGAGAACTTAGACATATAGATATCTTTATGTCCTCCGACAGGATTCCACGATGACCTCTCCGCTGGCCCGCTGGCTCGCCCGTCCCCGCTTCGCCGGCATGCCGGTGGTGGAGGCGGACATGCCCGCCCCGCTGCTGTCCTTCGAGTTCTTCCCGCCGCGCACCGAAGCGCTGGAACAGCAGCTCTGGGCCTGCATCCGGCGGCTGGAGCCGCTGGCGCCGCGCTTCGTGTCGGTCACCTACGGCGCCGGCGGCAGCACCCAGGCGCGCACCCATGCCACCGTGGCGCGGATCGTGAAGGAGACCCGCCTGACCCCGGCGGCGCACCTGACCTGCGTGGGTGCCAGCCGCGGCGAGGTGGATGACGTGGCGCGGCAGTATTGGGACGCCGGCATCCGCCACATCGTGGCGCTGCGCGGCGACGTGCCGGGCGGAGAGGCCTATGCGCCGCATCCCGACGGCTATGCCTATGCCGCCGACCTGGTGGCCGGGCTGAAGCGGATCGCCGATTTCGAGATCTCGGTGGCGGCCTATCCCGAAGTGCACCCCACGGCGAGCAGCCCGCTGGCCGATCTCGACCACCTGAAGCGCAAGCTGGATGCCGGCGCGACGCGGGCGATCACCAACTACTTCTTCGACAATGCCACCTTCCTGCGCTTCCTCGACCTCGCGCTGGCCGCCGGCATCACCGCGCCGATCGTGCCGGGGATCATGCCGGTGTCGAACTACGGCCAGATCGTGAAGTTCTCCCAGATCAGCGGCGTGCGCGTGCCGGACTGGCTGGGGCGGTTCTTCGAGGGGGTGGAGGACGACATGGAGACCCGCCGCATGATCGCGGCCCATGTCGCCGCCGAGCAGGTGCGCACGCTGCAGGCCAATGGGATCGACGAGTTCCACTTTTACACCCTGAACCGGCCCGACCTGACCTATGCCATCGCCCATATCCTGGGGGTGCGGCCCAAGGCGGCCTGACGCATGGGCCGCATCACGTCGGCCTAGCTGCCGCCCTCCAGCCGCAGCCCGCTGGCGCGATCGAAGACGTGCAGGGTATCGGGTGCGAAGGTCAGGCCGAGCGGGCCTTCGGCATAGCCCGAGCCCTGCAGCCGGGCGGCGACTTCCGTGCCGTCGGCCAGGTGCGCGTGCAGCACGCTTTCCCCGCCCAGCGGCTCCACGAGATCCACGATGACGTCGAGTTCGCCGGCGCCGGGGCTGAGATGCTCCGGGCGGATGCCCAGCGTCAGCGTCCGCCCCGCCGGCCCCGGGCGGGGGCCATCCGGGAACAGCACGGATTTGCCGGTCGCCTCCAGCCGGGCCGAGCGCCCGCCCGCTTCCAGCACCGCCGGCAGCAGGTTCATCGCCGGGCTGCCGATGAAGCCGGCGACATAGGTATCGGCCGGCCGCTCCCAGATCTGCATCGGCGTTGCGATCTGCGCCGCCATGCCGGCATTCATCACCACCAGCCGGTCGCCCAGGGTCATCGCCTCCACCTGGTCGTGGGTGACGAACAGCGAGGTGACGCCCAGCCGGCGTTGCAGCCGCCGGATCTCCGCGCGCATCTGCACCCGCAGCTTCGCGTCCAGGTTGGACAGCGGCTCGTCGAACAGGAACAGCTTCGGCTCGCGCACGATGGCGC
>JBIPLY010000237.1:0-6511 GCA_044369385.1 Acetobacteraceae bacterium | reverse complement strand
CCCGGAGATCGTCCGCCGCGCGCTCGCCGACGGGGTAGACGCCGCCATCGTGGTGCCGAACTGCCCGGTCTGCCACCAGACCTCCACCCTCACCGCCCGCGCGCTCGAAGCCGCCGGAATCCCCACTGTGGTGATGGGCTGCGCCAAGGACATCGTCGAATTCGCCGCCGCCCCCCGCTTCCTGTTCAGCGACTTCCCCCTCGGCAACAGCGCCGGCCGCCCGCACGACCCCGAAAGCCAGGACCAGACCCTGGAATACGCCCTGCGCGTCCTCGAATCCGCCCCAGGCCCGCAGACCACCATGCAATCCCCGCTGCGCTGGAACCAGGACGGCCGCTGGAAGCTCGACTACAACAACATCGCCCAGATGCCCCCCGAGGAACTCGCCCGCCGCCGCGAGGAATTCGACCGCCAGAAGGAACTGGCGCGCGGCAACCGGGTGAGCGCCTAGCATGTCCGCCCGTCCCTTCGAGGGGGTGAAAATCCTCGACTTCACCCAGGTCCTCGCCGGCCCCTACGCCAGCTTCCAGCTCGCCCTGATGGGCGCGGACGTCATCAAGGTCGAGCGCCGCGAAGGCGAGGACTCCCGCCGCACCCCCCTGTCGCGCGACTGGGCGGAGCGCGGCATGGCCAGCGGCTGGATGGCCATCAACGGCAACAAGCGCAGCCTCACGCTCGACCTGCAAAAACCCGAGGCCCAGGAAATCATCCGCCGCCTCGTCCTCGAAGCCGACGTCGTCATGGAAAATTTTCGACCGCGCGTCATGGAGCGTCTCGGCCTCGGCTATGAGGCGCTGAAGGCCATCAACCCGAAACTCATCTACGCGGCCGTGTCCGGCTTCGGCCACACCGGCCCGGACAGCGACGCGGCCGGCTATGACGGCAAGATCCAGGCGATGTCCGGCATCATGTCGATCACCGGCCACGCCGAAACCGGCCCCGTCCGCGCCGGCTTTGCCGTGTGCGACACCCTGACCGGCATGACCATGGCCTTCGGCGTCGCCTCCGCGCTCTTCCAGCGCACCCATACCGGACTCGGCCAGTTCGTCGACGTCTCCATGCTCGATGCCACGCTCGCCTTCCTCCCCGGCCCGATCGCCGACTGGACCATCGCCGGCCACAAGCAGCAGCAATCCGGCAACCAGGCCGTCAGCCGCAAGGCCACCGCAAACCTGTTCCGCGCCCGCGACGGCTGGCTCCTGCTCGCCGTCAACAACGACCGCCAATACGACGCCCTGATCAAGACCCTCGGCCTCGAACACACGAAATCCGACCCCCGCTTCGCCGACTGGTTCCTGCGCAACGAAAACGAACCCGCGCTCCGCGCCCTGATCGAGGAAAAACTCGCCGCCGCCACCCCCCGCGAATGGGAGGACCGCCTCAACCCCGCCGGCGCCCCCTCCGCCGGCATCTGGCGCATCGAGGAAGTCATCGAGCACCGCCAGGTCCGTGCCCGCGGCGTGCTGCAGGAAGTCGACTCGCCCTGGGGAAGGCTCCGCTTCGCCGGCTCCGGCGTCACCCTGGCCCATGGCGGCCCCCGCCTGGACACCCTGGCGCCGCTGCTGGGCGCGGACACGGATGCCATCCTGGCCGAAATCGGCTTCGGCCCCGACGAAATCGCCGCCCTGCATGCGGGAGGCGTGGCATGACCGCGCAACGCCTGAAAACCTTCATCCAGGACTTCACCCGCCTGGCCGACGCCCATCACGGCGACGAGCCCGCCATGCTCGCCGGCGGCCAGCCCCTGCTCGCCGCCCTGGTCGCCCAGGACGATTGGCTGCCGGAGCCCTTCGCCCGCCCGAACCCGGAGCGCTACACCCAGTACCTCCTGCACTGCGACCCGCTGGAACGGTTTTCCGTCGTCAGCTTCGTCTGGGGCCCCGGCCAGAAAACCCCGGTCCACGACCACATGGTCTGGGGCCTGATCGGCATGCTCCGCGGCGCCGAAACCGAAACCCATTTTTCCACCGGCCCGACCGGCGCGCTCGTTCCCGGTCACAGCACCACGCTGCGCCCCGGCATGATCGGCATGGTCTCCCCCAGCATCGGCGACATCCACGTCGTGTCCAACGCCATCCCCGATGCCCCCTCGATCAGCATCCACGTCTACGGCGCCAATATCGGCATGGTCCACCGCCACGTCTTCGACCCCGCCACCGGCGCCCAAAAGACCTTCGTCTCCGGCTACTCGGCCGATGTCATCCCGAACCTCTGGTCGATGCCGGCCGTCGCCGCATGACCCTCGCCCCCACCAGTCTCGAAGCCGGCACCCTCACCGTCACCCTCGCCCGCGCCGATCGCGGCAACGCGCTGGATGCCGCGCTCGTCGAAGCCGTCCGCGCTGCCGTCGCAGAAGCGGAGAACCCCGCCGTGCGCCTGCTGGTCCTGCGCGGCGACGGCCGCGCGCTCTGCACCGGCTTCGATGTCGGCGGCATCGAGGCGGAAACCGATGCCGGCCTGCTCGCCCGCTTCGTGGCCATCGAGCTGCTGCTCCAGGCGGTGCGCCACGCCCCGGTCCCCACCCTGGCCCTCGGCCACGGCCGCATGTTCGGCGCCGGCGCCGACCTGTTCGCCGCCTGCACCTGGCGCCTGGCCGATCCCGCCGCCCGCTTCGCCTTCCCCGGCGCCCGCTTCGGCCTGGTGCTCGGCACAAGCCGCCTGGCCTCCCTCGTCGGCGAGGCGCGCGCGCTGGCGCTCACCGCCGGCGGCCAGGGGCTGGATGCCCCCGCCGCGCTGGCAAGCGGCCTGGCCACCGGCATCGCCCCGCAGGACTCCTGGCCCGCCGAAATCGCCGCCCTCGCCGACGGCCTGGCAAAGGTCGACCGCGCCACCGCCCGCGCCCTGGCCGAAGCCGCCCGCCCGGACACGCGGGATGCCGACCTCGCCGCCCTGGTCCGCTCCGCCGCCGCCCCCGGCCTGCGCGACCGGGTCGCCAACTATGCTGGCGCCAGAACATAGTTCCCGCCTATGCCGGTAGCCGCGGCCAGGCCATAACCGACCGCGATTTCAGCCAGGAACCTCCGATGTCCGACACCCCCTCCGCCCCGCCGCCCTCCGCCCCACCGCCGGCCGCCGCCGCCATGCCGCTGTTCTTCTCGCGCGTCGTCGGCGTGAACCCGGAGCTGCATGGCGGGCTGCGCCTGGATCGCTCCGCCGGCTTCGCCTATGCCGCCGCCGCCGCCTCGATCCCGCTCGGCCTCGGCGAATTCACCCTGGCCGCGCGCCATTACCCCATCGTCTTCGCCGCCGGGCCAACCCCCGCCCCCGTCGCCCTGGTCGGGCTGAACGAGCTGGGCAACCTGTTCGTCAAGCCCGACGGCACCTGGCAGGGCGACGCCTACCTGCCCGCCTATGTCCGCAGCTTCCCCTTCGTCTTCGTCGAGGACGGCGCCCAGAACACCACCTATGTCGCCATGGAAGGCGATGCCGCCTGCCTCTCCCCCACCCAGGGCGACCCGCTCTTCGAAGACGGCAAGCCCACCGCCACCCTGTCCGACGCCGTGCGCTTCTGCGCAGCACTCCGCGACAACCTCGCCGCCGCCGCCACCTTCGCCGCGGCGCTCGATGCCGCCGGCCTCTTGCAGGAAGAAGAGGCACAGGTGAACTTCACCGCCGGCGGCTCCTCGCGCGTGCGCGGCTTCAAGGTGATCCGCGCCGACCGGCTCGACCAGGTGCCGGACGAAACCTTCCTCGACTGGCGCCGCCGCGGCTGGCTCGCGCCGATCTACGCGCAGCTCCACGCCAACGCCAACTGGGCCCGCCTGATCGACCTCGCCGCCTTCCGCACCAAGGCAAATCCCGCCGCGTGAGCACCACCGCCGCCTGGGACGCGATCGCCCCGCGCCCCTCCAACCCCTCCGCCCCCGCGCCCCTCCTGGCGTGGCCGGCGGGCAAGCGCGCCGCCCTGTTCCTCTCCGTCGATGTCGATGCGGAGACCGCCTGGACCGACGACGACCCGAAACGCACCGACAATCTCGTCGGCCTGTCCTTCGGCGGCTACGAAGCCCGCATCGGCACCGCCAAGATGCTGGACCTGTTCCGCGACCTCGGCCTGCGCGCCACCTTCTTCGTCCCCGGCTGGGTCGCCGACGCCTACCCCGCCATGGCCGAAGCCATCCTGCGCGACGGGCACGAGATCGGCCACCACGGCTACCACCACCTGCGCCCGGACCCCGGCAGCCCCTGGATCGAAGACGAAATGGCGCGCGGCTTCGAGGCCCTCAAGCGCCGCCTCGGCATCACCCCCACCGGATACCGCGCCCCCGGCGGCGAAGTCTGCGAAGCCCAGCGCATCGCCCTCCGGCGCCACAACCTGGCTTACGCCAGCTCCTTCCGCGACGACGTCCGCCCCTACCGCCACCGCCTCGCCGATGGCACCCCGGGCGTGATCGAACTCCCGGTCAGCGCCAATTTCGATGACTGGATGCTCGGCCTCACCGCCCGCTTCAGCCCCCGCAGCGTCATGGCGCCCGGGGCCGTGCTGTCGATGTGGACCGACGAGCTGGACGAAATCGCCGAATGGGGCGCCATGCTCACCACCGTCCTGCACCCCCAGGTCTCCGGCCGCCCCATGCGCCTGCGCCTGCTGCGCCACTTCCTGACCCGCGCCCTGACCCGCGGCGACATCTGGATCGCCACCGGAGCGGAGATCGCCGGGCATTTCGTCAAGAACGAAAGCAAGTAAGAATCTTCTTTTTGTGAACAAAAAGAAGCAAAAAACTTTCTACACCGCCAGACCCACCACCCAGTCCCCTTCTCCCTTGCCTTGCTTCTTTGTGTCTTTGTGCCTTTGTGGCCGCTTGCTTCCTTGCTTGCTTCCTTGGCTTCCCTCCCTAGCCCTGATCAAAAACCCTTTGCAGCGGTCCATCGGTTAGAGTAAATTTCTAACTATGACACATGCACAGGAGACCTCCCCCCTCGCCCAGGCCTTCGCCGCGATCATCGCCATGCTGATCGCCGCCATCGCCGAACACGCCCGCGAGCACCCCATGCTCGGCGGACCCTGCCGCGCGTCCATCCGCCAACTCGAAAAAATCTCCCGCCGCTTCGAAGCCCTGGCCAACGAATGGCACCAATCCCAGACCGAAACCCGCCCCAACCCGCCGAAGCCGCGCCCCTCTGGCGCAAGGCAAACGATTCACATGGAGACGAAGCGGCGGAGAGACGATTCATGTCTCTGCCGCTGCATCGTCATGTGGAACCCCCGCGCCCCGCCCCCACGCCATCACCGGCGGGAAGAATCCACGAACCCTTCTCTCCGCCTCTTCGTCTCCATGTGAATGTCTTGCTTGCGTCCGAACCGCACCTCACCTCCCCCGGAATCCCCTCCGGCCGGGAGCCGAACCCGCGTACCCTATCCTTGCATCTCCTGCTCCAGCGCCTCGATCTGCGCATCGCTGAAGCCGAAATGATGCGCGATCTCGTGCACCACCACGTTCTGCACCAGGCGGCCGAGATCCTCGCCCAGCTCCACCCACTCGAACAGGATCGCCAGCCGGTACAGCACGATCCGGTCCGGCAGCCGCACCACATCCCCCACGCTGCGCTCGCCCAGCGGCGTGCCCTGGTACAGCCCGGTCAGCTCCCAGGCGCTCTCGATCCCCATCTCCTCCAGCACCGCATCTTCCGCCAGGTCCTCCACGGTGATGCCCAGATTGGCGATATGGCCCCGCAACCGCGCCGGAATCGCTTCGATGGCCCGCTCGGCCAGCGCCGCGATGGCGTCCGCATCCGGCGGCGTTGTGAAACCCGGGGCAAGGGGGGCATTCTGGCGCATGCCCGCACTGGGCACCGCCCCGCCGCGCCCGTCAAGGAGCCAGCATGATCCCGAAACTGACCGAAGCCGAGCGCGCCGCCATCCCCTCGGCCTGGGCCATGGTCCCCGGCCGCGACGCGATCGCGAAAAACTTCGCCTTCGCCGATTTCAGCGAAGCCTGGGCCTTCATGTCCCGCGTCGCCCTGCTGGCCGAGAAGCATGACCACCACCCGGAATGGTCCAATGTCTGGAACCGCGTCGCCATCACGCTGTCCACCCACGACGCCGGCGGCCTCTCCGCCCGCGACCTCGCCATGGCAAGCGCCATCGACGCCCTGCGCCCATGAACGAGCCCGGCTACCCCGAGCGCACCGACGCCATCCGCCGCGCCACCGCCCGGCTCTGCCTGCAACTCGGCTGGGCGCCGGTCCATGAAATGACCCTGCCCAACGGCCGCCGCGCCGACCTCATGGCCCTGCGCCCCGATGGCACCCTGGTCTGCATCGAGGTGAAGTCGGGCCTGCGCGACTTCCAGACCGACGCCAAATGGCCGGAATACCGCGCCTTCTCCGACGCCCTGTTCTTCGCCGTCGACGCCGACTTCCCCGACAGCCTGCTGCCCCAGGACACCGGCCTGATCATCGCCGCCGCGGGGATCGCCGCCCTGCTGCGCGAGGCCCCGGCCCACCCCCTGCCGCCCGCCCGCCGCCGCGCCCTGCTGCACCGCTTCGCCGCCCTGGCCGCCACCCGCCTGGC
>JBIPLY010000177.1:0-8090 GCA_044369385.1 Acetobacteraceae bacterium | reverse complement strand
GCCGGGGTCAGCAATTCCTCCACCTTCCGTCCCTCCTGTTCGCCAGACTGCGCTACCATGGCCGAGGCAACCGGAGCGATTCGCAATGTCGGTGGTGATCACCGTGGCGCAACAGAAGGGCGGGGTGGGCAAGACCACGCTGGTGGCGAACCTGGCCGCCGCCCTGGCCGGACAGGCGCGGGTCGCGGTGCTGGATATCGACCCGCAGCGCAGCCTGGCGCGCTGGCATGCGCTGCGCCAGGCCCGCGCCGGGGCCGTGCCGATCCACCTGTCCGACACCGCCGGCTGGCGCCTGCCCGCCGAGATCGATCGGCTGCGCCGGGCGTATGACGTGTTGATCGTCGACAGCCCGCCGCAGGTGGACACCGATGCCCGCATCGCCGTGCGGGCCGCGGACCTGGTGCTGGTGCCGCTGCAGCCCAGCCCGCCTGATCTGTGGGCCGCCGAAGGAACGCTGAAGCTGGCGCGCGAGGAGCGTCGCCCGGCACGGCTGCTGCTGAACCGGGCGCCTGCCAGCGGGAGCCTGCGCGCGGCGGTGGAGGCGGAGATCGCCCGCCTCGGTCATGCCTTGCTGCCCGCGACGCTGGGCAACCGGGTGGGATTTGCGGGCGCGTTTGCCAAGGGGCTGGGCGTCAGCGAGACCGCCCCACGCTCTGCCGCCGCGCAGGAGTTGCAGGCGGTTGTTGAAGCTTTGAAGGAGACCCTGCGATGACCGCATTGGGCGTGATGAAGGCGCTGCACCTGTTGGGGGCCGCGGTCTGGGTGGGCGGCATGTTCTTTGCGCTGCTGGTGTTGCGGCCGAGCCTGTCGGTGCTGGAGCCGCCGCAGCGCCTGGCGTTGCATGGGCAGGTGTTCCGGCGCTTCTTCCTGGTCATCTGGCATGCCATGCCGATCGTGATCCTGACCGGCTATGGCCTGGTGTTCCATGCCTATGGCGGGTTCGCCGGCACGCTGTGGCCGGTGCATGTGATGCATGCGACCGGGCTGGTGATGGCCGTGGTGTTCGCGGTGATCTTCTTCGGGCCGTGGCGGGCGCTGCGCAGCGCGCTGGTCGCCGGGGACCGGGCGGGGGCCGCGGCCAGTGTGGATCGGATTCGCAAGCTGATCGCGGTCAATCTTGGGTTGGGCCTTGTCACCATCCTGGTGGCTGGGCTGGGTGGCTGACCTATCTGCTTGGCCCGGCCTCCAGCAGGGCTAGGTTTTGCCGCGCGAGATCGCCGATCGGGCCGTCTGGCGCCAGGGCCACGACGCGTTCCCAATCCAGCCGCGCCCCGGCATCGTCGCGCTGGCGCTGGCGCAGGATGCCGCGTTCCAGCAGCGCCTCGGCGTAGTCGGGATCGAGCGCCAGCGCGGCGTCGGCATCCGCCAGGGCCGGGGCGATGCGGCCAAGCTGGCGCAGCGCGGCCGCGCGCAGCACCAGGGCATCGGCCCGCCGCGGGTCCAGCCGCAGAGCGCGGGCCAGATCCTCGACGGCCTCGGCATGGCGGTCGAGCTGCTCGGCCGCCATGGCGCGCGCGATCAGCAGGTCGGCATCGTCCGGAGTCAGTGTCAGCGCCGCCGTGGCGGTCTTGTGCGCGCGTGCGGCGCTGCCGGCCATCAGCCAGGCCTGCGTCGCCTGTTCCAGCAGGGCGGCGCGCGTGGCGGGCGGCGAGGCGCTGGCCGAGGCCAGCTGCTCCAGCGCCTCGGCGGCGGGCACCGGCTCCCCGAGTGCCAGGCGCGACAGCGCGAGGCAATGCGCCGCCGGCTCGCCGCCGCCGCGCGCCTGCCAGGAGCGGGCGAAGCTGGCCGCGGTTTCCGGTTCCGTGGTCAGCAGCCCCAGGCAGCGGTCATATTCCAGGCCGCTGGCAATCCGCGGCGGCACGGGCGGGACGGGCAGGGGGGCGGAGTCCTCGGCCGGCTCCAGGACCGGCGCGCGCTGCGTCAGCCACAGCCCGGTGGCCACGGCCAGGACCACGGCGGCTGCGGGAAGGGCGTGACGAAAGCGCATGATGGCGGCACTCTACCCCCCCCTCCAGCGCATCGGCAAACATGCACCTGATCGTCTTCGGCCTCGGCTACAGCGGCACCGCATTGGCCAGCGCGGCCGCCGCGATGGGCTGGCGCGTCACCGCGACCAGCCGTGACCCCGGGCGCTTCGCCCTGCCGGGGGTGGCGGTGCAGGGGTTTGACCTTCCGATCCCGGCGGGGGTCAGCCATGCCCTGTCCACGGTGCCGCCGGACGAGACGGGCGATCCGGTTCTGACGATGCACGGCGCAGCGCTGGGGGCATCGGCGTCGCTGCGCTGGGCCGGGTATCTTTCCACCACCGGGGTCTATGGCGACCGCGCCGGCGGCTGGGTGGACGAGACCACGGCGCCGGCCCCGGGGGCAGCGCCGGGGGCGGACCGGTCGCGGCGTCGCCTGGCTGCCGAGGCCGCCTGGCGCGCGCTGGATGGGCGCATCGCCGTCGATCTGTTCCGCACGGCGGGCATCTATGGCCCCGGCCGGTCGGCGATCGACGAGTTGCGCGCCGGGCGGGCGCGGATGGTGCTCAAGCCCGGCCATGCGTTTGGCCGCATCCATCGCGACGACATCGTCGGTGCCGTGCTGGCGGCCATGGCGCAGGCGCTGCCGGCGGGCACGCGCGTGCTGCATCTGGCGGATGACGCGCCGGCCGAACCGGCCGCGGTGATGATGGAGGCGGCCGCCCTGCTGGGGCTGCCGGCGCCGCCGGCGATCGCCTTTGCCGACGCGCTGCCGGCGATGAGCGCGATGGCGCGCAGCTTCTGGGCGGAGAACCGCAAGGTGGCCAGCCAGGCGACCCAGGCGGCGCTGGGCTATCGGTGGCGCCATCCCAGCTATCGCGAGGGGCTGCGGGCGATCCTTGACGAGCAGATCAGGCGAGAAGTGCTGCCACCGTCCGGGTGAGGAGGTCGAGGTCCTGCGGGCGCGACAGGCGATGGTCGCCGTCCTTGATCAGGATCACCTGCACATCCGCGCCGGCCAGGTGCTCGGCCAGCTTCAGCGCCGTCGGCCAGGGCACGTCCGGGTCGCGCTGGCCCTGGAGCAGCCGCACCGGGCAGTCGATCGCGATCGGGCCATCCAGCAGGCGCTGTGCCCGCCCGTCCTCGATCAGCCGGCGGGTGAAGCGATAGGGCTTTTCCCCGTAGAGGCTCGGCCGCTCGACGTAGCCATCGGACAGCAGTGCTGCGCGTTCGGCCGGGCTGAGCCTTTTCCACAGCAGGGTTTCGGTGAAATCGGGGGCGGCGGCGATGCCGACCAGGCCGGTCACCTGCGCCCCCAGGGCGCGCGCCAGCAGCAGGCCGATCCAGCCGCCCATCGAGGAGCCGACCAGCAGCACCGGGCCGGCGACCTGCGCCGCGATCACCGCGCGGGCGTCCGCTGCCCAGGCGCCGATCGTGCCGTCTTCGAAGGCGCCGCCGCTGCTGCCATGGCCGGCATAGTCCAGGCGCAGCATCGCGCGGCCGTGTGCGGCGGCCCAGTCGCGCAGGTGCAGCGCCTTGCTGCCCTGCATGTCGCTCTTGAAGCCGGGCAGGAAAACGATGGTTGGGCCGCGCCCGGGCAGGTGGCTCCAGGCCAGCTCGACCCCGTCGCGGATCAGTCGCCCGGCGCGTTCGGCGCTCATGCCCGTACTGCTCAGGCCAGGCGCAGGCGCAGCACGCCGCCCGCATCGGGCTCGGCGCGCAATTCGCCCAGCGCCAGCATGTGGTTGACATGGGCCAGCGCCTCGCCGAAGGCGAAGCCCATCTGGTGGGCGTCCAGCTTGCGGTTGAACAGGCTGGGCATGATGCCGGCGGTGGTGGTGGCGCCCTGCCGGATGGCGTGGGCCACCATGTCGCAGCGTTCGCGGTGGTGGGCGATCAGCGTGTCGATGCGCGCGTGCAGGCCGTGGAAGGGGCGGCCATGGGTGGGGGCGGTCAGCACGCCCTCCGGCACCGTGGCGCGGATGTCGCGCAGGGAGGTCAGGAAATCGGCCAGGGCATCCGCCGCGGGCTCGATGGCGTGGACGCCGACGTTTGGCGAAATATGGCCGATGACCTGGTCGGTGGGCAGGAAGATGGCCTCCTCGCGGCACAGCAGCATGACCATCTCCAGCGCGTGGCCAGCGCCGGTCAGCACTTCGAAGCGCCGGCCGCCGAGGTTCAGCACGTCGCCGGCGCGCACGCGGGTGTAGCGCGTCGGCAGGTCGACGGTCAGGCGTTGATAGGAATCGCCGCGCACGGTGACGGCGTGGATCTCGTCGTCGTTCAGGCCGTGCCCGGCGTAGAAGGGAAGGTGCGCGTTTGAATCGACCCCGCCGGCGCGGCCGCGGGACAGGCGCGATTGCAGGTATTCGGTCTGGCTCATGGTCACGCCGACATCGAGCTTCTCGGCCAGCCAGCCGCCCAGCCCGACATGGTCGGGGTGGAAATGGGTCACGACCAGCCGGTTCACCCGCCGCCCGGCGAGCGGGCCGGCCAGCATTGCTTCCCACACCGCGCGGGTGCGGTCATCGGCGACGCCGGTGTCGATCACGGTCCAGCCGGTGCCGTCGTCGATGATGTGGATGTTCACATGGTTCAACGCGAAGGGCAGGGCCAGGCGCAGCCACAAAATGCCCGGCGCCAGCTCGGTCAGGGTGCCCGGCTCGGGGGCCGCATGGGTGTAGGCCGGGCCGGAGGACTTCGGTTCGGTCATCGTCAGGCGCCGGGCCGGCGCGGCACGGACAGGGTGGCGACCATGGACTGCACGACCTCGTTGTTCTGGTTGGCGGTGGTGTTGCGGATGCGCGCCCAGCCATGGGCACGGCCGGGTTCGGGGGCGCGCAGCTCGATGACTTCGGAGGTCAGGGTCAGCGTGTCGCCGGGCCGCACCGGGCGGGGCCAGCGCAGCTCGTCGATGCCGTTGCCGATGATGCCGCCGGCGATGCGGGTGTCCGCAGTGGCGAACAGGCGCATGGTCAGCGCCGCGGTGTGCCAGCCGCTGGCGGCAAGGCCGCGGAACAGCCGATGCGCGGCGGCGGCGGTGGGGTCGGTGTGGAAGGGCTGCGGGTCGAACGCCTGGGCGAAGCTGATGATGTCGGCGGCGTTCACGGTGACCGCGGCGCTGGTCCAAGTGCGGCCCAGGACCAGGTCGTCATAGAAAAGTTCCGTCACCTTCGGCCCCCTGCGACGCGTCCTGCCGGCTATACCGCCCCGGCGGCCGTCACGCCATGGGGGCGGCGGCGGGCCAAGGCAGGACCGCGCCGTCGGCCGCGCGCCGCACCATGACGGCCCCGGTGCTGCCGGCCGGCACGCGGAAGCCATGGCGCGCGGAGCCGACCCCGGCATGGCGCAGATCGTCGCGATAGCGGTTGGCCAGGAGGCGGCGCGGCCCCATCGCGGTGACCAGCTCCAGCTCCACCGGCAGGTCGGGGCGGGCGGGATCCATCGCCCAGCCTTCGACGAAGCCGCCGGCCACGCGCTCGACCTGCCCTTGCAACGGCCCCGGCGCGCCCGCGCTGAGGATGACGCCGGCCCGCAGCGCCAATCGTCGCCAGGCCGCGGCGACCGCGAAGCCGCCTTCGCTGCGCGGCATCGTCGCGACGGGTGCTGCATCCGGGTAGAGCGCCGGATACTCATGGGCATTGTCGAACAGGTCGCGGCCGGCGGCGTCGGCGAAGCTTTCCACCGGGGCGCCCTCGGCGAGGATCAGCGCGTGCGCGTCCAGCTCGACATGCCAATAGGTGATGGCACCGGCACCGCCGTTCAGGATCGAGCGGCCGTTGCACAGGGCGGCGACCGGCACCAGGAGCTGCCCTTCCGGCCCGTCGAGCCAGACCGCGTGCTGCGGGGACAGCAGCAGGTCGGCCGATGGCGTGCCTTCGCCAAGCGCGCCGGCGCAGACGCGCACCGGATGCAAAGGCGCATTGGCTGCGATCGTCGTCGCGTCATAGCTGCGCCGTCCGATCCAGCGCACCGGCCGGGCGATGCCGGCCAGCGTGGACACCATGTCGCCGATCCGCAACTGCTCGACCGCCACCGTGCCCCCGGGCACGGTGATGCGGGTGCCGGTGGCGAAGCATGGCACGCTTTCGATCGGCACCGCGGCGGCAGCACCGAACTTCAGCTGCTCGATATCGGTGAGCGTATCGGTGCCGTCCGGCCCGACGATTTGATAGGTGTTGCCGGCGATCAGGCTGAGCACATAGTCGCCGGCCTGGCCGGAGAACACGGCAATGTCGGTGCCGCCTCCGCCCAGCAGCGTGTCGTTGCCGCCATCGCCCTGCAGCGTGTCATTGCCGTTGCCGCCGGTCAGCGTGTTCGCCGCGGCATTGCCGCGCAGGGTGTCGTGGCCGGTGCCGCCGGTTGCGTTCTCGATCAGCGAGCGGGTGTCGCTGTTCAGGTACATATGGGCGTTGGCGATATTGCCGCGCGCCACCTGCCCGCTGCCGATATCGGCAAGCTGCGCCGCATCGAAGATCGACCACTCGCCGGGGCGCAGGTCGATGGCCAGGTTGGTGGTGTAATTCGACAGGTCGTAGGTGTCCGTGCCGTTGCCGTCCCAGATCGCGGCATAGATCTTGTTGCTCGTGGAGGCGCCCTGACCTGCGCCGTCGATCAGCATCTCGCCGGTCGCGGGGTTCCAGCTATAGGTGGTGTTGCCGGCGCGGGTGGTGAAGTTTGCGCCATATGTGTACTGCAGCGCGGCGATGTCGTTGATCATGTAGGTCTGGTTGCCGCTGCCGACGGCGTTCTCGTAGGAACTGCCGCTGGCGCCGATGTATGACATGTAGGTCATCACCGACCATTCGGTGGAGTTGTGTGCGGCCGGCAGCACGCCGTGGGTGCCATCGTCCTGATGGCCGTGCTTCAGCCCCAGGGCGTGGCCGATCTCATGCAGGTAGGTGGAGAAGGCGTAGCTGCCCTTCAGCGTCGGGTCGTTGCGGATGTTGCCGAACCAGACATCGCCGTCGCGCGAGAACACGCCGGGGTAGTAGGCATAGGAGGTGCTGGGGGTCGCCGAGCCGGCCAGGCGGATGGTGGCCGAGGCGGCGTTCGTGCCGGTGCGCTCCGTGAAGGTGAGCGAGGAGTACTCGGCGATCAGCCCGAAGGCGTAGCGGGCCGCGGTCTGTTGGCCGGCGGTCAGGGCCTGGAACCCGTTCGTCGGCGAGGTGTCGCCGAAGTAGAAGCCATAGTCGCTGCCGGCGGTGGGAAAGCTGTAGGTGATCGACAGGCCCGACCAGGCGTTACCGGACAGCAGGCCGTTGATGTCCTGGTTGGTGAAGTTGCCGGTGGTGCCGATCGCGGTGGTGTTGCCGGTGTTGGCCATGAAGTCCGGCATCTGGATCCCGCCCGGCAACCCGGCCGCGGCGGCCTCCTCGGGGGTGGCGCACAGGAACCAGGCCGGGCCGCCTTCCCGCGTGTTGGAGCAAGCGAAGCAGCCGCACATTGCCATTCGGCCGATCCCATCGGGTGTTGGAAGGCTGGGGGGCTTGCGCGCCCGCCGCGTGGAAGATGGGGCACATTCTGCGCCGCCGCCAATCTAGTGCCGAAAGCGGCCGGCGTTTGCAATCGATCGCTGCAACGCGCGGGCACATCCGCGTGAGCGGGGCGCGGGCGGCTGGCGGAAGGGGAATTTCGGGCGCGAGGGAGGGGAGTCGGAGAATCTTACAATCCGCAATGCCGCCGCCGCGCCATCTTGAGGGTTTTTGAAGAAATACCAATGCTTTGACGATGGCTTGGCTTGGAACGGCGAGCGGGGGGCTGGAAAGAATCCCGACACTTTGCGCGCGGGGGTTGCATAAGGGCTTGATTCTCAATGTATCATATCGTGGCACGGGAGTTGCAATTGTCGTAACAGGTTGAGTGTCGGCGCTTTGCCGCACGTTAGCGAATGGCATTTGGAGACTATAGAATGTTGAGCATGATCCGCAGCGGTATCCTCGCCGCCGCCGTACTGGCCATCGGCTTTGTCGCCGCGCCCGCGGCGGCCGACACGGTCACCTACAATGGCTATACCCTGACCAACGCCAAGAGCGTGCAGATCACCGCGCCGTCGGGCATCATCAACAACGGCAACGTTGGCGCGGGCCGCATCGTGCTCGACAACGTGAAGATCAACGGCATTGA
>JBIPLY010000102.1:0-11244 GCA_044369385.1 Acetobacteraceae bacterium | reverse complement strand
TATGCATTCGGCGCCCTGTCGAACGCCACGACCGCCAACAAGATCAATGCGCTGCTGAATGGCGCCGCCCTGACCTCGAACTTCTTCACCACCGGCGACGCGAACAACTCGGCCGCGCTGCAGGTTGCGATCTGGAAGCTGGTGACCCCTGGCTTCACCATGAACACCACCCTTTCGAACGGGGCAGCGATCAACAATCTGTCGAACACGTTCCTCGGCTACGTGGACGCCCCCGGCAACTCGATCTGGAAGGCGAGCACCACCTCCACCCTCGTGACGCTTGATCCGATTTCGACCACGCAGCGACTGGTCACGCTGATCCCGACCGGCGGCGGCAACAACAACACCTCCACCCCGGAGCCGGCTTCGATGGCGCTGGTGGCAGTCGGGCTTGCTGGCGTCGCCCTGGTGCGCCGCCGCCGCCGCACGCTGCACTGAACCTTTGGGTTCGGAGCCATGCCATGAGGGCGGGTCGCGCAAGCGGCCCGCCCTTTTTCGTGGCGGCGCCCGTGCCGGCTTGACGCGGCGGCGCCTTGGCGCGACCTAGGATGCGCGCCAAACCAAGGATCCCGCCATGACCCTCCCCGCCACGATGCGCATTGTCGCCGCCGACCAGCCCGGCGGCCCCGAGGTGCTGCGGCCGTCCACCGGCACGGTGCCCGCGCCGAAGCCGGACGAGGTGCTGATCCGGGTTCAGGTCGCCGGCGTGAACCGCCCCGACGTTGCCCAGCGCAGCGGGTCCTATCCGCCGCCGCCCGGCGCCAGCCCGCTGATTGGCCTGGAAGTGGCCGGCGAGGTGGTGGCCTGCGGGGACGCCGTGCGGGGGTATCGGCTGGGCGACCGGGTCTGCGCGCTGACCAATGGCGGGGGCTATGCCGAGTTCTGCACCGCGCCCGAGGCCCAGACCCTGCCCTGGCCGCGCGGCTACGATGCGCTGCGGGCCGGCGCGCTGCCGGAGACGTTCTTCACCGTCTGGGCCAATCTGTTCATGACCGGGCGCCTGGCCAAGGGCGAGCGCGTGCTGATCCATGGCGGCACGTCCGGCATCGGTGTCACCGCGCTGCAATTGGCGGCCGCGTTCGGGGCCACCGCCTATGCCACGGCGGGCTCCGACGACAAGGTGGCGGCTTGCCTGAAGCTGGGCGCCGCGGCGGCGATCAATTACCGCACGCAGGATTTCGGCGCGGAGATCAAGGCACTGACCGACGGGCGTGGGGTGGATGTGATCCTGGACATGGTCGGGGCCAGCTATTTCCCGCGCAACATCCGCGCGCTGGCCATCGATGGGCGGCTGGTGCTGATCGCGTTCCTGGGCGGCGCCAAGCTGGACGGGGTGGACCTGACGCCGATCATGACGCGCCGGCTGACCGTCACCGGCTCCACCATGCGGCCGCGTACCACGGCGCAGAAAGGCGCGATCGCGGATGAGCTGCGCGCGCAGGTCTGGCCGCTGCTGGACCAGGGGAAGTGCGCGCCGGTGATCCACGCCACCTTCCCGCTCGATCGTGCCGCGGAGGCGCATGCGCTGATGGAGAGCAGCGCGCATATCGGCAAGATCATGCTGACCGTGGCCGACTGACCGCCGGGATGGCCGCGCCCTCGCGTGTGACATGGCGCGGCCTGCTGCCGCTGGCCGGGGCGGTGCTGCTGTTCAGCAGCGCCTGGCCGGTGACCAAGGAGGCTATCGCGCAGGGGGCGGCGCCAGTTTGGTTCGCGCTCGGGCGGACGGCGCTCTCGATGCTGGTCACGCTGGTGTTGCTGGCGGCCACCGGGCGGCTGGCGGTTCCCACCCGGCGCGACATGCCGTTCTTCCTGTCCGTGGCGCTGGCGCAGCTCGCGCTGTTCTTCATCTGCGTGCATCTGGCACTGGTCTGGGTGCCGGCCGGGCGAACCTCGGTCATCACCTCGGTGACCCTGGTGTTCACGGTGCCGGCGTCGGTGCTGCTGCTGCGCGAGCTGGTGCCGCCGCGGCGCTGGGTGGCGGTGGGGCTGGGCTTGGCGGGGATCGCGCTGTTGATCGGGCCGTGGTCGATCGACTGGGCGGCGCCGGGCGTCTTGCTGGGCCACTTGTTCCTGCTGGTGGCGGCCGGCGCCGTCGGGGTGCCGATGCTGGTGATCCGGCTGCGACCGCCGGGGTTGACGATGGTGCAGATGCTGCCGTGGTCGTTCGGCCTGGCCAGCCTGGTGTTGCTGCCCTTCGCGCTGGCGATGGAGCCGCCCGGGCGGTGGGCCGCGCCGGCCCTGACGGCGCTGGGATATGTCGGGGTCTTGGCGGGGCCGATCGGGACCTGGTGCTATCTTTTGACGATGGTGCATCTGCCGGTGGTGGTGGCGTCAGTCGGGTTTTTGATGACGCCGGCCGTCGGGTTGATCCTGGCTACGCTGTGGCTCGGCGAGCCGCTGGGCGTTGATCTTCTGTTCGGCAGCGCCTTGATCCTGGGCGGGGTCGCGGTCTCGATCATTCCGGGGCGCAAGCCATGATCCTGCATGCCATCTCCCGCGGCGACGGGCCGGTTCTGGTGCTGCTGCATGGGCTGTTTGGCCAGTCCGGCAATTTTGGCGCGGTGCAGCGGCGGTTGGCCGAGGGCGGGCGACGGGTGATCGCGCTCGATCTGCGCAACCACGGCAACAGTGCCCATGCGCCGGGGATGGATTATCCCACGCTGGCCGCGGACGTGTTCGAGACGCTGTCGGCACTTGGTGTTCTGCCCTGTGCCGTGCTGGGCCATTCGATGGGCGGCAAGGCGGCGATGGCGCTGGCACTCGCGCACCCTAAGGCGGTGGCGCGGTTGTGTGTCGCCGACATCGCGCCGGTGCGCTACCGCCCGCATCTGGTCACGTTTGCCACGGCGATGCGCGACCTGGTGCTGGTTCCGGGACTGACCCGCGCGCAGGCGGACGCGGCATTGGCCGGGGTGGTGCAGGATGCGGGCGAGCGCGCGTTCCTGTTGACCAACCTGCGGCTGGGCGGCGTGCCCGCCTGGCGGATCGGGCTCGACGCCATCATCGCCGGCATGGATGCGATCCAGGACTGGCCGGCGATCGCGGCGCCGCCGTTTGCGGGCCCGACGCTGTTCCTGTCGGGGGCACGCTCCCGCTATGTGCTGCCCGATCACCGGCCGGCGATCGCCGCGCTGTTTCCGCGCGCGCGCTTCGTGGTGCTGAAGAATGCCGGACATTGGCTGCATGCCGACGACCCCGAGGGTTTCTTCGCCGTGGTCGACGCGTTCAGCCGGGCGGAAGGCGACTGACGCGGCGGCGGCGGCGGCAAGGGCTCAGCGGTTTCTTGCTCGCGCTCGGTGCGGCGCCCTATGATCGGGGCAATCGGGCGCCGAAGGGCGTCACCGCAAGGGAGAGAGACGCATGATCGGCCTGATGCAGGACCAGCCGCTGTTGATCAGCTCCATCCTGACCCATGCCGCGCGCCATCATCCATCCGGCGAGATCGTGTCCAAGACCGTCGAGGGTGCCATCCACCGCACCACCTATGGCGCGATCGAGCCGCGGTGCCGCCGGATGGCGCGCGTGCTGCAACGGCTGGGCGTGAAGCATGGCGACCGGGTGGCGACGCTGGCGTGGAACGGGTTTCGCCATTTCGAGCTGTACTACGGGGTCAGCGGCATGGGGGCGATCTGCCACACCATCAATCCGCGCCTGTCGCCGGCCGACATCATCTACATCCTGGACCATGCGCAGAGCGGGGTGTTGTTTCTCGACACCACGTTTGCGCCGCTCGCCGCAGCCGTCGCCCCGGCCCTGCGTGCCAGCCTGCGCGCCGTGGTGTTCATGACCGAGCGCGCACACATGCCGGACATCGCGCTGCCGGAGGGCATGGAGCTGCTGTGCTACGAAGAGCTGATGGAGGCGGCGGACGAGGATTTCGCCTGGCCGGTCTTCGATGAGCGCACCGCGGCCGCGCTTTGCTATACCTCCGGCACGACCGGCAAGCCGAAGGGGGTGCTGTATAGCCACCGCTCGACCGTGCTGCATGCCTTTGCCAGCAACATGGCCGATGTGATCGGGATGCGCGCGGCGGATCGGGTGCTGCCGGTGGTGCCGATGTTCCACGTCAATGCCTGGGGCACGCCGTATGCCGCGCCGATGGTCGGCGCGTCCCTGATCATGCCAGGCCGGCACATGGACGGGGCCAGCCTGGCGAAGCTGATGAACGACGAGCGCGTGACGCTGTCCGCCGGGGTGCCCACCGTGTGGCTCGGCCTGCTGAACCATCTGCGCAGCAGCGGGGAGCGGCTTCATACGGTGAAGAGTTTTGTCATCGGCGGTTCGGCTTGTCCGCGGCTTCTGTTCGAAGCGTTCGACAAGGAATACGGCATCAGGATCGACCATGCCTGGGGGATGTCGGAGCTGTCGCCGCTGGGCACCTACAACGCGCCGAAGCCATCGAACCAGCATCTGCAGGGCGAGGCGAAGATGCAGCTTCAGCTGACGCAGGGGCGCAGCATCTTCGGCGTCGACATGCGCATCGTCGACGACGAGGGGGGCGAATTGCCGTGGGACGGCAAGACCTCCGGCCATCTGCAGTCGCGTGGGTTCTGGGTGTGCAACGCCTATTTCGGCGGCACTGCCGGCGAGGCGCTGACCGCGGACGGGTGGTTTGCCACCGGGGACGTGGCGACGATCGACGCCGATGGCTACATGGAGATCACCGACCGGTCCAAGGACGTGATCAAGTCGGGCGGCGAGTGGATCAGCTCAATCCAGCTCGAGAACCTGGCGATGTCGCATCCCGATGTGGCCGAGGCGGCGATCATTGCAGCTCGCCATGCGAAGTGGGACGAGCGGCCGCTGCTGATCGTGGTGCCGCGCGAAGGGCGCGAGATCGACAAGGCCGCGCTGCTGGCGTTCTACGACGGCAAGGTGGCGAAGTGGTGGATCCCCGACGATGTGGTGGTGGTCAGCGAACTGCCGCACACCGCCACCGGCAAGGTCCAGAAGCTGGCCCTGCGCGGGAAATGGGCGGAGCATCTGATGCAGGCGGGCGGATAGAGTCTACTATCGCCCGCCGCCGATCGGCACCAGAGCGGCGGTGACATAGGAGCTTCGGTCGGAGAGAAGCCACAGGATCACCTCGGCGACCTCCTCGGCGCTGCCGGCGCGGCCCATCGGGATCATCGGGCGGAAGCGCTCGGTGCGGTCGGGCACGCCGGCCTTGGCGTGGATTTCGGTGTCGATCAGGCCGGGATTGACGGCGTTGACCCGGATGCCGCGCGGGGCCAGCTCGCGCGCGGCGCCGATGGTCAGCGTGTCCACCGCGCCCTTTGACGCCGCGTAATGCACCCATTCGCCGGCGCCGCCGATCTCGCTGGCACGCGAGGAGACGTTGACGATCGCGCCGCCCGCCCCGCCCAGGTCGGTTGCCATGCGCGGAATGGCTTCGCGCAGCGCCAGGAAGCAGCCCTTGACGTTGATGGCCAGCACCTCGTCCAGCGCCGCGGGGTCCAGCGCCTCGATGCGGCTGATCGGCCCGGTGATGCCGGCGTTGTTGACCAGGGCGGTGAGCGGGCCGAACGCGCGATCGACCGCGGCGAAGAAGGCGGCGGTGTCGGCGGGGCTGGCGCTGTCCGCGCGCATGGCGAAGGCGTGGCCGCCGGCGCTGCGGATCGCCTCGGCGACCGCTTCCGCCGGGGCGGCGCTGTTGCGGTATGACAACGCGACGGCGTAGCCCTCGGCGGCGGCCATCCGGGCCGCGGCGGCGCCGATGCCGGTGCTGCCGCCGGTGACCACCAGGACACGGTTTGCCATCGCGGTCTCCCTATCCGACGAATGCCAGCGTGACGCCCATCGTCGCCTGCGGGCCGACGAGCACACGGTCTGGGGTGTGCGCGGCAATCGCGATGCCGCCGGCGGCCAGCGCCGCCGCGGCCTGTTCCGGCGCTGCCGTGCGCAGCACCAGGGCGGCCATCCACTCCTTGCGTCCCAGCGCCGGCGCGGCGGCGACCCCGAAGCGGGCGGACAGCTCGCGCGGGTCGACGATGTCGAAATGCGACAGGCCGACCAGCAGGCGCACCCCACCGGGGATTTGGCGCAGCATGCCCGGGCCAAACATCCGCGCGAACAGCGCCCCCAGACGCGCCGGGTCTTCGGCGGCGATGACGGCCTCGCGCACGCCCAGCGTGCCATTGGCATGGTGGCGCCATTCGTCGCGCCACACGAGGTCGCGGGTCAGGTGGTGGCAGAAATACAGCCGCCCGGCCGCGGTGGTGTCGTTGGGCAGGCGGACCGTGCGGAAGACCGCGTCGCGCGCGCCGGCGGGGAGGGCCACCGGGCGGGTGAATTCGTTGGGCGGCGAACATGCCACCCCTGCGGCAGTCAGGGCATCGGCCACCGCGGCGGAGTCCTCGGTGCCCCAGACCAGGCCGTTCAACCCCTCGGGCCAGTCCAGGATGTCCTGCCGCCCCCCGCCGCCCGGCGGCGTGCCGATCAGTTCCAGGTAGTCGGTGCCGAAGATGGCCAGGTGATTGACCGAGCCCAGCGAGTGGTAACCCCGTGGCGTCAGGGTGAAACCGAGTCGCTGGTACAGCGTCTGCGCGGCGTCCATTCGGTCGTGGACGTTCACGACCACATGGTCGAGTGTCGGGGCCGGGGTCGGGGTCAATTTCTGGTGATCCTGTGCCAATGGTGTCGGAATCGCCCTGTCGGATGTCGCATCGACACGAAACGTCACGCGCAATATGATTGCACGGTTCGCCCGAACCATGGAAGTTAACGGTGAATCTCTGCAACCGGGAGGATACGAAGCTGCGAACGCGGGAGGATAATGCTCGGCGCCAACGGGGTCTTGCGGTCGCCGCCGGACTGCTGGCGGTTTTGGCTGCGCCAGTGGCATTCGCACAGGCGCCCGCGGTGCCGCAGGTGTCGCCCATCCCGCGCATCGCCCCCGTGCCGCCGCCGGCGGTTCGCGGACCCGCGGTGGCAGCGCCCGCCCCGGCGATCGCCCGCGGCGATCCGGCCGACGTGTTCCAGGTTTCGGGCGCCCTGGTTGAGGGGGCGACCGTGTATCCCCCCGACAGCTGGGCGGCGCAGACCGATCGCGTGCGCGGCCGGGTGACGCGCGCGCAGGTCGAGGCGGTGCGCCAGGAGATCCTGGCCCGCTATCGCGCCGATGGCTACCTGCTGACCGGCGTGACGCTGGCCGATGGCGGCGGCGGGCGGGTGCGGTTCGTGGTGACCGAGGGCCATATCGCCGACGTCAAGCTGGATGGCGACATCGGGCCGGCGGGGACCCAAGTGCTGCGCTTCCTCAATCGCCTGACCGAAGTGCGGCCGATTGACTCCGCCACGCTGGAGCGTGCGCTGCTGCTGGCGCAGGATGTGCCGGGCGTGTCCCTGCGTGCCGTGCTGCGCCCATCGGCCGAGGCGCCAGGGGCCCTGACCTTGGTGGCCCAGGTCCAGCGGGCGCCCTGGGGCGCGGTGTTTGTTGCCGACAACCGCGGCACGCTTTTCACCGGACCCGAGGGCGGGTTGTTGGCGATCGACGCCAACAGCTTCACCGAGTATGGCGAACGGACCACGGTGTCGTTGTATCGGTCTTTCAACAACACCCAGATCTTCGGCCAGCTCGCCAGCGAGGTGTTCGTGGGCGGTTCGGGGCTGAAGATCCGGCTGTTCGGCGGTTCGGGCACGGCCGACCCCTCGGGCGCCTTGCGCAGCAGCCGCTATCACGGCGTGACCACCAATGCCGGGCTGACCGCCAGCTATCCCGTGATCCGCACGCGCCAGCACACATTGGGGGTGTTCGGCACCTTCGAGTTGCTGGAGAACCAGATCTTCACCGGCGATCCGCAGCGCCAGTCGAGCCGCGACAATCTGCGCGTGCTGCGCGGCGGTGCGGAGTATGCGCGCCAGGATACCTGGCTCGGGTCGCAGCGCAGCGCGGTCAGCCAGGCCAGCCTGAAGCTGTCGCGCGGCCTGTCGGCGTTCGGCGCCTCGCCCAGCAATCCAGCCAATGTCGGGCGGCAGAACCAGGTGGTCGAGTTCACCAAGGTGAATGTGGAACTGTCGCGCAACCAGACGCTGTTCCAGCCGTGGGAAGGGGCGTCGGTGGCGCTGCAGGCCACGATTGCGGCGCAGTACGCGCCCGATATCCTGCCCTCGGCGGAGAAGTTCTACCTGGGCGGGGCACGGCTCAACCGCGGCTACTATGCGGGCGAGGTCACCGGCGACAAGGCCTGGGCGACGGCGGTGGAGTTGCAGCTCAACACCGGGTTCGCGTTTGAGGCGATGGGCTATCCGCTGGACATCGCCAGCACGTTCTACAGCTTCTACGACTGGGGCGAGACGGTCGAGAACCAGAAGAGCGATCCAAACCGGCGCCTGCATTCCTTTGGTGCCGGCACAAGGCTGCGCTTTTCGCCCAATCTTTCGGTCGACCTGGAATGGGCGCATCGCATGGTCCGCCGGCCGCTGGGGCGGCAGTCCAACACCCCGGCCCTGCGCGGTGACGCCTTTTATTGGCGTCTGGTTGCGCGGTTCTAGTGCCATGACCTGCTGCTGGCGTGCCGGCATCTTCGAGGAGACCGTGTGATGGCCGAGCCGATGCATGCCCGCCGAGCTGTTCGCCGCGACCGCACGCCGACGATGGTGCTGGGCGTGGTCCCCGGGAGCCTGCGCGCGCGGCCGGAGCTGATGCGCAGCACGGCGCTGCAGGCGGTGTTTCTGGCGGTGCTTGCCGTGCCGGGCACGGCGGCGGTGCTTGCCGTGCCGGGCACGGCGGCGGCGCAGACCATGCCGGCGGCAACCGCGCTGCCGACCGGGGGCAAGGTGATCGCCGGCCAGGCCAGCATCGCCACCACGACGGCGCCGGGCAGCGCCAGCATGACCGTGAAGCAAACCACGGGCTATGGCGCCTATGACTGGAAGAGCTTCGACATCGGCAGCGGGGCTTCGGTTACCTATCAGGTGCCGACCAGCCAGGCGATCTCGGTCAACCGCGTCATTTCCCCCACCAGTCCTTCGATCATCGCCGGCAAGCTGAGCTCCAATGGCGTGCTGGTGGTGCAGAACCAGTCCGGGGTGGTGTTCACCCAGGGGGCCGAGGTCAATGTCAACACCCTGATCGCCAGCGCGCCGGGGCTGTCGGATGCGAACGCGCGCGCCGGCAAGCTGATCTTCGACCAGCCCGCCAATGCCGGCGCGCGCGTGGAGAACCACGGCACCATCACGGTGGCGCAGACGGGGCTCGCCGCCCTGGTGGCGCCGCAGGTGGCCAATTCCGGCGTGATCCGCGCGAACATGGCACGCGTGGTGCTGGCCGGGGCCGAGGCGCATACTGTCGACCTGTATGGCGACGGGCTGCTTTCGATCGACGTGACCAAGCAGGTGACGCAGGTGCCGCTGGGGGCGGACGGCAAGGCGGCGACCGCGCTGGTGACCAACTCCGGCACCATCCTGGCCGATGGCGGCACCGTGCTGCTGACGGCCAGTGCGGTGGACGGGCTGGTGCAGACGCTGGTCACCGCCGGCGGGCAGGTTCAGGCCAACAGCGTCGGCGCCCAGGTGGGGCGCGTGGCGGTGACTGCGCGCGGCGGCAACGTGACGGTCACCGGCACGATCGCCGCCACCGGGGTGACCGCCGGCAGCAAGGGCGGGCAGATCGAGATCAACGCGCCGGCGCGCAGCGTCACGGTCAAGTCCGGTGCCCGCGTCGATGCCTCCGGCCGCGCCGGCGGCGGCAGCATCGCCATCGGCACCACACTGGCGCGCGGCGGCGGGCGAACGACCGTCAAGGCGCCGACGGCGCAGTTCACCATCATCGAATCCGGCGCACGCGTCGCGGCCGATGCCACGGAGCTTGGCAAGGGCGGCGATATCACGCTGTTGAGTTCCGGCGGTGCCACCGCGCATTGGGGCGCGCTGTCGGCCCGCGGCGGGCCGGCGGGCGGCGATGGCGGCTTCATCGAGGTCTCCGGCGACAGCTTCTTCCTCGGCGGCAGCGTGGATACCGCCGCACCTGGCGGAACCTACGGCACGGTGCTGCTGGATCCGACCGATCTTGTGATCGGCACGAAGGCGAACAAGACGGTCACGAAAGACAGCGACACCTTCACCAGCGCGGATATCGAGAACGGCACCACGCTCGATCCGGCGGACATCGTCGGCAAGATGACCGGGGACATCGTGCTGGCCACGGGCGCCGGCGGCACGCTGACCGTGGCGTCGGCCCTGGACGTCACCTCCAACGCCGCCATCAAGTCGGTCACGCTGAAGGCCGACGGCAACCTGACCGTCAACGCAGCGATCACCGGCGGCGACAATATCACGCTGACGAACACGGCCGGCAACCTGACGGTTGGCGCGGCGGTGAGCACCGCGGACGGCAAGACGATCACGCTGAACAGCGCGGGCAGCATCGCGCTGAACGGCAATGTGACCAGCAAGGCCGGCATCATCGACCTCAACGCCGGCGCGGGCGGGGTTTCGCAGCTGGCCGGCAAGGCGCTGGTGACCGGCACGGTGCAGAGCAGCACGGGGATCACCGGCAGTGTCGCGCTGACGTCGACGGCGAACGAGATCGGTGCGCTCGGCGACATGACTGTGAAGGTCGGTGACCTGTCGGTGGTGAATGCGACGGCGCTGGCGATCTCCGGCATTGTCGTGCTGGACGCGGGCAAGGTCGCGTCGTTTGCCGTGCCGGTTTTCTCCATTGCCGGCACGCTGAATACCGGCGCCACCGGCACGGTGGAGCTGGCGCCGATCAGCGGGACGATGAGCCTGGGTGTCGACACGGCCGGTGAGCTGACGTTGACTCCGGGGAGCCTGGCCAACATCACCGCCGGCACGCTGAAACTCGGCAGCGCCAGCGCTGGCGGCGTCACGGCCGGCACGATCGCGCTGAATGCCGCATTGGACGCCTCGGGCATCGCCACGACCAAGCTGGTGGCCGGCGCGGGCGGCGTGGTGCTGAACACGGGGCCACTATCGGCGGGAACGCTGGATGTTATCAGCGCTGGTGGCATCACCGACAAAGGTGCTGCGATCGTGGCGACGCGCCTGCTCAGCAGCGGCGAGATCAAGGGGCCGGTGGCGCTGAACGTCGCGCTGCATGGCATTGGCAGCCTGGGCGACATGGTGGTCACCGGTGGCGGGATTGCGCTGCAGACCGGCGCGGCGCTGGAGATCGCCGGCAAGGTGCAGGTGGCCGGGACGACCAGCTTCTTCAGCGGGGCTGTCTCGGACAAGGCGGTCGCGGTCACCGGATCGCTGTCCCAGACCGTCGGCGGGCAG
>JBIPLY010000339.1:0-4677 GCA_044369385.1 Acetobacteraceae bacterium | reverse complement strand
CATTCTCCAGCTCCCTCTGCCGAACCTCCCGCCCGCCCTCCACCCGCAGCACCCAGCCCCCGCCGATCCGCACCGCCGAGACCACCCGCGCCCGCGTCGAAATCGCCGCCCCCCGCTCGGCGGCATCGCGCGCGTTCAGCGCCACCAGGCGGGCATCCTCTACCCAGCAATCCGAATACTCGAACCCGCGCGCGAATTCGGGCTTCAGCGCCGCCCCCGCCGCATCGCGCCGCAGATCCACCCCCCGCGCCGCCGGCAAATCCCGCCGCCCGCCCAGATGGTCATACAGAAACAGCCCCAGCCGCAGCATCCACGCCGGCCGCAACCCGGCATGATGCGGCAGCACGAAGCGCATCGGCCAGACGATGTGCGGCGCGATGCCCCACAGCACCTCCCGCTCCATCAGCGCCTCGCGCACCAGGCGGAATTTGTAGTGCTCCAGATAGCGCAACCCGCCATGGATCAGCTTGGTCGAGGCCGACGACGTCGCCCCCGCCAGGTCCCCCTGCTCCAGCAGCGCCACCCGCAACCCCCGCCCCGCCGCATCCCGCGCAATCCCGGCCCCGTTGATCCCGCCGCCGATGATCGCCAGGTCGAAGTCAGCCGCCATGCGCCCGCCCCATCAGCGCCTTCGCCCGCGCGAATTGCCGCGCCACGCGGCTGGTCCGCTGCCGATGCACCAGCACCGCCATCAGCACCGCCGCCGCCCCCGCCAGCACGAACGGCCCGGCCATCCAGGTCAGCGCCGCCAGCGCGAAGTAATAGCTGCGGATGCCGCTGTTGAACGTGGTCAGCGCGCTGCTCAGCACCCCGGCCAGCGCATCGGCCAATTCATCCGCCCCCTCCACCGGCGGCGGCGGCACCGATCCGATCAGCGCCACGGTGTAGTTCAACTGCCGCAGCGCCCAGGTCAGCAGGAACACCCCATGCGCCAGCACCACCGCCGGCAGCAGCACCTTCAGTTCCAGCAGCGCCCGCGGCGGCGCCGGCCCGCCGAACAGCTCCAGCGTCGGCGCCAGCTGGTCCAGGCTGGTCAGCAGCCCCAGCAGCGCGCCGACCGCCAGCAGGCTGGTCGAGGCGAAGAAGCTCGCGCTGTGCATCACATGCCCGATCAGCGCCGAATCGACGATGCGGTTGTCGCGCGCCACCAGGCTGCGCATCCACCAGGCACGCACCTCGCCCAGCCCGGCATTGATCGCCATCGGCCCGGCCAGCCGCACGATCTGCCCATAGCCGAGCCACAGCGCGCAGAACAACGCCAGCGCCGCCAGGTCGGCGGCGGAAAGGATGCGAAACACGTCCATCCCTTCCTATACCCCGCCCTGTAACGCCGCGCACCCGCCGGGGTCATGTGCGCAACCATCCACCTTGCAGGAACCCGGCAATGCCCATCTCCGACCGCGCCCTGAAGCTGCTCGCCTGGGTTCCCGCGCTCTATGCCGCGCACATCATGCTCTGGTACGAGCAGTTCAAGCTGAACGGCGCCGAGGGCTCGGTGATGCTGTTCCAGACCATCGCCGACTGGATCGGCATCGGCGGCCACGAAGCCGCCTTCCGCCTCACCGTCGCCTGGGCGGAGATCGTCGCCTGCGTCCTGCTGATCAACACCGGCACCCGCCTGTTCGGCGGCCTGCTCACCCTGGGCCTGATGTCCGGCGCGATCTTCTTCCATGTGGTCAGCCCGCTCGGCATCGACCCCTACGGCGACGGTGGCGCCCTGTTCAAGGAAGCGCTGATGACCTGGGCGTCCGCCGCGATCATCCTGGCCATCTACCGCGCCGAGCTGCGCGCCCTGGTCGCCGGCCTGATGGCAAAACCCATGCGCCTCGCCATCTGATCGCCCGGGGGCCATAAGGGGGGGATGACCACACCCCCCACCACCCCGCGCCGCGTCGCCGTGATCGGCGCCGGCCCGGCCGGCCTGATGGCCGCCGACGCCCTGGCCAGCGCCGGCCACCCCGTCACCCTCTACGACCGCATGCCCAGCCCCGGCCGCAAGCTGCTGATGGCCGGCCGCGGCGGGCTGAACCTGACCCACGCCGAACCCTATGCCCGCTTCGCCGCCCGCTACGCCGAAGCCGCCCCGGCCCTGCGCGCAGCCCTCGATGCCTTCCCCCCCGAAGCCGTCATCGCCTGGTGCGACTCCCTCGGCCAACCCACCTTCACCGGCAGCTCCGGCCGCGTCTTCCCGAAGGCGATGAAGGCCAGCCCCCTCCTGCGCGCCTGGCTCGCCCGCCTCTTCGCCCTCGGCGTCACCCTGGTCCCCCGCGCCCACTGGACCGCCCGCGATGCCTGCGGCACGCTGCATTTCGCCGACGGCACCACCGCCCACCCCGCCGCCACCATCCTCCCCCTCGGCGGCGCCTCCTGGCCCAACCTCGGCGCCGACGGCAGTTGGATCGAAGCCTTGCCGGACCTCGCCATCACCCCTCTGCGCCCGGCCAATTGCGGCTTCGCCGTCCCCTGGTCCCCCCAGATGCGCCACCACGCCGGCACGCCCCTGAAGCGCATCGCCCTGCACCACGAAGGCCACATCCAGCGCGGCGAGGCCATGCTGACCGAGGCCGGCATCGAGGGCGGCGCCATCTACGCCCTCTCCGCCCCCCTCCGCGACGCCATCGCGCGCGACGGCACCACCACCCTGCACATCGACCTGCGCCCCGACCTCACCGAGGCCGAGCTCGCCCGCCGCCTGTCCGCCCCCCGCGGCAGCGCCTCGCTCTCCACCCACCTCAAGCGCCACGCCGCCCTCCCGCCCGCCGCCATCGCCCTGCTCCAGGAGGCGCTGCACGCCGGCGCCACCGCCCCGCTGCCCACCCTGATCAAGTCCGTCCCCATCACCCTGACCGCCCCCTTCCCGATCGCCCGCGCCATCTCCACCGCCGGCGGGCTTGCGCTGCACGAACTCGACCCGAATTACATGCTGCGCCGCCACCCCGGCCTGTTCGCCGCCGGCGAGATGCTGGACTGGGAGGCGCCGACCGGCGGCTACCTCCTCACCGCCACCCTCGCCACCGGCCGCGCCGCCGGCCGAGGTGCGGCGCAATGGCTTGCGGAGACCCCATGAGACAGCCCGAAACCACCGCCCCCGAAGCCAAAGCAATCGCCCGCTCGCTGCGCACCTACTACGCCCCCGGCCGCGCCGAAGCCCTGGACGCCTTCCACGCCCGCTTCCTGCACCCCGGCACCACCGCCTTCGACATCGGCGCCCATGTCGGCGACCGCGCCGCCAGCTTCCTGCGCCTCGGCGCCACCGTGCTGGCCGCCGAGCCCCAACCCCGCCTCGCCCGCCTGCTGCGCCTGCTGTTCCGCGACCGCATCCAGATCGCCCAAACCCTGGTCGGCGCCACCCCGGGGACCGCCACCCTGCACCTCAACACCGCCAACCCCACCATCGCCACCGCCAGCCCGGCCTTCATCGCCAGCGCCACCGATGCGGCGGGCTGGGAGGGCGAAACCTGGGACCGCACCCTCACCCTGCCCGTCACCACGCTCGACGCCCTGATCGCCGCCAACGCCCCGCCCGACTTCATCAAGATCGACATCGAGGGCCACGAGGCCGCGGCCCTGGCCGGCCTCTCCCGCCCCGTCCCCGCGCTGTCCTTCGAATTCACCACCATCCAGCGCGACGTCGCCCACGCTTGCCTCGCCCGCCTCGCCACCCTCGGCTACCGCGCCTTCAACGCCTGCCTCGGCGAATCCATGCGCTTCGCCCACCCCGCCCCGATCGACGCCAAAGCCATGTCCGCCTGGCTCGCCGCCCTGCCGCACGAAGCCAATTCCGGCGACATCTACGCCAGCCTCACGCCCGCCCCTCTGCACCCATGACCGATCAAGCCACCCAGCGCCGCCGCATCGTCCGCTTCTACCGCTGGCTCGACCGCCTGGCCTGGATGACCAACACCCGCGCCCAATCCGGCAACCAGGCCCAGCCCGTCCACCGCGCCCTGCGCGACCCCGATGGCGGCCCGCCGAGCACGGAAACCATCCACCGCCTGATCCTCGCCAACCTCCCGCTCCCCCCAACCCCCCGCATCCTCGACGCCGGCTGCGGCTACGGCGCCACCGCCCTGGCCCTGCAACCCCAGACCGGCGGCACCTGGCACGGCATCACGATCAGCCCGATCCAGGTCCAGCGCGCCACCGCCGAAGCCGCCGCCCGCGGCCTGTCAGGCGCCGTCACCTTCGCCGAACAAAGCTACGACGACCCGCTCCCCGGCCCCTTCGACCTCGCCATCGCCATCGAAAGCCTGATCCACAGCACCGATCCCGCCGCCAGCATCGCCAACATCGCCGCCAGCCTGGCCCCCGGCGGCTGGCTGGTGATCGTCGACGACATGCCCGAACCCGCCCTCACCCCCCGCGACCAGGCCGACCTCGCCACCTTCCAGCGCATGTGGCGCTGCCCCGTCGCCCCCCCGGCGCCAGCCTGGCGCGCCGCCCTCACCGCCGCCGGCCTGACCCTCGCGCACGAAACCGATCTCACCCCGCTGGTGCTCTACCGCCCCGAAGCCGAGCTCGCCGCCCCGCTCGCCCGCCAGCGCCGCCGCCCCGCCTGGCTCGCCCCCCTCGGCCTGGCCCTGCGCGAACAGGCCGATATCGGCGGCATGACTCTCGAACTGCTGCAGGGCAGGGGGGCGATGCGCTACCGCCTGCTGGCCGCAAGCCGCCTCAGCT
>JBIPLY010000236.1:0-6514 GCA_044369385.1 Acetobacteraceae bacterium | reverse complement strand
AGCGGAAACGCCGGCGGCTTCGCCTTGTCCGGCAGACTCAAAAAATCACGCCCGGCGCAACTCAAACAAAGCCTGCTCGCCAAACAAATTGGCCAGGAACGGAAAACGGCGCCACGGTGACCGCTGCCCGGCATCATCCACCGCCAGCCAGCGCTCAACCGCATACCCCTCCTGCGACGCCAGATCGAAAAAATCCTGGATCGTGCACGGGTGAATATTCGGAGTCTCATACCAGGGACGGCCCCAAACCGACGTGTTCGGCATCCGCCCCGTCCACATCAGCTTCCAACGACACTCCCAGTGGCCGAAGTTCGGAAAACTGACCAGCGCATGCCGCCCGATCCGCAGCATCTGGCGCAGCACCTCGCGCGGTCGCTCCACCGCCTGAAGCGTCCGGCTCAGCACCACATAGTCAAATGCCCCATCGGGGTATTGTGCCAGGTCGCTGTCGGCATCGCCGTGCATCACCGGCAAGCCATGCGCCACCGCGCGCGTCACCTCGGCCATGTCGATCTCGATGCCGCGCGCGTCGCAGCCATGGGTGCGGTACAGATACTCGATCAGCGTCCCGTCGCCGCAGCCGATGTCCAGCACCCGCGCGCCAGGCGTGATCATCTCCGCGATCAGCCGCAGGTCCAGCCGCATGTTCTTGGCCACATAGCGCACCTCGCCAGGCGAGCTCATGCCGCCAGCCCCGCATGGTCGGCACAGCCGCGCAGGAAACCGGCCAGCGCGCGGTGAAAATCCGGCTCTTCCAGCAGGAACGCGTCGTGCCCCTTGTCGGACGCGATCTCGACGAAGCTCACATTCGCCCCCGCCCCGTTCAGCGCCCGCGCAATCGCCCGGCTTTCCGCGGTCGGATACAGCCAGTCGCTGGAAAAGCTCATCAGGCAGAACCGCGTCCGCGTTCCGGCAAACGCCGCCGACAGCACCCCGTCATAGTCGCTGGCCAGGTCGAACCAGTCGCAGGCGCGCGTGATGGTCAGATACGAGTTGGCGTCGAATCGCCGCACAAAGGTGCTGCCCTGGTGGCGCAGGTAACTCTCCACCTCGAACATGTCGTTGAACACCGCCAGCGAGGCCCCGCGCATCCGCCGGCCGAACTTGCGGGTCAGCGCTTCCTCGGACAGATAGGTGATGTGCGCCACCATCCGCGCCACCGCCAATCCGCGCGCCGGCAGCGCCCCGGTTTCCCAATAGCGCCCCTGCTGCCAGTCCGGATCGGCGAAGATCGATTGCCGCCCGACCTCGTTGAAGGCGATGTTCTGCGCCGAGTGATAGGGCGCGGTTGCGATCGGCACGGCGGCGAACACCGCCTCCGGGTACGTCGCGGCCCATTGCAGAACCTGCATGCCGCCCATCGAGCCGCCGACCACGGCAAACAGCCGCGCGATGCCCATCTGCTCCACCAGGCGCTTCTGCGCCCGCACCATGTCGCGGATCGTCACCGGCGGAAAGTCGGTGCCCCACAACTCGCCGGACCCGTCGGCCTTCTCGGTGCGCGGCCCGGTCGAGCCCATGCAGCCGCCCAGCACATTGCTGCCGATCACGAAATAGCGATCGGTATCGATCGGCTTGCCCGGCCCCACCACCGTGTCCCACCAGCCGCCCTTGCCGGTCACCGGCTGGGTCTCGGCCACATACTGGTCGCCGGTCAGCGCGTGGCAGATCAGGATCGCGTTGCTGCGCGCGGCGTTCAGCGTGCCATAGGTGCGATAGGCGATCTGCACCCGCGAAAGCTCCATGCCGCAGTCAAGCATCAGCCCCCCATCCAGGACGAGCTGTTGATGATCGACAAGCGGAAGCGGGGTCTGATCCATGGCCCCCAACATATGCGGAACGCCGGCTCCGCGCGCAACCGCCCCGCGCGCGGCTTTGCAGCGCGCCGACGTTCCGCTAGAGGTGACCATCATCTGAACACGGCCGAACATGACGTCCCCCGCCCCTCCCGCAGCCCCCCCCGCCGCGTCCGCGCCCGCCCAGGCGCCGGCCCTGGCCGCCCTGCGCGCGGAGCTGGACCGGATCGACGATGCCATCCATGACCTGTTGATCCAGCGCTCCGCCGTGGTGGAGAAGGTCGCCAGCCAGGGCGGCAAGGGCCGCGTCGCCATCCGCCCGGGGCGCGAGGCCGACATCATCCGCCGGCTCCTGGCGCGCCACACCGGCCGCCTGCCGCCGCGGCTGCTGGCGCGATGGTGGCGTGAGCTGTTTGCCGCCACCACCAGCATGCAGGGCAGCTATGTCGTTGCCGTTTGCGATGCCGAAGCGGGCAGCCCGTTCACCCAGGCTGCCCGCGAGCATTTCGGCGCGCTGACCCCGCTGCGCGTGCATCCCTCCCCGGCCCAGGCGATCGCGGAGATCAGCGCCGGCAGCGCCATTTGCGCCGTGCTGCCGATGCCGGCCGCCGGCGAGGCTGCGGCATGGTGGACCGCCCTGCTGCACCGCTCCGGCGCCTCGGGCGATGAGCCGCGCATCCACGTCATCGCCCGCCTGCCGTTCTACGCCCCCCGGCCCGAAGGCGCGCCGCGGATCCAGGCCCTGGTGGTCGCCGCCGTCGCGCCGGATGCTTCCGCGCATGACCGCAGCCTGATCGGCCTGGAGCTGACCGGCGAGAGCAGCCGCGATCGCCTCTCCGCGGCGCTGGTTGCGGCAGGGCTCGCGCCGATTTCCACCATCCTGCGCCGCGACCCGGCCGCCGCCGTGGCGCTGGTCGAGGTCGAGGGCCTGGTGGCCGAGAACGATCCGCGTCTGGCCAGGCTGGGCGGGGTCGCCCGCGCCCCGGTCCTGTTGGGCGCCTATGCCGTGCCTGTCGAGGGAGATCCCGCATGACCGACGCCCCCCCCGCCCCGCAGCCGCGCGACGCGGTCATGCGCATCCATGCCTATGTGGCTGGCGAGGCCAAGCTGCCCGGCGTGAACCGCATCTTCAAGCTGTCGTCCAACGAGGGCGCCTTCGGCCCGCCCCCGGCCGCGACCCAGGCCGCGATCAAGGCGGCCGGCGAACTGCACCGATACCCCGATGGCGGCTCCACCGCGCTGCGCGGCGCGATCGGCGCGCGCTGGGGCCTCGATCCTGCCCGCATCGTCTGCGGCACCGGCTCGGATGAGCTGATCAGCCTGATCTGCCACGTCTATGGCGGCCCCGGCGCCGACATCCTGATGAGCGCGCACGGCTTCACGATGTACGACATCGCCGGCACCTTCTCCGGCGCGCGCGTGCTCAAGGTGCCCGAGCGGAATGTCACAACGGACGTCTCCGCCATGCTCGCCGCCGTCACGCCAGAGACCCGCATCGTTTTCGTCGCCCATCCCAACAACCCGACCGGGACGCTGCTGCCGCAGACGGAGGTCGAGCGCCTGCGCGCCGGGCTGCGGCCAGACATCCTGCTGGTGCTGGACAGCGCCTATGCCGAGTATGTCGAAGCCGCCGACTATGACGCCGGCGCGAAGCTGGTCGATGCCGGCGACAACACGGTGATGCTGCGCACGTTCTCGAAAGTCTTCGGCCTGGGCGGCGCGCGCGTCGGCTGGGGCTACATGCCCGCCGCCGTGGCGGACGCGCTGAACCGCGTGCGCGGCGTGTTCAACGTGAACCTCTCGGCCCAGGCCGCCGCCGTCGCCGCCTTGGCCGAGCCGGACTGGGTTGAGAAGTGCCGCGCGCACAACACCGAGTGGCGTGCGAAGCTGGCCGCCGCGCTGGAATCCGCCGGCATCAAGGTCTGGCCGTCGGAGGGCAATTTCCTCCTCGCCGATTTCGCCACCGCCGCGCGCGCCACCGCCGCGGACGCCTTCCTGAAGTCGCGCGGCATCATCGTGCGCGGCATGGCGGCCTATGACCTGGCCCACTGCCTGCGCATCACCGTCGGCACCGCCGAGGAATGCACCCTGGTCGCCGACACGCTGTCCGCCTTCATGTCCACCCCCCATGGCTGAGCCCGGCGTGCCCGCGCCGCTGTTCCGGCGCCTGGTGCTGGTCGGCATCGGCCTGATCGGCAGTTCGGTGGCCCGCATCGCCATGGAGAAGCGCGCGATCGCCGCCGAGGTGGTCGCAACGGCGCGCACCCAGGCGACGCTGGACCGTGTGCTCCAGCTCGGCATCGCCGACCGCGTCGAGCTCGATCCGGCCCTTGCCGTGCAGGGCGCCGATTGCGTCATGCTCTGCGCCCCGGTCGGCGCCTATGCCGCCCTGGCCGAGGCGATCGCCCCGCATCTGGCGCCCGGCTGCATCGTCACCGATGTCGGCTCCACCAAGCAGAGCGTGATCCGCGATGTCGGCCCGCTGATCCCCGCGGGCGTGCATTTCGTCCCCGCCCATCCCGTCGCCGGCACCGAGTATTCCGGCCCCGATGCCGGTTTTACCACCCTCTTCCAGGGCCGCTGGTGCCTGCTCACCCCGCCCCCCGGCACTGACGAGACCGCCATCGAGAGCGTCGCCGAACTGTGGCGCCGCTGCGGCTCGATGGTGGAGAGCATGGAACCCGCCCACCACGACCGGGTGCTGGCCATCGTCTCCCACCTGCCGCACCTGATCGCCTTCACCATCTGCAACACCGCCGAGGGCCTGGAAGACGAAAGCCGGCAGGAGGTGCTGAAATTCGCCGCCTCGGGCTTCCGCGATTTCACCCGCATCGCCGCCTCAGACCCGGTGATGTGGCGCGACATCTTCCTGAACAACCGCGAAGCGCTGCTCGAAATGCTCGCCCGATTCATGGAAGACGCCCAGATGATGGCCCGCGCCGTCCGCTGGGGCGACCCCAGCTTCATCGAAGACAGCATCCAACGCGGCCGCGTCATCCGCCGCAGCCTGATCGAACTCAAGCAGGCATAACCTCGGACACGCCAAGCAAACGGATAGAAAGTTTTTGCTTCTTCCTTCAAAAGGAAGCGCTTGTTCTTTTTTGAAAAAAGAACCAAAAAACTTTTATCCACTTTGCGCCGCGCCTTGCCCCCAACATCCGGGCTCGCCGTTGAAGTCGCGCGCACACGGACCATCTGTGTGACAAGGCTCCGGGCCCCTCTGGCGGTTCGGCTCACGGCGCAACCGCGATGTCGGAGCCCTTCACCTGTGCGAGCGAGCTTCCGGCATCCGCCCGAAGCCCCGCTCCCCATCTGGAGGGCCTGATGACCGTCACCGCACGCCCCTATGCCGTCGATATCGACGCGTCCGACCTGCTCGCCACCCGCAAGCGGCTGGACCGCCTGGCCTGGCTCCTGGACAACGCCGTTCGCGTGCCGGGCACCGGCATCCGCCTCGGCGCCGATGCGGCGTTGGGCCTGATCCCCGGCGTCGGCAGCGCCGCAACCACCATGCTCTCGGCCTGGATCATCCGCGAAGCCTGGCGCATGGGCATCCCCGTCAGCACCCTGACGCGGATGATCGCCTATGTCGGCCTGGATGGGCTGATCAGCCTGGTGCCGATCGCCGGCAACGTGATGGACATCTTCTGGCGCGCCAACCGCAAGAACATGGCGCTGCTGGCCGAGCATCTCGACCGGGAAGCCACCCTGCGCGGACACCGCTGATGGGCGCCCTGGCATGGGTCGCGCTGGTGGCCATCCTGGTCCTGTGGTCGCTGCTGGCGCTGGCCGCGAACGGCCTGCTGGCGTGGGCGGGCAATGTCCTGTTGCCACAGGCCGACCTGTTCACCGGCCATCCCGAAACCGTCGCCTGGATCGGCTGGGCCATCCAACTCGCCAGCGATCTCGGCGGCGTGCTGATCGCGGCGATCTGGGGCGTCGGCGTGCTGGGCCTGCTCGTCGGCTTCTGGCTGCTGCGCCGATGGGTGGCCAGGCGTCGAAACCCCGCCCGGCCGAGTATGGGGTGGCGCTGACCCGACGATCGCCGTGCCCTTTCGTGCGCCCCGCGCCTGCGCTAAGAAAACCCTCTTGATTGGAGGCTTCGGGCTTGAACTCATCTGCTGCGCGCTTCGGCGCCAATTCCCTGCGCAACGGCCCCGACGCCCGCGGCCGCTTCGGCGAGTTCGGCGGCCGCTTCGTGGCCGAAACGCTGATGCCGCTGATCCTGGAGGTCGAGGCCGCCTACAACGCGGCCAAAGCCGACCCGGAATTCCAGCCGGAACTGGACCGCTACCTGAAGGATTATGTCGGCAGGCCCAGCCCGTTGTGGTTCGCCGAACGGCTCACGGAAAAACTCGGCGGCGCCCGCGTCTACTTCAAGCGCGACGAGCTGAACCACACCGGCGCGCACAAGATCAATTCCTGCATGGGCCAGATCCTGCTGGCCAAGCGCATGGGCAAGACCCGCATCATCGCCGAGACCGGCGCCGGCCAGCACGGCGTGGCCACCGCCACCGTCTGCGCCCTGTTCGGCCTGCCCTGCACCGTCTACATGGGCGCCGTCGACGTCGCCCGCCAGGCGCCGAACGTGTTCCGCATGAAGCTGCTCGGCGCCGAGGTGGTCCCGGTGACCTCCGGCGCCTCGACGCTGAAGGACGCGATGAACGAGGCGCTGCGCGACTGGGTCGCCAACGTGCGCGACACTTTCTACATCATCG
>JBIPLY010000022.1:0-19365 GCA_044369385.1 Acetobacteraceae bacterium | reverse complement strand
CGGCCCGGGGTGGGGTGGTTGGAGCGATACCAGCGGCCAGGGACCACCTCGGCGAAGTTCGTCCACGGCAGGCGCAGCACCGCATGGTCGACGAACAGCGAGTTGACCCAGGCAGCCGCGGGGCGGTTGTCGAAGCGCATGTCAGGAGAAAGGAAGCACTTCTTTTTTTGAAAAAAAAGAAGCAAAAAAACTTTCATCCACTGCCAGCATCACATTCCACGCCGGCAAACGGATGAAGTTTTTTTGCTTCCTTTTGTTCACAAAAAGAAGGCTCTTACCCTTCCCGCTCCACCATCAGCGCCTTGATCTCGCCGATCGCCTTCGCGGGATTGAGCCCCTTCGGGCAGGTTTGGGTGCAGTTCATGATCGTGTGGCAGCGATACAGCTTGAACGGGTCCTGCAGCGCATCCAGCCGCGCCCCCGTCGCCTCGTCCCGGCTGTCGGCGATCCAGCGATAGGCCGCCAGCAGCACCGCCGGCCCCAGGAACCGATCGCCGTTCCACCAATAGCTCGGGCACGCCGTCGAGCAGCAGAAGCACAGGATGCACTCCCACATCCCGTCCAGCTTCGCCCGCTCCTCCTTGGACTGCAGCCGCTCGCCATCCGGCGGGGCGGGGGTGTCGGACTTCAGCCAGGGCTCGATCGACCGCAGCTGCGCATAGGCCTGGCTGAGATCGGGCACCAGGTCCTTGACCACCGGCATATGCGGCAGCGGGTTGATCTTCACGGCGCCCTGCACTTCCTCGATCGGCTTGAGGCAGGCCAGCGTGTTCGACCCGTCGATGTTCATCGCACAGGACCCGCAAATCCCCTCGCGGCACGACCGCCGGAAGGTCAGCGTCGGATCGACCTCGTTCTTGATCTTGATCAGCGCATCCAGAACCATCGGCCCGCAGGCGTCGAGATCGATCTCGTACGTATCGGTGCGCGGATTCTGCCCGTCATCGGCGTTCCAGCGATAGATGTTGAACGCGCGCACGTTCGTGGCCCCGGCAGGCGCCTTGTGGGTGTGGCCAGGCTGGACGCGGCTGTTGGGCGGCAGGGAGAAATTGGCCATGTCGGATTGCCCTCAGTACACGCGCTTCTTCGGCGGGAACACCGAAACCTCGTTCGTCAGGGTCTGCATCTTCACCCCGCGATAGTCCAGCCGCACCTCGCCATGGTCGTTGCACCAGGCCAGCGTGTGCTTCATCCAGTTGTCGTCGTCGCGATCGGGGAAGTCGTCATGCGCCTGCGCGCCGCGGCTTTCCTTGCGGGCCTCGGCACCGACCATCGTGGTCATCGCATTGCCCATCAGGTTCTGCAGTTCCAGCGCTTCCATCAGGTCGGAGTTCCAGACCAGCGAACGGTCGGACACCGACATGTCGTCCATGCCCTTCCAGAGCTTCTGCATCTTGCCCACGCCCTGGAGCATGCTCTCGCTGTCGCGGAACACCGCGGCATGGGCCTGCATGCCGCGCTGCAGCCCGTCGCGCAGCTCGGCGACCTTGGTGCCGCCCTTGGCATGGCGCGTCTTGTCGAAACGATCCAGCGAAGCCTCCCCGGCGCGCGCCGGCAGCGGCGCCTGGGACGCGCCGGGCTTGACCACGGCGGCCGCGCGATGGGCCGCGGCCCGCCCGAACACCACCAGGTCGAGCAGCGAATTGGTCCCCAGCCGGTTGGCGCCATGCACCGACACGCAGGCCGCCTCGCCGACGGCCATCAGCCCCGGCACCACGGCATCGGGGTTGGCGATCGACGGGCGCAGCACCTCGCCGTGATAGTTCGTCGGCACCCCGCCCATGTTGTAGTGCACCGTCGGCAGCACCGGGATCGGCGCCTTGGTCAGATCGACGCCGGCAAACACCCGCGCCGTCTCGGAGATGCCCGGCAGGCGCTCGTTGAGGATGTCCGCGCCCAGATGCTCCAGGTGGAGCATGATGTGGTCCTTGTTCGGCCCGCAGCCGCGCCCGGCATTGATCTCCAGCGTCATCGACCGGCTGACCACGTCACGGCTGGCCAGGTCCTTGGCCGTCGGCGCATAGCGCTCCATGAAGCGCTCGCCCTCGGAATTGGTCAGATACCCGCCCTCGCCGCGCGCCCCTTCGGTGATCAGGCAGCCGGCCGGGAAGATGCCGGTGGGGTGGAACTGCACGAACTCCATGTCCTGAACCGGCAGCCCCGCGCGCAGCACCATCCCGGTCCCGTCACCGGTGCAGGTATGCGCCGAGGTGCAGGACAGATAGGCCCGCCCATAGCCGCCGGTGGCCAGCACCACGGACTGCGCCCGGAACCGGTGCATGCTGCCGTCCTCGAGGTTCCACGCCGTCACCCCGCGGCACACGCCTTCCTCGTCCATGATCAGGTCGAGGGCGAAATACTCGACGAAGAACTCCACCTCGTGCTTCAGGCTCTGCTGGTACAGCGTATGCAGGATCGCATGCCCGGTCCGGTCGGCCGCCGCACAGGCGCGCATCGCCGGCGCCTTGCCGTATTCGGTCATGTGCCCGCCAAACGGCCGCTGATAGATTTTGCCGTCCTCGGTGCGGCTGAACGGCACCCCGAAATGCTCCAGCTCATAGATCGCCGGAATCGCCTCGCGGCACATGTATTCGATCGCGTCCTGGTCGCCCAGCCAGTCCGACCCCTTCACGGTGTCGTACATGTGCCAGCGCCAGTCGTCCTCGCCCATGTTGCCCAGCGCCGCCCCGATGCCGCCCTGTGCGGCCACGGTATGGCTGCGGGTGGGAAACACCTTGGTGATGCAGGCCGTCTTCAGCCCGGCCGCCCCCATGCCGAGCGTGGCGCGCAGTCCGGAGCCGCCGGCGCCCACCACGACGACGTCGTAGGTGTGGTCAATGATGTTGTAGGCGCCGAGGGAGGGTTTGGTCACCGCGTTCATGCGCTGGGTCCTGTCAAATCAGCCCGTGAATGCGAGCTTGAGCACCGAGACGGAAGCAGCCAGGGCCAGCAGCCAGCAGGCGCCCTTGGCGAGCAGCAGCGCGATCATGCGCGGCCGCTCCACGTGCATGTAGTCCTCGATCACCGTTTGCAAACCCAGGTACAGGTGATGGAACAGGGCGGCGATCATGGCCAGCAGCAGGGCCGCCGTGATCGGCCCGGACACCCAGGCCGCGACATCCTTGCGCGAAGCGCCCTGCAGCGCGATCACGCAGGCCAGGAACCACAGCGTCAGCGGCACCAGCGCCAGCGAGGTGGTCTTCATCGCCCACCAATGCGCGGTGCCGGATTTCGCCGCCCCCAGGCCGCGGGCGCGGCCGAGCATGGAACGGCGGATGGCGATCTGCGGGGCCTTGTCGGACATGGGCGGCGCCCTCCTCAACGAACGGCGAAGATGACGATCCAGGTCGCCACGGTCAGCACCCCGGTGGCCGCGAACAGGGCCTTGCTGCCGGCGCGCGCGGTCTCCAGCTCGAAGCCGACGCCGTAGTCCCAGACCAGGTGGCGCACGCCGGCGCAGAAATGGAACCACAGCGCGGCGGTCCAGCCGAACAGCATGAGCTGGCCGATCCAGGAGCCGATGAACCAGGTGGCGGTGGCATAGGCGGCATCGGACGTCGCCGCAGCCACCAGCCACCAGACCAGCAGCAGCGTGCCGGCCGCCAGCGCGATCCCGGTGACGCGATGCAGGATCGAGGTGACGGCGATGATCGGCAGCTTGTAGCCTTGCAGATGCGGCGACAGCGGCCGGCGCACCAGCTTGCCGTCCGAGGTCCGCCCCACCATCAGCGCCTCGCGCACATCCGTCATCTAGGCCAAACTCCCGAATCCCGAAGCGGTTCCCATACTCTCGCCCTCGGCGGGGGTCAACGCGAAGGCCAGGGGCTTTGCCGTCGCGACGCGAAGTCGCGCCGCGGGGACCCCATTGGGGCCGGCGGCCCCAAACCCCACCCACCGGCTCTCGCCCAGGAGAACCGGATGCCAATGGATAAAGTTTTTTTGCTTCTTTTTGTTCACAAAAAGAAGTCTTCCTTCCTAAGCCGCTTTCTTCAACAACCCCTGCGCCGCCATCGTCTCCGCAATCTGGATCGCGTTCAGCGCCGCCCCCTTGCGCAGGTTGTCGGACACGCACCAGAACGCCAGCCCGTGCTCCACCGTCGGGTCGATGCGCACCCGGCTGACATAGGTGGCATCCTCGCCGGCGCATTCCAGCGGGGTGATGTAGCCGCCGTCCTCGCGGGTATCGTGCACGATCACCCCGGGCGCGGCGCGCAGGGCGGCGCGCGCCCCCTCCACGGTCACCTTGTTCTCGAACTCGACCGCGATCGATTCGGCGTGGCCGATGAACACCGGCACGCGGACGCAGGTGGCGAAGACCTTGATGTCGGGATCGAGGATCTTGCGGGTCTCGGCGACCATCTTCCACTCCTCCTTGGTGGAGCCGTCATCCATGAAGCTGTCGATATGGGGGATGACGTTGAAGGCGATCTGCTTGGTGAAGTTCTGCGGCACCACCTGGTCATGCACCAGGCTGCGGCGGGACTGCAGCAGCAGCTCGTCCATCCCCTCCTTCCCCGCGCCCGACACCGACTGGTAGGTGGAGACCACGACCCGCTTGATGCGGTACTTGTCGTGCAGCGGCTTCAGCGCCACCACCATCTGGATGGTCGAGCAGTTCGGATTGGCGATGATGCCGCGCTTCATGCGGGTCAGCGCCTGCGGGTTCACCTCCGGCACCACCAGCGGCACATCCGGCTCCATGCGGAAATGGCTGGTGTTGTCGATCACGATGCAGCCGGCCGCCGCCGCGCGCGGGGCATGCACGGCGGAGATCGCCGCCCCGGGGCTGAACAGCGCGATATCCCACCCGGTAAAGTCGAAGGTCTCCAGGTTCTTGATCTTCAGCACGATCTTCTCGCCGAACGACACCTCCTGCCCCACCGACCGCGCCGAGGCCAGCGCCACGACCTCGCGCACCGGGAACTTGCGTTCGGCCAGCGTCTTGAGCATCTCGCGCCCGACAGCGCCGGTGGCGCCCACAACCGCGACCCGGTAGGCCATGTGCCTGTGCTCCCGCATGAAGATGGCGGCAGCGGTAGCGGCGGGCGGCGGCGGCGGCAAGTGCCGATCGCGGCCGGCTGCCCTGACCCGGCCGCCGACCGGCTCAGCCGCCGACCTGGCGCACCCAGTCGCCCAGGTTGTAGTGGTTGGCGATCCGCGCCACCCGCCCGTCGCGCAGGGTGAAGAACGCCCCGGCCGGTAGGGTGTAGCGCTGGCCCGCCGCCGCCGGCGTCCCGGCCGGCACCCCCGGATCGGTGGCGATATAGGTGCCGTGAACGACGAACTCGGCGGCCGCGCGCGTGCCGCTGGCATCCGTCATCACCACGATGTCGGTGATCTGCTCGCGATAGCAGCGGTCCATATGCGCCATGAACCGCGCGAAGGCATCGCGGCCATGCTCGCTGCCGCCCTGGCTGATGCCGTGCTCGACATCCTCGGTCAGCAGCCCGAGGAACGCCGCGCGGTCCCCCGCATTGAAAGCCGCGTAATAGGCGCGCACCAGCGCTTCGGCATCAGGCATCGGCGGGGGTCCTGTTCAGCGGGTCACAAAGCGCCCGGCGGCGCGCGGGGCAAAGGCACCGGGCAGGGCGGCGATGGCGGCGGCCACCGTCTCGTCCAGCCCCGGGCCGGAATCATAGGGCGCAATCGCCCGGTCGCGCAGCACGCCATAGCCGTCGCCGCCGGTGCGCAGGAAGTTGTTGGTCACCACGCGATAGCGCCGCGCCGGCTCGATCGGCACGAAGCCGCCGGCCGTGGCCAGCTCCAGCGCCACCAGCCGGGCCTCCGGCGCGGCCAGCGGGTTCCAGGTGATGCGCAGCCCGGCCACCTGCGGAAACGCCCCGGCCCCCGCGCGCGCCAGCCCGTTGGCGATCGCCGCCGACAGGTCGGCCCCGGTCAGCTCCAGGGTTGCCACCGAATTGCCGAACGGCAGCATGGTCATCACGTCGCCCAGCGTCAGCTCGCCCCCCGGCAGCCCGGTGCGGATGCCCCCGGCGTTCATCAGCGCCACCTCCGCCCCCTGCACCGCCGCCAGCATCGCATCGGCGATGAAGCTGCCCAGCGCGCATTCGCCGATGCGACAGGCCGTGTTCGCCAGCGCCTCCGCGCTGCGCCCAACCACACGGCGGCGCACGCCATCAAGCTGCACGGCATAATGCGCCACGATGGCCGCCACCGCCGGATCGGGCGGCAGGTCGATCCCCACATGCCGGCAATCCCCGCCATGGGCCAGCAGCGTCCCGTCCGCGGCCAGGTCCAGGTCGAGCCGGCCGAGATAGCGCCCATGCGCACCCGCCTGCACCACGATGGCGCGCCCGGCCGGGCCCGCGACCGCCTGGTGCGCCGGCCCGGCGGCGCCGGCCTCGCTGTCGGACAGCAGCGTATGGCTGTGCCCGCCGACGAACACATCGATCCCCGGGATCCGCCCGGCCATCGCCAGGTCCTCGGCCACGCCCAGATGCGACAGCGCGATAACCACCCCCGCCCCCTGCGCCCGCAACGCAGCCGCCGCGGCGGCCAGCGCGGCGGCAGGCTCGGTGAAACGCACATGCGGGCCGGGCGAGGAGGTGATGGCAGTCTCCGTCGGCGTGGCCGCGGTCAGCCCGATGCGCAGCCCGCCGCGCTCCAGCAGCACCTGCCCGCGCAGCGCCCCGGCCAAGGCAGGATCGGCGCCCGCCTCGGTATTGGCCGACAGCAGCGGGAAGCGCGCGGCGGCCGCGAAGCGCGCCAGCGTGGCCGGGCCCTGATCGAACTCATGGTTGCCCACCGCCATCGCCGCGGTCCCCAGCGCATGCATCACCGCCAGCTCCACCTCGCCCTTCCAGGCAGTGAAGAACAGGCTGCCCTGGAACTGGTCGCCGGCATCCAGCAGCAGCACCTGGCGCCCATCGGCCTCGGCGGCGGCGCGCTGCTGCGCGATCGCGGTGGCCAGGTGGGCGGCACCGCCATAGCAGGCCGGCCGCCCCGGCGCACACATCAGCGCGCGGGCGTCCACCGGCTCGTGGCGGCTGTGGAAGTCGTTCATGTGCAGGATCGTCAGCCGATGCGCCACCTGCCCGGCGGCCATGCGGGTGAGCGGCAGGGTGCCGAGGATACCGAGCATCAGGCGGCGCGAAACGGACATGCCTGAGTATAGCGCAGCCCTGGCGCGCAATGCCATGGGTGGGGCTTGTCAAGCGCGGGGGATGAGGCGATGTAAGGCAACAGGACCCGGCTTGTCCGCTTTCAGGAAAGCGGGGCCCGGACAGCATGAGGTAGACCATGTTCATCGAGACCGAAGGCACCCCCAACCCCGCCACGCTGAAGTTCCTGCCGGGGCGCGACGTGATGGGCGCGCGCACCGCCGATTTCGCCACCCCGGAGGCGGCCGAGCGCAGCATGCTGGCCGGCGCCATCTTCGCCCTGCCCGGCGTGACGCGGGTGTTCCTGGGCGGCGATTTCGTCACCGTGACCAAGGATGACAGCCTGGCCTGGCAGGCGCTGAAGCCGCAGGTGCTGGGCGCGATCATGGAGCATTTCGTCGCCGGCCGCCCGGTGATCGACGGCGACGCCGACGAGCTGGACGAGGATGTGGAGCCGGCCGATGCCGAGATCGTGGCCACGATCAAGGAGCTGCTGGACACCCGCGTGCGCCCGGCGGTGGCCGGCGACGGCGGCGACATCGTCTTCCGCGGCTATCGCGACGGCGTCGTGAAGCTGCACATGCAGGGCGCCTGCAGCGGCTGCCCCTCCTCCTCGGCGACCCTGAAGCACGGCATCGAGAACATGCTGCGCCACTACGTGCCGGAGGTGGTGCGCGTCGAACAGGTCATGTTCTGATGGCCTCCGACACGACAAAGCCGGCCGAGGCACCGGCCGAGGCGAAGCTGCCGGGCGGCGTGGAGAGCGCGGCGGCGATGGCGCCGGCCGCCGAGGCCGCGCCCCAGCCGGACCCCGCACCGGAGCCGGTGCCCGAACCGATTCCCCCGATCCCCAGCGGCCCATTGAACGACGCCGCCCTGGACCAGCTCTTCCGTTCGGCGCGCACCCAGTACGGCTGGACCGGCGCCGCGGTGACGGACGAGGACCTGCGCGCCATCTTCGACCTGATGAAATGGGGCCCCACCTCGGCCAATTGCTGCCCGGCGCGGTTCCTGTTCCTGCGCACGCAGTCCTCCAAGGAGCGGCTGCGCCCGGCGCTGTCCTCCGGCAACCTGTCCAAGACCATGCTGGCCCCGGTCACCGTGATCGTCGCCTACGACCCGAAATTCTACGACTACCTGCCGCGGCTCTTCCCGCACACCGACGCCAAGCCCTGGTTCACCGGCAACCCGGAGCTGGCGCAGGAAACCGCGTTCCGCAACGGCACGCTGCAGGGCGCCTATTTCATGATGGCGGCGCGCGCGCTGGGCTTCGGGCTCGGCCCGATGTCCGGCTTCGACGCGGCGAAGGTCGATGCGGAATTCCTGGCCGACCGGGGCTGGAAATCGAACTTCCTGATCAATCTCGGCCACGGCGACCCGCAGGCCGAAAAGCCGCGCGGCCCGCGCTTTTGGTTCGACGAATCCTGCGTGGTGATGTAGCGCCGGGGGGGCGTCGCGGCCGCCGCCCTCACTTCCCCGCGTCGATCAGCCCGCGCACGAACCAGCGCTGCAGCACCAGCACCACGACCACCGGCGGCAGCAGCGCCACCAGCGCGCCGGCCATCAGCTCGTTCCACATCGGCCGGCTGTCCATGCTCGGCCCCAGCTTCGCCAGCCCCATCACCACCGTCTGCATCGCCGGCTCGGTCGTCACCAGCACCGGCCACAGGTACTGGTTCCAGCCGTAGATGAACATCACCACCAGCAGCGCCGCGATATTGGTCGCCGACAGCGGCAGCAGGATCGACCAGAAGAACCGCAGCGGCCCCGCCCCGTCGATCAGCGCCGCCTCCGTCAGCTCCTCCGGCATGGTCAGGAAGAACTGCCGGAACAGGAACGTCGCCGTGGTAGAGGCCAGCAGCGGCACGATCAGCCCGGCATGGGTGTTCAGCAGCGAGAGCTTCGCCTCCGGCACCGGCAGCCACGGCAGCAGCCCCGCCAGGTCGCGCAGCGGGGCTGCCAGGTCCGCGGCCACCAGATAGGTCGGCACGATCCGGATCTCCACCGGCAACAGGATCGCCCCCAGCACCAGCGCGAAGATCAGCCCGCGGAACCGCACCCGAAAATAGACCAGCGCAAACGCGGTCGTCACCGACATCGCCACCTTGCCGAACGCCACGCCCAGCGCCATCACGGTGGTGTTGAACAGCTGGGTGCCGAGCGCCACCCGCTCCCACGCGGAGGCGAGATTGGCGAACAGCCGGTCCCCGGGCCACAGCGGCGGCGGCACGGTGTTCATCCGCGCGGCATCGTGGCTGGCCGCCACAAAGGCGATCCACAGCGGAAACGCCATCACCACCAGCCCCAGCAGCAGCCCGCCCAGCGCCGCCACGTCCTGCGCGCGGGTGCGCCCCACCATGCGGTCAGCCGGCATAGTGCACCCGCCGCTCCAGCACCCGGAACTGCAACCAGGTCAGCCCCACCACCGCCAGCATCAACAGCACCGACTGCGCCGAGGAGGCGCCGAGATCGAGCCCGACGAACCCGTCGCGATAGACCCGGTAGATCAGCGTCATGGTCTCGCCGGCCGGCCGGCCCTGGGTGGTCAGGTCGATCACCGCCAGCGTGTCGAAGAAGGCATAGATCACATTCAGCACCAGCAGCAGGAACAGCGTCGGCGACAGCAGCGGCAGCACGATGCACCAGGTGCGCGTCCATGGCCCGGCCCCGTCGATCGCCGCCGCCTCGATAAGCGACGGCGGAATCCCGGCCAGGCCCGCGGCGAAGAAGATGAAGTTGTAGCTGATCTGCTTCCAGGCCGAGGCGATCACCACCAGGATCATCGCATGCGTCCCGTTCAGGTCGGGCGACCAGCCCAGCCCGAGCCCGACATTCATGACATAGGCCAGCAGCCCATGGTGCCGGTCGAACAGGAACAGCCACAGCACGCCCGCCACCGCCGGCGCCGCGGCATAGGGCCAGATCAGCGCCGCCCGCCACGCCCCGCCCCCGCGCCGCAGCCCGTCCACCAGCAGCGCCAGCCCCAGCCCGACGCCCAGCGACAGCAGCGCCACCGCGGCGCTGAACACCACCGTCGTGCGCGCCGCCCGCCAATACGCGGGCTCGCCCAGCAGCTCGGTGAAGTTGTCGAGCCCCACGAAGATGCCCGCGCCGGTGAACGGATCAGCCAGGTGGAACGCATCGCGCAGCGCGCGCAGCGCCGGCCAATAGGTGAACCACAGCAACAGCAGCAGCTGGGGGCCGACCAGCAGAAGAACGGTCCAGCCCCCGCGAAACCCGGAGCGCTTCACGCCCCGGCGCCGCTCAGAGCTTGCCGCGGTTGGTCGCCTCGAAGCGGCGCAGGATGGCGTTGCCCTTGCGCACCCCCTCGTCCAGCGCCGCCTGCGCCGTCGCCTGGCCGGCCCACACCTTGTCCAGCTCCTCCTCGATCGCCGCGCGCACGTTCTCGAAGTTGCCCAGGCGGATGGTGCGGCTGTTCGGCGTGGTCTTGCCCTGCAGCAGCTGGGTCACGGCGATCTCGCGGCTGGGGAACTGGGTATAGTACCCGGCCTCCTTGGCCTTGCGCCAGGCCGCCACCGTGATCGGCACATAGCCGGTCGCCTGGTGATAGGACACCTGCAGGTCGGCATCGGTCAGGAAGCGGAAGAACGCGGCCACGCCCTCGTAATGCTCCGGCTTGTGGCCCTTGAAGGTGTAGATGGCGGCCCCGCCGATCATGCTGCGGTTCGGCGCGATGTCCTGCTCGTGCGGCAGCGGCGCGCCGCCCCAGCGCATCTTCGCCCCCTCCACCACGGTGCCGTGCCAGGCGGTGCTGTCGATCCAATAGGCCGCCTTGCCCTCCAGGAACGCGGTCCGCGCGCCCGAGGCCCAGGTGGCCTTCGAGGCGGCGCCGAACCCGGCAATCCCCTCGCGCGCCCAGCGCGCCAACCGCTCCACATGCTGCACCACCCGGGTGCGGTTGATGGTCAGCTCGGCATCCAGCCCCAGGAAGCCGTTCTCCCTGGTGGCAAAGGGGATGTCGTGCCACACGGAGTAGTTCTCCAGCTCCTGCCACGGCCCGGCGGCGAAGCTGTAGCCGATCTCGCCTGCGCCCTTGGCCTTGATGGCGCGGATCTGCGCCTCCATCTCCTGCCAGGTGGCCGCCGGCTTGGCGATGCCGGCCTTCTCCAGGATCTCGGCGTTGTAGAACAGGATCGGCGTCGAGCTGTTGAACGGCATGCCCAGCAGCCGGCCCTTGGGGTCGGTATAGGTGTCGATGACCGGGCGGAGGAAGTCGTTCACCTCCACCTTCACCCCGTGCTGGTCCAGGATGTCGTGCGCCGGCACGATCGCGCCGGAGAGCATCATCGTCAGCACGCCGCTCTCGTTGTTCTGCAGCATCACCGGCTGCTCGCCGGCGCGATAGGCGGCGATCGCACCGTTCAGCGTGGCCACGTAGTTGCCCTTGTTGACGGCCACCACGCGGAACCGGCGCTGGCTCGCGTTGAACTTCGCCACCACCTCGTCAAGTGCGGCGCCCAGCTGGCCGCTCATGGCGTGCCACCAGGTGATGTCGATCGGCGCCTGGGCCGATGCCGGGGCCGCGCGCGCGACAAGCGCGGCGGCGGCGGCGGCGCCCAGGGTGCGGCGGTGCAACATGGCAGGTCTCCGGCAAATCGGGTTGCGGGCAGCGCCGTTGTCGCCCGCATCGGGGCGTCGGCGTCGTGGCCGCAGCATCGCACGCGTGTGTTGCGCCGGTTTGACGGTTCGAAGTGGGTTGGATGACAGCGTGGCGCCGCGGCCTCACCCGTGGCCGATATAGTCCGTCCGCCCGCCATCCACGGTCAGCACCTGCGCGGTGCAGAAGCTCGCCTCGGGGCTGGCCAGGAACGCGATCGCCGCGGCGATCTCCTCCGGCTCGCCGGCCCGCCCCAGGATGGTGAACCCGGCGAACTGCGCCTGCAGCGCCGCCCATTCCTCCGCCGTCCGCCCGCCCTGGGTCATGTCCGACCGCGTCAGCCCCGGCGCCACCGCATTCACCGTGATGCCGTGCTTGCCCAGCTCATAGGCGAAGCGCCGCGTCAGCACGTTCACCTCCGCCTTGGTGGAGGCGTAGAAGTGATTGCCCACGAACCCGGTATTGCCGAACGAGGCCACCGAGGAGACCGACACGATCCGCCCATAGCCGCGCGCCTTCATCCCGCCCATCACCGCGCGCACGCCGTGGATCATCCCGTCCACGTTCACCGCCCGCAGCCGCGCGAAGCCGGCCGGCTCCCAGCTCTCCAGCGACGCCTGCCAGGCGATGCCGGCATTGTTCACCAGGATCGAAACCGGCCCCAGCGCCGCCTCCGCGCGCGCCGCCATCGCCCGCACCGCCGCCTCGTCGGCGACATCGGCCTGCACCGCGATCGCCCGCCCGCCGCGCCCGACGATCTCGCCCACCAACGCCTCGGCCGCATCGGGGCGGGAGGTGTAGTTGACCGCCACCGCACAGCCATGCGCCGCCAGCCGCAGGCTCGCCGCCCGCCCGATCCCGCGCGCCCCCCCGGTGACCAGGGCAACCTGGTTGGTCCATTGGCTGGTCATGGCGATCCTCCTGCCTGTGCTGGGGACATGTCGTACGAAAAAACCGCCCCGGAGGCAAAAACCCGCCGGGCCAGGAACGACGGGGGCGCAAAAAAGGGCGGGGGATCAGCCCCCGCCCGGACTTGCTTCGGATACATGATGGTCGATGCAAACTGGCATCGTGATACGTTAATCGCAGATTGCGATGCCGCGCGCAGGTCGTCGCAAATTGCGATCAGTTGCGCAGCACCGCCGGCCCTTCCGCCACCGGCGCCAATGCCGGCCGCGCCCGGCCCAGCCGATCCTCCAGCGTCTGCGCCAGGGTGGCCCAATGCGCCATCGTGTCGGACAGGGCGCGCAGATCCACCATCTGCACCTCGTCAAGATCGTCGAACTCGCCCATGTCGATGCGGCAGGCCAGTTCCCCGGCCGCATCGGCGATTTCGCGGCTCAACGCATCGGTCTCAATATGGGCAAGGGGGTGCGGCAAGGTCCATCTCCGGATCAGGCGATTGAAATGCGGTGGAACTCTCGATGCATGCTCAAAACCGTCAGGCACCAAGGCAACCAGGGCGCCCCGCTCGGGGCTGCCCTGGCGCCTCGTGGCCCCGCGGCGGGGCCATGAAAAGGCGAGCTGGAAAGAAGGGTCGTTTCATGCGTCCATCGGCTGAAAGAGGCGGTCGCCAACGCCCCGGCGGCAATTGCCAGGCTCCCTCCACATAGCAATCGTCATGCCAGCGTGACACGCCTGTGATGTTTTTCCGCAAAACGCGAATACGTACGGTATCCCCCGCAGCCCCCACCCCCCCAGCAACAGGCGCCAAGATGCCCCAGGCCGACACCCCGCAAACCCGCTCCGCCGCCTATCGCCTGCCGGTGGAAGACACCGAATTCCTGCTGCGCGACGAAATGCGCGCCACGCGCTTCGCCCTCGAATACGCCAAGGCCGACCTGCTGCTGAACGACTGGGGCGTGCGCTCCACCATCATCGTCTTCGGCTCCGCCCGCGTCGCCTCCCCCGAAATGGTCGAAGCCGCGGAGGTCACCGCCACCACCGAGGCCGACCGCGCGGCCCTCGCCCGCATGCGCCGCCAGCTGCGCTGGTACGAGGCCGCCCGCGCCTTCGCCCGCCTGGCCTCCGAACGCGGCGGCGCGCTGGCCCCGCGCCAGCGTTGGCATCACAACGTGATCGCCACCGGCGGCGGCGGCGGCATCATGGAGGCCGCCAACCGCGGCGCCCACGAAGCCGGCGCCCCCAGCATCGGCTTCAACATCACCCTGCCCCACGAACAGGCCCCCAACCCCTACATCACCCCGGAGCTGAGCTTCCGCTTCCACTATTTCGCCATGCGCAAGATGCACCTGGCCATGCGCGCCGCCGCCCTGGTGGTCTTCCCCGGCGGCTTCGGCACGCTGGACGAGCTGTTCGAGATCCTCACCCTGACCCAGACCGGCAAGATGCCGCGCGTGCCGATCGTGCTGTTCGACCCCGCCTATTGGCGCCGCCTGATCGACTTCGACGCCCTGGTCGACGAAGGCATGATCGCGCCCGCCGATCTCGCCCTGTTCGCCTTCGCCGACGATGCACCGGCGATCTGGTCCCACATCGCCGCCGCCAATCCGGCCTAGCTTGCTGCGCGCGCCCTCCCCTCGCTACAAAGCCCCATGCTCGCCCCCATCCTCATCGCCCCCAGCCTGTTGGCCGCCGACTTCGCCCGCGCCGGCGAAGAGCTGCGCGCCATCCAGGCCGCCGGCGCCGACTGGCTGCACCTCGACATCATGGACGGCCACTTCGTCCCCAACATCAGCTTCGGCCCCCCGGTGATCGCCAGGCTGAAGCCGCACACCACCCTGCCCTTCGACGTCCACCTGATGATCGCCCCCGTCGACGCCTACATCCCCGCCTTCGCCGCGGCCGGCGCCAACCGCATCTCCATCCACCCGGAATCCGGCCCGCATTTGCACCGCTCCCTGCAACTGATCCAGAGCCTCGGCTGCGCCCCCGGCGTCGTCCTCAACCCCGCCACCCCGATCGAGGCCGTCCTGCCCGTGCTCGACATGGTCGACACGGTGATGATGATGACCGTCAACCCCGGCTTCGGCGGCCAGCCCTTCCTGGACAGCCAGCTCCCCCGCATCGCCGCCATGCGCGCCGCCATCAACGCCACCGGCCGCACCATCCATCTCCAGGTCGACGGCGGCATCACGCCCATCACCGCACCCCGCGTCATCGCCGCCGGCGCCGACGTGCTGGTCGCCGGCACCGCCATCTTTGCCGCCCCGGACTACGCCGCCGCCATCACCGCCCTGCGGAGCCTGCCCGCATGACCCCCCCCCGATGAAACCTCCCCGATGAAGCCCCCTGGCACCTGGCTGCGCGACGCCCGCCGCCAGCTCGCCCGGCTGCCCAGCCTGCGCATGGCCCGCGTGCCGGACGCCCCGGCCCAGCCGGTGCGCGACCCCTGGCTCGGCGAGCTCGAACGCGGTGCCGCCCTGATGCGCGGCGAACTGGCCCTGCCCGGCGGCGCCGCCCCGCTCCGCCCCGGCAGCTTCGGCGCCTCCGCGCTGAACCCGCTGCTGCGCGCCACCGTCCACGGCTTCACCTGGCTGCGCGACCTGCGCGCGCTCGGCACCGACGCCGCCCGCATGCGCGCCCGCGCCCTGGTCTCGGACTGGATCGCCGAGCCCGCCCCCGACCCGATCGCCGAGCGTCCGGACGTCATCGGCGCGCGCATCACCGCCTGGCTCGGCCATTACGACTTCTTCGCCGCCTCCGCCGATGACGGCTTCCGCCAGCGCCTGATGGCCCGCCTGGTCGCCGACGCCCGCATGCTCGCCGCCGCCCTGCCCGCCGAGGAGCTCGACGCGCGGGCCATCACCGCCGTGAAGGGCGTGATCGCCGCCGCGGTGGCACTCCCCGAACACACCGCCTTCCTCGCCCGCGGCCTGCGCGTCCTGCCGCAGGAGCTGAACCGCCAGATCCTGCCCGACGGCTGCCACTGCGAACGCTCCCCCGCGCAGCAGCTTGCCGTGCTCATGGACCTGGTCGAAATCCGCACCCTGCTCCAGGCCGCCGGCGCCCCCGCCCCCGAAGCCCTGGTCCGCGCCATCGAACGCATGGGCCCCGCGCTCCGCCTGATGCGCCACGGCGATGGCGGCCTGGCCCTGTTCAACGGCACCGCGGAGGACAGCCCCGCCCGCATCGAAGCCGTCCTGGCCCAGGCCGGCCGCGCCGGGCGCATGCCCGCCCAACTGCCGGAGGGCGGCTTCCACCGCCTGCAAACCGGCCGCACCGTGCTGATCGTCGATTGCGGCCCCCCCGCCGCCGCCAAGCTCGACCGCCTCGCCCATGCCGGGACCCTGGGCTTCGAGCTGTCCGTCGGCCGCGAACGCCTGATCGTCAACTGCGGCGCCCTGCCCGCCGCCGGCCCGGACTGGCACGACGCCACCCGCGCCACCGCCGCCCATTCCACCCTGGTCATCGCCGAGACCAGCTCGGCCGACCTGCGCCCCCAAAGCCCCCAAGGCCAGGGCGGCCTGGGCACCCGCCGCCCCACCGCCGTGGAGGTCACCCGCCAGGAAGCCAGCGGCGCCCATTGGCTGCACGCCAGCCACGACGGCTGGCGCCTCCCCTTCGGCGCCATCCACCACCGCCGCATCTACATCGCCGAAAGCGGCGAGGACATCCGCGGCGAGGACGCCGTCGAGGCCCCCACCCCGCAGCCCTTCATCGTCCGCTTCCACCTCCACCCCGCCGTCAAGACCAGCCTGCAGCAGGATGGCGAGGCCGTGCTGCTGCGCCTGCCGTCGGGCGGCTTCTGGCGCCTGCGCGCCGATGGCGGCCGCGTGGCGCTGGACCGCAGCATCTATCTCGGGGCCGAAACCCCGCGCGAGAGCGAACAGATCGTCCTCACCGCCGCCCAGGACGGCCCGCAACAGGTCCGCTGGGCCATCACCCGCGTCGGCTGACCCCTCACCCGCGTAGGGCGGGCTTCAGCCCGCCATCCCCACACCCATGAAGATCCTCGAAGTCACCAACGTCGATTTCTCCCTGCGCCAGTTCCTCCTGCCGGTCATGCGCGCCCTGCGCGACCGTGGCCACGAGGTCGTCGGCGTCTGCGCCGAAGGCCCCCATCTCGCCCCGGTCCGCGCCGAGGGCTTCCGCGTCGAACCCCTGCCCTTCGCCCGCTCCCTCTCCCCGATCGCCCATTGGCGCGCCTTCTGGGCCATGGTCGCCCTGATCCGCCGGGAAAAGCCCGACCTCGTCCACGCCCACATGCCGATCTCCGGCTTCCTCGCCCGCCTCGCCGCCCGCGCCGCCGGCGTGCCCCGCATCGCCTATACCTGCCACGGCTACCTGTTCAACCAGGAAGGCTCCTGGCCGCGCCGCGCCGGCGGCCTGGCAATGGAATGGATCGCCGGCCGCCTGACCCACATCTACATGAACGTCTCCACCGCGGAAGCCGCCGACGCCCGCCGCCTGCGCATCCATCCCCGCGCCACCGCCATCGGCAATGGCCGCGACCCCGCCCGCTTCCGCCCGAACCCCGAAGCCCGCACCCGCCTGCGCGCCGAACTCGGCGTCACCCCTGAAACCGTCGCCATCGTCATCGTCTCGCGCATCGTCGCCACCAAGGGCTACATCGAGCTGCTCGACGCCATGGCCGATGTCCCCGCCGAACTCTGGGTCGTCGGCGACCGCCTGCCCAGCGACCGCGGCACCGACCTCACCCCGCATTTCGCCCGCTTCGCCGAATCCGGCCGCCTTCGCCTGCTCGGCTACCGCAACGACGTCGCCGACATCCTGGCCGCCAGCGACATCTTCGCCCTGCCCAGCCATTTCGAAGGCCTGCCGATGTCGGTGATCGAGGCCATGCTCACCGGCCTGCCGGTCGTCGCCTCGGACATCAGCGGCCCGCGCGAACAGGTGGTCCACGACCAGACCGGCCTCCTCGTCCCGGTCCGCAACGCCCCCGCCCTCGCCGCAGCCCTCACCCGCCTGGCCACCGACGCCCCCCTGCGCGCCCGCATGGGCGAAGCCGGCCTCGCCCGCGCCCGCGAACACTTCGACGAATCCCGCATCGTGGCGCGAACCCTCGACCTGATGGGCCTGTAGCCATGCCGTAGGGCGGGTTTCAACCCGCCGTCACGCAGCAGGAAAGCAAGCGGCCACAAAGACACAAAGGCACAGAGCAGAAAGCCCAGGCAAGAGACCCGTCCCCCGCGCCTTCTTGGCCTCGTTTCTTTGTGCCTTTGTGTCTTTGTGGCCGCTTGCTTGCTTCCTTTCCACGCCGACCCACACCCCCCTGCAGCCCCCCCGCATCCCAGCCCCCCGCCGCGCGCCTTGCCCCTACCGCCCCTGGCGCGTAAGGGGGCGCCGCATCCTGCCGGCAGCAAAGGCCCCGCACCATGTCCCCCGTCGCCCCGATCCGCCGCGCCCTGATCTCCGTCTCCGACAAATCCGGCCTGCTCGACCTCGCCCGCGCCCTGGCCGCGCACGGCGCCGAAATCCTCTCCACCGGCGGCTCGGCCAAAACACTGCGCGACGCCGGCATCCCGGTGACAGAGGTCTCCGACCACACCGGCTTCCCCGAAATCCTCGACGGCCGCGTCAAAACCCTGGTCCCGCAGATCCACGGCGGCATCCTCGCCCGCCGCGACCTGCCCGAACACCTGGCCCAGATGGCCCAGCACGACATCGCCCCGATCGACCTCGTGGTCTCGAATCTCTACCCCTTCGAGGCCACCGTCGCCCGCGGTGCCGCCTTCGATGACTGCGTCGAGAACATCGACATCGGCGGCCCCGCCCTGATCCGCGCCGCCGCCAAGAACCACGACTTCGTCGCCATCCTCACCGACCCCAGCCAATACGCCGAACTCATCGACCAGCTCGCCACCGGCGGCACCACCCTGCCCCTGCGCCGCCGCCTGGCAGGCGCGGCCTACGCCCGCACCGCCGCCTACGACGCCGCCATCGCCGCCTGGTTCGCCGCCGAACGCCAAGACCCGATGCCCGCCCGCTTCGCCATCGCCGGCACCCGCCGCCAAACCCTGCGCTACGGCGAAAACCCCCACCAGCAGGCGGCGTTCTACGTGACGGACTCCCGCCCCGGCATCGCCACCGCCCGTCAGATCCAGGGCAAGGAACTCAGCTACAACAACCTCAACGACACCGACGCCGCCTTCGAATGCATCGCCGAATTCGAAGACCCCACCATCGTCATCGTGAAGCACGCCAACCCCTGCGGCGTCGCGACGGCGGAAACCCTGTCCGAAGCCTGGGACGCCGCCCTGCGCTGCGACCGGGAATCCGCATATGGCGGCATCATCGCCACCAACCGCACGCTGGATGAAGCCGCCGCCACGAAGATGGCCAAGATCTTCTCCGAGGTCATCATCGCGCCGGACGCCACCGAAGCCGCCATCGCCGCCCTCGCCCGGCGCAAGGATCTGCGCCTCCTGCTCACCGGCGGCCTGCCCGACCCCGCCGCCCCCGGCCTCGTCACCAAATCGGTGGCCGGCGGCTTCCTGGTCCAGACCCGCGACGCCGGCCGCATCACCGAAGCCGACCTCAAGACCGTCACCAAACGCCCCCCCACCGAACAGGAACTGGCCGACCTCCTCTTCGCCTTCCGCGTCTGCAAACACGTGAAGTCCAACGCCATCATCTACGCGAAAGACGCCGCCACCGTCGGCATCGGCGCCGGCCAGATGAGCCGGGTGAACTCCAGCCGCA
>JBIPLY010000235.1:0-6560 GCA_044369385.1 Acetobacteraceae bacterium | reverse complement strand
ACCGAGGAAATGGTGCGCGCCCAGCCGATGGACGCCGTGGTGCTGATCGGCGGCTGCGACAAGACCATCCCCGCCCTGCTGATGGGCGCCGCAAGTGCGGACATCCCCGCCATCGTGCTGCCCACCGGCCCGATGCTGGTCGGCCATCACAAGGGCGAGGTGCTCGGCGCCTGCACCGATTGCCGTCGCATGTGGGCCGATTTCCGCGCCGGCCGCATCGACGAGGCCGAGATCGACGCCATCTCCGGCCGCCTGGCGCCGACCAAGGGCACCTGCATGGTGATGGGCACCGCCAGCACGGTGGGCTGCATGACCGAGGCGCTCGGCATGTGCCTGCCCGGCGCCGGCTCGGCCCCCGCCACCCACGCCGACCGCATCCGTGCCGCCGAAGCCTCGGGGGCGGCGGCGGTCAAGCTTGCCGCGTCGGGGCGCAAGCCCAGCGACATCATGACGCCGGCCGCCTTCCGCAACGCGTTTACCGTGCTGCAGGCGATCGGCGGCTCCACCAACGCGGTGATCCACTTCACCGCCGTCGCCGCCCGGCTCGGCATCAAGATCGACATGGCGGCATTCGACCGCATGGGCCTGGAAGTGCCGGTGCTGGTCGATCTCAAGCCCAGCGGCGAGCACTACATGGAGCATTTCCACTGGGCCGGCGCGATGCCGAAGCTGCTCAAGGAAATTGCGTCCCATCTCGACATGACCACGCTGACCGTGGCCGGCGGCACGCTGGCGGAGTATGCCGCGCAGGCCGAGGAGATCCCCGGCCAGACCGTGATCCGTTCGGCCAAGAACCCGATCGCCGTCGGCGGGGGCCTGGCGGTGCTGGGGGGAAATCTCGCCCCGGGCGGCGCGCTGATCAAGCGCTCGGCGGCGAGCGAGACGCTCATGGTTCACGAAGGCCGCGCCGTGGTGTTCGACGGGCTGGCCGACATGGCCGCCCGGCTGGATTCCGACGATCTGGACGTGCAGCCCGAGGACGTGCTGGTGCTGCGCCACGCCGGACCGAAGGGCGCGCCGGGGATGCCGGAGGCCGGCTACATCCCGATCCCGCGCAAGCTGGCGCGCCAGGGGGTCAAGGACATGGTGCGCATCAGCGACGCCCGCATGTCCGGCACCGCCTTTGGCACCATCGTGCTGCACATCACGCCGGAATCGGCGATCGGCGGGCCGCTCGGCCTGGTGCAGAACGGCGACCGCATCCGGCTGGACGCGACCGCGCGCACCATCGACCTGCTGGTGGACGATGCCGAGCTGGCCCGCCGCCGCGCCGAATGGGTGCCGCCGCCGGCGCATCCGGGCAGCGACCGCGGCTACCTCAAGCTTTACATCGACGAGGTGACGCAGGCGGATCAAGGCTGCGACTTTGCTTTCTGCCTGCCGCCGCAGATGCGTTGAGCCGAGACAGCAGGAAGAAAGAATCTTCATTTTGTGAACAAGAAGAAGCAAAAAAACTTTATCCGTTTGCAAGCGGCGCGGCACGGATCTTCTGACGGGCGCATGGCTGCTGGCAAGGGAGCCTCGACTTGACCCTGGCAAGTGGACGAATTTTTTTCGGCTTCTTTTTGTTCACAAAAAGAAGTCTTTCTTTTCTGGCCGCGCTGAAAAAAGATGGCCCCCCTGACCCATGAGGCCATCATGACGCCGATCCGCCTCGCAGCCTTGGTCGCGACCATGCTGATCGCGACATCGCACGCCCGCGCCGAGGAGGCCACCGGGCTATGGGCCCGCGAGACCCTGCTGGGTGACCGTTCGTCGCTGGAGTCCAAGGGCATCACCGTGTCGCTCCAACTGACCAACGAGGTCTGGGGCGGGCTTTCGGGCGGGCTGCGGCGCGGCGCGCGCAAGGGTGGTTTCGGCCTGGCCAGCATCGGCATCGACACCGGCCGGGCCGGCTGGTGGGAGGGCGGCACGTTCTTCGTGAGTGGCGTTGTCACCTATGGCCGCTTCCCCGGCGCCGAACTGGCCGGCGGCTTGCAATCGCCGACCAGCAGCGAGGCGCCGGGCGGCCCGGTGCTGTACGAGACCTGGTACGAGCAGTCCTTGGCCAACCACACGGTGTCAGTGCGGATCGGCAAGTTGCGCGCCGATGCCGAGTTCCTCACCAGCACCTATGGCGAGGACCCGGCCAACGGCGGTGCGGGCACGCTGTTCGCCAATGCCAGCTTCGGCTTCCCGGGCATCTATGGCCTGGCCCTGCCGGGCGGCGGGCCGGCCTATCCGGTCGCCGCACCCGGGGTGCGGATCAAACTGCTGCCCGACGACAACTGGCGCGTGTTGTTTGGCGTCTTCCAAGGCACGCCATCGCGCAAGACCCTGTCCTTTCGCGGCGGCACCCTGGCGATGGCCGAGGTGCAATACCTGACCAACCCGGGCGACAACAGCAAAGACCTGCCGGGCGCCTATCGGATCGGCGCGTGGTTCCACAACCAGGGTTTTTCCGATCTCCGCCGCGACACCACCGGCTTGTCGCTGGCCGATCCGCTCTCCACCGGCAACGCGCGCCGCCGTCCCGGCAACTGGGGGGTCTACCTGATGGCCGACCAGTTGCTGATCCAGACCGGCGAGGAGCGTGCGCAGGGCGTCGGCGTTTCCGCCCGGCTGCTCGCCAGCCCGGGCGACCGCAATGCCGCCGATTTCCAGGCCAATTTCGCCGTGACCTGGAAGGGCGCCCTGCCCGGCCGCGACGACGACACGCTGGGGCTTGGCGTCAGCTTCCTGCGCAGCAGCAGCGCCGCGCGCGGCCTGGACCGCGACACCGCGGCCTTCTCTGGCGGCTTCACGCCGCTGCGCGGCAACGAGACAGTGTTCGAAGCCACCTACCAAATGCAGGTCGCCGGCTGGTGGGTGCTGCAGCCGAGCGTGCAGTACATCAACCGGCCCGGCGGGGGCGTGGCCGACCCGTTTCGCCCCGGCCGCACCCTGCGCGACGCCTGGGTGGCTGGGCTGCGCAGCGTGATCAGTTTTTGAGTGCTGCGGTGGCTTCGTTGATCCCGCGCGGGCCGCAGATCAGCATGAAATAGTCCCACGAAGCCGGCCGCTCATTGGCCATCAGATACTGGAAGTGGACGCGAAAGAAGCGCCAGCGGAACCCGGCGTAGTTCTGCGGCAACAGCACGTCGCGAAACCGTACCCCCAGGGTCACCAGCCGCGGCCCGGCCAATCCGTGCGCGGCGGCCTGGTTGAACGGGTAGAAGTTCATCACATCCTTGCGCGACTGCACGTCCAGCCACGTCAGCTCCGGTGCGGCCAGCACCTGTTTCAACCGCTCGATGAACCACTCTGCCCGCGGGTTGAAACTGACCAGCGGGAGGTTCGCGCCCAACGTCACCAGCCGTAGCGCCGGGCCATGGCGGCCCAGCGCCGGATCCAGCGCCAGGGCCTGGGCGATCACATCCACGGCCATGAACGAGCCGGAGCTGTGCCCCACCACCAGGATCTCATCCGCCGCGCCGGCCTGCGCGATCGCCACCAGCCGTTCGGCGAAGCGCGCCAGCCGGGCCTCCCAGTCCGGTCGCTGCCGGCGGGCGAACTCGTCGGTCGAGACGCCGTCATCGAACAGGTACAGCAGATAGGTCTGGCTTTCCGTCAGGCGCAGACCGGCCGCCAGGGCGCCAAGCCCGATGGCCGCGCCCAGGATCGTCCCTGGCCAGGCCGCGCCCGCGGGCAGCAGCGCCGTCACCCCCGCTGCCGCCAGAGCGCCCAGCAGCGTCGCGGCGGCGACCATCCCCAGCAGCGTGATGAAGGGATACAGAAAGAACAGCGCAAAGCGCCAATGCGCGCCGGCGATGCGCCGCAGCGTGCCGCTGCAGAGGTATCGCGCCAGTACCCGCCAGGCCAAGGCGATCTTGCGCCAGGCCGGCCGGGCGGCATCCGCGCGCACCACATCGTCCCAGGTCAGCAGCTCGTAGAGCGTCTCCACCTGCCAGTCCGGCCCGGTGGTGCGGGCGATCCAGTTGCGATAGGCGGCATCCGCCGGCGATGCCGGGCGCGAGACGCCGGTGGCCAGCCCATGCAGGGCGCCGAAGCGGGCGAATTCCTGGCGGAACGAGCGATAATAGTGCGCAACGCCGCGCGGGTCGTAGCCCGGCATGTACAGCACATGGCGCCGGCGCACCGTCATGCGGGCGGTGCCGGCCGGGCCGCAATCGCCATTCGGGTTTCCTCGCCCAGCAGCCGCGCCTTCATGGGGCAGCCGTTCTCCTGCTTAGCGTATCGCCGCCGCCGCGGCAATCCGACTCCAAACTGCTTGCGGCCGCCGCGCCGCCATGGCCAGAATGACGGCCTTCGGGAGCCCCACATGACAAGTTTCAACGACCGCGTCCTGGCGCAGGACGAGTTGCGCGCGCTGTCCGTCCGCTCCAACTGGCCGGGCGCCATTCGGCTGACGGTTCATCTGCTGCTGCTCGGCCTGGCTGGCTGGTGGGTGGCGATGGCGGAGGGCTGGGTGGTGTGGCCGGCGATGCTGGTGCTTGGACTGGTCCAGGTTGCCCTGTTCGCGCCGTCGCACGAGACCATGCACCAGACGGTGTTCACTTCCACAAGGGCGAACCTGATCGTTGGCTGGCTCACCTTTCTGCCGGCGCTGCAATCAAGCCATTTCTACGCCGCGTTCCACTACATCCATCACCGCCACACCAATGTCCCGGGCGAGGACCCCGAATTGATGGCCCCGGCGCCCGAGACGTTGGGGGGCTACATTCTGCGTCTGATTGGCGTGTTCTATTTTCGCGCGCGGCTGGAGATGATCGTCGATGCCTGGCGCGGCGAGATGACCGGGCCGCGCTATTTCTACATCAATGACCGCCAGCGCCCCGGCGTGATCGCCAGCATCCGGGCGATGTCGCTGACCCTGGCGGTGCTGGCCATCGGCTCTGGCGTGATCTGGGGCTGGCAGACGCCGTTCCTGTTCTGGATCATCCCGCAGCTTCTGGGCCAGCCCTTCCTGCGCGGCTACCTGCTGGCGGAGCACACCGGCTGCACGCTGGACCGCAACGGGCTGACCAACACGCGCACGACGCTGACCAACCGGCTGGTGCGGGGGCTGATGTGGGACATGCCGTTCCATGCCGAGCACCATCTGTACCCGTCGATTCCGTTCCATCGCCTGGCCGCGGCCCATGCGCTGCTGCGGGCCAAGCTGGGTTTCGTGCAGCCGGGCTATGCGCGGTGGAACCTGGGGTTCATACGTGGGTTGACGAAGGGCTAGGCTGCCGCGGCACGCGCGACCCAGCCTCCGGCCGGGGGAATCGCGATGCAGCGGCTGCATTATGCGTGGGTGGTGGCGGGGTTGGCGCTGTTGGTGCTGACGCTGGCGGCCGGGGTGCGGGCGGCGCCGGGGGTGCTGCTGCCGGCGTTGCAGGGGGAGTTCGGGTGGTCGTCCGGGGCGGTCTCGCTGGCGTTCGGGATCAACCTGTTGCTGTACGGACTGATCGGGCCGTTTGCGGTGGCGGTGATGGACCGGTGGGGGGTGCGGCGCACCATCCTGGGGGCGCTGGGGTTCATCGTGCTGGGGATCGCCTTGGTGCCGTTCATGGCGACGGCCTGGCAGTTGGCGGTGCTGTGGGGGTTGGTGGCGGGGCTGGGCGGGGGCGTGGTGTCGATGGTGCTGGTGCCGGTGATCGCCGGGCGCTGGTTCACGGCGCGGCGGGGGCTGGTGACCGGGGCGCTGACGGCCGGGGCGGCGGCGGGGACGCTGATCCTGTTGCCGGGGCTGGCGTGGATCGCGACGGGGTACGGGTGGCGGGCGATGGTGTTTGCCATTGCCGGGGCGCTGGCGCTGACGGTGCCGCTGGTGGCGATCTGGATGCGCGACCGGCCGGAGGAGATCGGGCTGCGGCGCTATGGCGAGAGCGGGCCGGCGGGGCCGATGCCCGGAGTGCCGGGGGGGGTGTTCTGGCGGACGATGGGAGCGCTGTGGGAGGGGCTGCGCAACCGCACGTTCCTGATGCTGGCGCTGGCGTTCATCATTTGCGGGGCGACGACGAACGGGTTCGTGGGGACGCATCTGATCCCGGCCTGCATGGATGCCGGGTTCACGCCGGTGGCGAGCGCTGCCGTGATGGCGGGGATGGGGGTGTTCAACGTGATCGGGGCGCTGGGCAGCGGGTGGCTGACCGATCGGTTCGATTCGCGGTGGCTGCTGGGGGTGTATTTCGTGTCGCGCTCGGTGGCGCTGGCGCTGTTGCCGTTCAGTTTCGACAGTCCGGTGGGGTTTGCCACCCTGATCATCATCAACGGGCTGGACTGGGTGGCGACGGTGCCGCCGATGGCGCGGCTGTGCGAGCAGCATTTCGGCCGGGAGCGCGGGGCGCTGATGTATGGCTGGATCAATGCGATCCACCAGATCGGGAGCGGGTTGGCGGCGTTCCTGGGCGGGGTGTTGCGCGATGAGTTGGGGAGCTATGGGCTGATTTTTATGGCCGCCGGGGTGATCTGCCTGGGCGCGGCGCTTGCCGTCGGGATGGTGCGGCGGGAGGCGCGGGCGTAGGGCGTGCGTCGGCGGCTCCGGCCCGGGGGTGATCCGGGGGAGTTGGGGGGGCGCGGGATGGTTCGCGGGC
>JBIPLY010000234.1:0-6567 GCA_044369385.1 Acetobacteraceae bacterium | reverse complement strand
GATCGACGGCGCGGTGGAGGGGTTCGATCCGATGTGCTCGCCGGCGTCCAGCTTGTGGGCGTCCTCGGCGGGAATGCGGGGGTCGAGCATGGCGGCGGCTCCTGCTGGGTGGGGCTCGCCGGGTTCATGCGGCGTTCCTCCGGGATCGTGTGTGATTCTTCGATGAAGCCTGCCTGGATACGTCCGCTTAACCTTCGCCCGCCATCCTGCGCCCGAGACCGCGAGCCGATTCCCCGCGGCTGTCATCCGCCAGAATGGCGCATGCGAGACCATGCAAATGCAAGACTGGCCGATGCTGAGCGAAGGGGCACAGCTTGCCCTGTCCCGTGCCGCCCTGGCGCAGGCGGCGGATACGATCGCCTGGCAGGCGGAAACCCTGGCCGAGGAGATGGAAACCGGCACGCTGGACGACCGCGGCGGGCCGGAGGCGCTGCGCCTGCTGGCCGCCGTGGTCCGGGCCCTGCGCCCGGCGGAGCTGGCGGGGTGTGCCTAGCGCCCCGCCGTGCCTACCGCAGCGTGCCACACATCGCGGCTACCGCAGCGTGCCACACATCGCGGCTACCGCAGCGTTCCGCACATCGTCGCCATGACTCCGATCCACTGCTGCGCTTCGACAATGGTCGGGCAGTCGAAGGCGACGCTGCGCGGCGACAGCCGGGCCGCCCCCGGGATGGCGCCGCACAGATCGGCCATCGCCACGCTGGCCAGGTCCGCCTCCAGCCGGCAGGGGCCGGGGATGGTGAAGAGCTGGCAGGCCGCCACGCCGCGCACCGCCTGCTCGGCGCCCTGGCGGATGCGGGCGCGGGCCGTCTGCGGCGACAGGGCGCGGGCGGCGCGATGGCCCAGCGCGGTCTTGACCTGGACCATCACCGAACCCGGGAACAGCCCGTGGCATTGCGCGGCGAGCTGGTCGTCGCCGGTCAGCAGGGCGACGGGGATGCCGAGATGCCCGGCATAGGCGCCGTAGAGCGTGGCCTCGGCGGTGTCGATGCCGTTGATGCGCAGCGCCTGGAAGGCAAAGCCGCTGACGGTGTGGGACAGCACGCCGTGGCGCCCGGCGCCGGAATGGTAGCCGGTGAAGAACACCGCGTCGTAGCTGTCATCCAGCCCGGCGGTCATGTTCAGCGGCTTCGGCCGGCCGATGATGCACTCGGCGCGGGGGTCGAGGTCCTCCGGGATCAGGTTGACCATCGGGCCGTGGCTGTCGTTGACCAGGACATGGCTGGCCCCGCCATCGAAGGCGCCGGCGATGGCGGCGTTGACCTCCTGGGTCATCAGCCGGCGGGCGCGCTCGTATTCCGGGTTGCCGGGCGTGCCCTGCAGGGCATTGACCACGCCGGCCACGCCCTCGATGTCGGCGGAGATGAAGATGCGCATGCTGGCTCCTGTCGTCAGAGGGACTGCGCCAGGCCAGGGCGGGTGTGCCCGGCGCGGCCGGTGGTGGCGGGGGCGGTGACCAGTGCGTCGAGCACGGCCTCCTGGGTGGTGTCGGCGGCGGCCTCGAACAGCCGGTCGATGCGGTGTTCGGCCAGGGCGCGCAGCGGGTGGATGTCGGCGGGCGCGTCGTGCGGGGTGCGGTTGGCGGTGGTGAAGCCCAGGAACACGTCGCCGCTGCCATGCCCATAGAAACTGCCGACCCGGGCCAGCCCGGCCCCGGCGCGGCGGATGACGCGGACCAGTTGGCGGTGCTCCAGCGGGATGTCGGTGGCCAAGACAACGATGACGGAGCCCCGCTCGGGCGCCGGAGCCGAAAGGGGCGCCAGGCGCCGCCCGTCCGGCAGCGTCAGGTCCCCGGCGCGGCCGAAATTGGCCAGCACCAGGGTGCCGAAGTGGAAGACCTGGCCATCGAGCGTGATCCGGCGGGAGGCGCTGCCGATGCCGCCCTTGAAGCCGAAGCTGCTCATGCCGGCGCCGGCGCCCACCGCGCCGAGGGCGAAATCGGCAGCGGTGCTGTCGAGTGCCGCCAGGGCATGGGCCTCGGTGATCGCCAAGGCCTGGATGTCATTGAGGAAACCGTCGTTGCACTCGCCCACCACCGGGTTGACGGTGCTGGTCTGGCGGCCGATGCGCGGGTTTTCGGCGATGGCGCGGCGGATCAGGGCGGTGGCGCAAGTGCCGACCGACAGGGTGTTGGTCAGCAGGATCGGGGTTTCGAGCTGGCCGAGCTCGTCGACCTGCATCAGGCCGACGGACTTGCCGAAGCCGTTCAGCACATGGCTCGCGGCAATCGGCCGGTCGCGGAAGAGGTCGCCCGGATGCGGGCGGATGGCGGTGACGCCGGTGCGGATGTCGCCCTCGGCCAGCGTCAGATGCCCGACGGTGACGCCGGGCACGTCGCTGATGCGGTTGAGCGGTCCGGGCGGAAGCCGGCCGCAGGCCAGGCCGAGGTCGCGGGCGCGTTTCATGGGGCCGAGTGTCGCGCCGGCGGGGGCGCGGCGCAAGCTCAGCGCGGCAGATGGCGGGCGAGGAAGGCGGCGATGACCTCCACCAGCCCGTGCTGGCGCAGGTCGGAATGCCCGGCCTCCGGCACCTCCCACAGCTCCGCGGGCGCGCGGGCGGCGGCGTGGAGTTCGCGGCCCATCGCCGGGGGCACCACGCGATCGCGGCCGGCGACGGCGATCAGGATCGGGGCGGTGATGGCGGGCAATTCGGCCAGGCTGTCGAAGCGGTCCTTCAGCAGCAGGTCGACGGGAACGAAGGGGTAGCTCTGCTTGGCAATGGCGGCGATCGAGGTGAACGGCGTCTCCAGCACCACCGCGCCGACCTCATGGCGCGCGGCGAGCCAGGATGCCAGGCCGCTGCCGAGCGATTCACCCCACAGCACGATGCGGCCGGGCGGGATGCCCTGGGCACGCAGGGCCGCCAGGGCGGCGGCGGCGTCTTGGCGCAGGCCGGCCTCGCTGGGCGTGCCCGGGTTGCCGCCATAGCCGCGGTACTGGGGGACAAGGGCGCCCCAGCCCAGCGCGGCGATGGCGCGGATGCGTTCGGCGCGATGGCCGATCGTGCCGGCATTGCCATGAAGATAAAGGATGACCGGGGCATCGGGCGCGGCCGGCAGGGTCCAGGCCAGCAGGCTGAGTCCATCCGCGGTGGCCAGGCTGGTGACGGCCAGGCCGGGAATGGCGGTGCGGGTGGCATCGGGCGCGGCGCGGTCCGGGCGGAACAGGATGTGGCGCTGGCCGAGGAACAATAGGACGACCAGCAGCATCCAGACTGCGGCGGCAACGGCCGGGAGGGTCAGCCAGGCGGAGCTGGGAAGGGCCATGTTGGGGTCCGGGGCGGGGGGTGAGTCGGATATTTTTACAGCGGCGAGTGTGAGAAATAAGCCGTTAACCTGTTGATGATGCTCCCGCTCAGGGGGCATGCCGTCGGTCGCTGCCGAGGTTACCGCGCCGGCTGCGTCGGAGAAGTTTACACTTCGACGCCGAGAGAGGGGCAGGAAACTGGTGTCTTTTGGGTAAGGCATTGAATTATATAAATTGTCTTGGAGTGGCACGGCGCTTGCTTCTGATGTCTGGCGAGAGAATGTTTATCGTGCGTCGGGATCAGGGAAGAGCACTGGTTCGGCCGTACAGCAAGGTGGAGAGTGTTTCGTGGGTCCTTTTTTCAAGAGCTTTGTTGCTGGCGCTGCCCTCGTGGCAGCCACCGTGTCCAGTGCGTCGGCCCAGGATTACACCTGGACGTTCAGCAATACGAATTTCGGCGCGTTCGCCGTGAATGACGGGTCGGTGCCGTCGGGCCTCGATGAAGGCACCGTGAGCGGCTCGTTCACCCTGGTTTCGGATGGGATGGGCGGCTACATCTTCTCGGCGTTTGAGATCGAGACCGGGCTCGGCAACTCGATGGTGGCCGGCACGATCTACGACGCGGCGAGCGTCGGCAATCTCGTCGATGGCAGCTTCAGCAACGATGGCTTCGCGTCGTCGGTGACCTTCGTCGAATGGGAAGGCAACTACCAGCTCGATCTGTTCTGGACCGGGAATGCGATGCTGAATGCGATGAACAGCAACACGAACGGCGCCATGGTGTTCCTGCAGGGCCTGACTGACCTCGGCAACGGCGCGTATAGTGGCTCGACCGAGACCGACTTCACCACGAACATGCTGCGCTATCTGAGCTGCTCGGATCAGCAGATCTGCGAAGGCGCCGGCGGCATGCTGACGCTCTCGATCAGCAACATGCCGGAAGTTGAGGTTCCCGAGCCCGCCAGCCTGCTGGTGCTGGGCACCGGCCTGCTCGGCCTGGCCGCCGCTCGCCGCCGCAAGGCCGGCTGATCGGCCCACGCTTCGGATTGCCTGGGAGCGGCGGCACCTCGGTGCCGCCGTTTCTGCGTTTGGGGCGATCCCTTGCGGGTAGCCCTCGCAGAGCGGGCGGGTAGCCCTCGCAGAGCGGCCCTGCGGCGGGATCAGGCGCGCGCGGCCATGGCCTGCGCCAGGGCGTCCAGCTCCGCCGCCGCCGCCGACCCTGTGCTGCGCTCGATCGCGCGATAGGCCGCCACCAGGGCCTCGCCAGTGGGCGTCAGCCGCGCCCCGCCGCCGCCGCTGCCACCGGTGCTGGCGCTGACCACCGCGGTGCCGAGATGGCGGTTCAGGTCCTCCACCAATTCCCAGGCGCGGCGATACGACATGCGCAGCGCCCGACCGGCCGCGGAGATCGAGCCGTGGCGGGCGATCTCCTCCAACAGCGCGATCTTGCCCGGCCCAACCCGCGCGCCGCAGGCCAGGTCCAGGCGGATGCTGATGCGCGCCGCGGGGGCGGCAACGCCGGTGGAGCGGGAGGGAACGATCACCATGGCACAGCGAACCACGCGCGGCGGCGGCGATCAACCGGGGGCATCGGCACACCGGCCCGCTGGCGGATTGCCAAGCCGGGCGCAACCGGGGCAGGCTCGGCCTTCGTTCGCCCCAGGAGATTGCGATGCCGCCCGCCGCCCCCGCCATCCGGCCCTCGGTATGCCCGCATGACTGCCCCTCGACCTGCGCGCTGGAAGTGGAGGTGCATGACGGGGCGCGGATCGGCACGGTGCGGGGCGCGCAGGCCAATCCCTATACCGCCGGGGTGATCTGCACCAAGGTGTCGAAATACGCCGAGCGCATCCACCACCCGGACCGGCTGACCCATCCGCTGTTGCGCAGCGGGCCGAAGGGCAGCGGACAGTTCCGCCGCATCGGCTGGGACGAGGCGCTGGACCGCGCCGCCGAGGCCTTCCTGGCCACCACCCGGGCGCATGGCGCCGCGAGCGTCTGGCCGTACTACTATGCCGGCACGATGGGGCTGGTGCATCGCGACGGGATCAACCGGCTGCGCCACGAGCTGCGCTATTCCGGCCAGATCAACACCATCTGCACCCGCACCAGCGAAAGCGGCTGGATGGCCGGGGTGGGGCGCATCGCCGGGCCGGATCCGCGCGAGATGGCGGTGGCCGACCTGATCGTGGTCTGGGGCGGCAATCCGGTCAGCACCCAGGTCAATGTGATGACCCACGTGGCCCGGGCGCGCAAGGAGCGGGGCGCGAAGCTGGTGGTGATCGATCCCTATCTGACCGGCACGGCGAAAGTGGCGGACATGCACCTGGCGGTGCGGCCGGGGACCGACGCCGCACTGGCCTGCGCGGTGATGCATGTGGCGTTCCGCGACGGGTTTGCCGACCGTTTATACATGAGTGAGTACGCCGATGACCCCGCCGGGCTGGAGGCGCATCTGGCGACGCGCTCGCCGGACTGGGCGGCGGAGATCACCGGGCTGCCGGCGGCGCAGATCGAGGCCTTCGCGCGGCTGTACTGCACCACGCCGCGCGCCTATATCCGCACCGGCTACGGCTTCACCCGCAGCCGCAACGGCTCGGCGGCGCTGCATGCGGTGACCTGCCTGCCGACGGTGACCGGCAAGTGGCGGCACGAGGGCGGCGGCGCGTTCTGGAACAACCGCGCCGTCTATCACTGGAACAAGACGCTGATCGAGGGGCTGGACCTGGTCGATCCGTCCGTGCGGCTGCTGGACCAGAGCCGGATCGGCGCGGTGCTGACCGGCGATCGGCGGGATCTCGGCGACGGGCCGGCGGTGAACGCGCTGCTGATCCAGAACACCAATCCGGTGACGGTGGCCCCGGACAGCACCAAGGTTCGGCGGGGTTTCCTGCGCGAGGACCTGTTCACCGTCGTGCACGAGCAGTTCATGACCGAGACGGCGCGGCTGGCCGACCTGGTGCTGCCGGCGACGATGTTTATGGAGCACAACGACCTGTATCAGGCCGGCGGGCACAGCTACATCCAGATCGGCGCCAAGCTGATCGAGCCGCCCGGGGAGTGCCGCAGCAACCACGAGCTGCTGCGCGGCCTGGCACCACGGCTGGGGGCGCGGCACCGGGCCTATGGCATGACGGACATGGCGATCGTCGACGAGACGCTGCGCGCCTCCGGCTGGCCTGACGCCGACAATGTAATGGCGGCGCGGTGGCATGATGCGCAGCCGGATTTTGACACCGCCCATTTCATCAAGGGCTTCGGGCACAAGGATGGCCGGTTCCGGTTCCGGGCGGACTGGGCGGCGATCGGGGCGGGGCATGCC
>JBIPLY010000591.1:0-6574 GCA_044369385.1 Acetobacteraceae bacterium | reverse complement strand
GCTAAATCTAATCTTTCTTTCCTTTCAATGTCCAAAAGTTAAGCCAGATTACCGTGTAACACAGCAATTATGGCTTGACGAATCCAAGAAAGTAAGTTATGTTTAAAGATAGGAAGTCGCAAAACCAACAACAGCGAGTCCTATCTTTTTTTTATACCAAAGCAATGGCAAATCCAACCCCAAGGCAACTAGATCATTTTTTTAAAGGGAAGTGGAATAACCTCCCCACTAAAGTAATTCGACTCCCTGAAGTCTTCCATAATAAAGCATACGAGATATGCAAACTTCTTGACAATGGAGTAGATCCACTCGCAAGAGTTGAATCCGTGCCACAAACCTTTCCCTGGACAATGGAGGCGGTTCGGGACTGGATGGTTCACGAAGATCGGGAACTGCCTGAACTCCTGCCGTTAGAGCAAATATTAACAAAAGCGATCGCCGATGCCAGGGAACGGAAGATTGACCGCAGACTGGAACGAGCCGTTTGTTTTTTGGCTGACCGATGCGACGGAGCCAGGGAACATGATGGGTGCGGTTTTAATACCTGCGATTCCCAGTTTGGGAAATGGATTGCGGAACGAGTGCGGAGTGGTAAGCATCTATCGGGAAATATGGCAAAAGCCACACTCAAGATGCTGCAAAAGTATGTCCGGCAGTTAGAGAATAGCGGGTTAGTTCTACCGGAGTGGGAAGCGATCGCCCACCAATATCAAGCTACACCCGAACCCTCACAAGAGGAAAAGCCACCAAAACGGATTGAGGTTATCGGACATCGGCTCTGTGTTTTCCATCCCTTTGACGGGACGGGAGCATTCCAACAGAAAGCTAAAACCGTCCGAGGCTATAAATTTAACGAGTTGAATAACAAAGGATGGTGTTATCCCCACAGCGTATTAGAGGACTTAATTAAGGTGTTTCCCCAATCAGACTTTTACTATGACGACGAGATTCAGACCATGATCCATTTAATTGAAATCAAGAAAGCCGAAGCCGAGGCGGAACTCCATGCCGAAGCATTAGGAAAAGCAACCCGAATTATGGGGTTAGTCGAGAAGGCAAAAATAGACCAACCTCTCTCAAATGGTTGGATATTGCGAGACTATCAACAGAAAGGGGTTGAGTGGCTCCTGGCTCACAGCGAGGGCGGGATTTATAAAGGAGGCATCCTAGCCGACGATATGGGGCTAGGGAAAACCTTAGAATCCCTAGTGGCAGCAAAAGCCCTACAACGGACGCACAACTGCCCTGTGTTTGTGGTTTGCCCTGTATCTTTGATGGAGGGTTGGCGACGGGCAGCTACAATGGTAGAGGTTGAGGTAGAGTTGTTCTCTAATCACTTTAGTCAAATCCCTGCACCCTTAGAAAGCGGGGGGTTTGTGGTAATCTTTGACGAGGCACATAGCTTTCAAGATCCCACATCAAAGCGGACAAAAAAATTCTTGAATTTATGCCTTGCCGAGAATTGCATCGCCGCATGGCTTCTGACCGGAACGCCAATGAAAAACGGACGACCAATTAACCTGATGCCCCTTTTGATGGCGGTTGAACATCCCCTCGTGCAGAACAAACATAAATTTCAGGAGCGATACTGCAACGGGCATCGGAAGGTCATTAACTCCTACGGAAAGACTGTCTGGGACGTGACCGGAGCCGCATTCTTGGACGAACTTAGCCAGAAAACCCATGACGTTATCCTGCGGCGGACTAAAAAAGAATGCCTCCCTGAACTGCCACCAAAGACCCGAATCTTTAAGCAAGCGGAATTAGAGAAAACTCGTGCATCTGAATACCATGCCGAGATTAAAGCCTTAGTACAGAACTACAAAGACCGTGCCGATGCAGGGGAGGTTGACCCCTCTGCCGAGGCCCTTGTTACCCTGAATATACTGCGAGGAGTGGGGAGTCGTTACAAGGCTGACAGCGCCATCACACTCGCCCAAGAACTGCTAGAACAAGGGCAGCAGGTGGTGATTTTCACCGAATTTATTGAGAGTGCCAAGGCTATCAATGCGGCGCTTGGGGGTGAGCTACTTATTGGGGGAGTAGATCCATTACTCCGACAGGATATGGTAGATCGGTTCCAAGTCGGGAGAAGTCGGGTGTTTGTCGGGACAATTAAATCCGGTGGGGTAGGTTTGACACTGACCGCGGCATCAAACGTAATCCTAGTGGATCGGGCATGGACTCCAGGTGACTGTGAACAAGCCGAGGATCGGTGTTATCGCCTCGGACAATTAAATGCAGTCTTCTGCCACTGGCTGAAATTCGGGACGGTTGACGATGCGATTGACTCGTTGGTTGGCGAGAAGCAAGAGCGAATTGAGATTGTCTTAAAGGGCAAAACCCACACTATCAAAGCATCCTCCCCGATGGAATTAGCTAAGCAATTACTACGGATTTTATAGGAAAAGATTAAACCCGCCATCCTAGTTAGGGAACGGCAGGTTAATTTTCAGTTCTTTTTGCTTTTAGCTGTTCTCTTTTCTTTAACTTTTGCAACCCTCTCTGGTATTTTTCGAGGGATAATCTCAACGTTTCCCCATAACCACTGGGAATCGTTAATCTCCTTGAAAACCAAGTAATAGCGCGGAGGTTTTCCTTCTTGTAAAACGTGCAGTGTCGTTTCCTCACGATCTGCTTCTGGGTTGTACCGAGTAGGAGAAATCTTACAATAGTATGAAGGACATCCAATCCCCTCCTCTACTCCCTCTCCAAACTCTACAGGAGGGGTGGCAAGAACATAAGAAACTTGTTTATACATAACTTGCAACTTATACTTGTAACACGCGAAACCTAGGCATTTAACTCCCTGCCCAGAAAGCAAAATTAGGGAGCAAGCCGAGCTTTCCCTAATCTATTTTTCTCATACCAAGCTGAAATCTCAGGAACCCATTCTTGAGTATGGGCCCACATCATTTCAGAGAGTTTTTGAATCTCTAATTGAGCATCTTTTTTGAATCTTAAATCGAGAAAATGTAACAGTGAACGCAGGTTACAAGACATAACAAAATGCTGTCTGAAATCGAACGGGATTAAACCCCTGGCGTGTTCTTCACTCATCCCAGACTCAATGTTTTGTTTATACAAACCACAAGCATCTACACAGTGTTGTAAATGGATTTCTCTTAATTCAGGTGAATAATAATATTTTTTGCCTTGGCGATCGCTGTAATTCCCCACCGGACGGAGGTAAAAAACATCTTCTAAACTTCTCTTGAAGTTGATTACATCAACAATCCTCTGCCCTGAGTAGCGCCCAGATTGAACATCGAAACTAGCTATTCTATGCCGGGTTGCCTGTTGCATCACACTATGGGGGAAATATCCTACACTAAAAACGATGTGGCAGTGCTCTAACACTCCAAAGTGTCCTCTATTTCCCTCTAGTAATCGTTTAACGGCTATCTCCCCACACTTAATTTCAGAAGGGGTTTTATCAAGGCTTTCATATATATAATCCTCACTATAATCCTGATGGAGAGCCAGATACATTATTGTCTGGGGATTAGCTGTTTTCGATAAAACATCAACCTTGAATCTGTCCATTAATCTCCTGCTCTTTTGTGCATCGTAATCATACCATTATATCATTTAATCACCCATCCCAAAATGGCCCACTTCCTAAAATGGCCATAATTTGTCCCCAAAAAAAAAGTTTTAAAAACCCCTTGACATTTCCTAGGGTATCAGTTATACTTAGGAAAGTAGAGAACAAAGAGCTAAAACGACCATGAACTATAGAGAACTTCAACAATCCTTAAAAGCCTACCGTGCATCGGGTTTGACCATAGTCAAGCTCAATCAAAAAACGGCCGTTCTTCAGGCCGAATATAACCGGATTCAAGCCCAACAAGCCCAACAAGTCCAACAAGTCCAACAAGCCCAACAAGTCCAACAAGCCCAACAAGTCCAACAAGCCCAACAAGCCCAACAAGCCACCAACGACTTACCAGACAGCCTCACCTTCGGGGTTGAAATCGAAGTAACCCGGCTAATAAGCCAGGAGGCGATCGCAATAGCACTACAAGCCGCAGGGATATCGGCTGCGGTCGAAAACTATAACTACATCACTAAAGAACACTGGAAGGTAATTACGGATGGCTCGTGCGGGTACGAGATCGTAAGCCCCATCCTTAGCGGGGAGAAGGGCATCGCCGAGCTTCGGAAGGTTTGCGAAGCCCTAACTCAAGCCGGTTGTAAAGTGAATAAAAACTGTGGGCTGCACGTCCACTTGGGGGCGGACTTCCTAGGGGTCGCACGGGTTCGGAACTTCGTAAAGCGCTACATAGCGAATGAGGCAAACCTGGATGCCGTCCAGCCTAAAGCACGGCGAGGATCGGCGAACCGATTCTGTCTACCGACTTCGGAAACAATGAGAACCCATCTCATTGATAACTGCCTCACAATTGACGAAATGCGTCAATTACAGCACAGCCGATACAGCAAGTTGAACTTGCAGAGCTACCGGAAATACAACACCATCGAAATCCGGCATCACGCAGGGACGACCAACGCGACAAGGATAGAGAACTGGGTAAGATTTTTAATCGGGTTCGCTACAACCGCCACGCCCGAAAACGCCACGAACATCGAATTTAACGAGATGTTCAACAACAATAACATCGCCACCTTCTACCGCCGACGGCGCGCCGCACTCGCCGCATAGCCGCATAATAGACTACGGGTAGGGAATCCTACCCTACCCTACCCTACCCTACCCTACCCTACCCTACCCTACCCTACCCTACCCTACCCTACCCTACCCTACCCTACCCTACCCTACCCTACCCTACCCTACCCCGCAAAGGACAAAACAATGACCACTAAAACAATGGCTTACAGACTGTTTGATGATTCGATAACCGTTACAGGTTCACCAAAACAGATCACCGCCGCCCTATGGCGAAATTGTGCATCATCCTGCCACTCCCCCTTACCCGATGTCAAAGCCTATATGGAATGGCAGAAGCGGGTTGAGGTGAATTGGTCGGGTAAAACCCTTGACACAAGCTCTTACGATGCGTTTGTAGCCTCCCTCGTCACGGTGGGGTTCCTAGTGCCTATCAAATAGCCAACGGCTCCCTACTCCTGCCGTGATGCACAACGGTACTCCATAGGGGGAAGTCATGGGGCAAATGACCGATGTTGAAAACCAGATGAATGACGCTATAGGGATCGCGTTGACGAAAATCTAGTAAGCACACCCTATAGTACACCTAAAATAGTATGAGGACGATAAAATGATGTCATCAACAAAGTTTCAAATTGATTATTTCTTAACAACATCAAACTATATTCCTATTACCGAAGCAGGGTATCCCAACGGCTGTCAACTAGGACTAGGGGAGACCATTGCCTTCTTTTCAGGGATAGACTCTCGTGGATACACCATCCAAGCTGTCTACCGAGTCTCTGGGGTCGCAGATGACCCCGAACGGGGAGTGGTTGCCCAATTGCACTATATCGGGCAAAGTTGACCCCATACCCTATAAACCCTCTACAGCCTCCTTAAACCTAGGGAGGTTTTGTTTTGCCAAAAACCTAGGGAGGTTTTGTTTTGCCAAAGTAAAGGATAACCCCATTCGTCAGTTTAGAGGGCAATAATAGGGAATTTGAGGAGGGTTGACACTGGTTTTAGTAGATTCCCTTTGTGACCATCCCCTCAAGCCCTCTTAAACCCCGTCATCCCCGTGTGGTTTTCAGCCCTCCCATTAGATCTAATGGAGGGGGGATCTTTATCCTTCTGTGTCACACCAAAAAATTTGTCACAGTGAATTCTGTCACACTGAATTCTGTCACACTGAATTTTTATCACAGTGTTTTTTATTAATCTTCTATTATGTTTTAGTGTGACAGCGATTATCTCGTTGTTTGTATCATAACCTGATACCATTTTAAGGATTTCTTAACTATCTCCAGAAGCCACACCCCATAAAGGTTAGAGCCATTTTACTGCTGTTGAAGAAAAAATCATATTATTTTAAGAGTCCAACACCTTCTCCTCTGTCACACTGAATGCCATTGGGTTAAGGTTACGGGAAATAATAGCTTTACCCCCATGACACACTGAATAACTTAAACCCTATGAAACATGACACACTGAATAACTTAAACCCTATGGCACTCGTTCAATTTCTTAGATTTTGATCTATGTGGACATCCTTAGAGAAAAATTGTCCATCTTGTCTTCTTTGTTGTTGCGGGGTAACGCAAAAAGGGTGTTATCCCCGCACTGTATAGCCTGTAGCCCGCTTGATGTCACGGCCTGGTATTGTCCCCGTCGATTTAGGGCGATCGCCCCCTGTGCTGACGCGAAAATAGCGGGAGACATCCTATAAAACCCATTTAACAATTCCCGAAAAACGGAAGGAGATAAGGTTGCAAAATGGGTGCAATTAGTAGCACACCCAACTCCCGAAAAAAAAAGTTTTAAAAACCCCTTGACATTTCCTAGGGAATCGGTTACAGTTAGGAAAGTAGAGAACAAAGAGCAAAAAAAGGAGCCAAACAACAATGAATCAAGAATCATACTTTGTGATCATGGGACTATTGCAAGATGGAGTCCCTGTCTATA
>JBIPLY010000233.1:0-6603 GCA_044369385.1 Acetobacteraceae bacterium | reverse complement strand
TTCCATGCCGGCGTCATCGACGGACAGCGCGGTGTCGAGCAGGAGCTGGCGGGCTTCCTTGGCCTTTTCCATCAGGTCGTCGGGGATCGGGGCGTCGTGGAACTTCGCGCCCAGCTCGCCGCCTTCCCAGATGATGGCCTTCATTTCCACGAGGTCGACGACGCCGACGAACTGGTCCTCGATGCCGATCGGGAGCTGGAGCGGCAGGGCGACGATGTCCAGCTTCTCCTTCAGCGTGTCGAAGGCGCGGTAGAAATCGGCGCCGGTGCGGTCCAGCTTGTTGATGAAGATGATGCGCGGGACGTTGTACCGATCCGCGAGGCGCCAGTTGGTCTCGGACTGCGGCTGCACGCCGGCCACGCCCTCGATGATGAAGATCGCACCGTCCAGCACGCGCAGGCTGCGGTTCACTTCGATGTTGAAATCGATGTGGCCGGGGGTGTCGATGATGTTGATGCGGGTGTCTTTCCACTCGCAGGTCACCGCGGCGGAGGTGATGGTGATGCCGCGCTCACGCTCCTGGTCCATGTAGTCCGTGGTGGTGTTGCCGTCGTGGACCTCGCCGATGCGGTGCGAGACGCCGGTGTAGTACAGGATCCGCTCGGTGGTGGTGGTCTTGCCCGCGTCGATATGCGCGGTGATGCCGATGTTGCGCAGTTTGGCGAGATCAGTGAGCACGATAGCCTCCATATGCCCCGGGCGGGGCCGAACGCGGCGCGGGCAACAGCGCAGGCACTGATACGACGCGTAAGGGCGCGGCGGGGCGATCGCTCCGCGCGTCCTGTCTGGTCGGCCCTGCGCCGGCATGATTGGGCCGTGACATGCCCGCGTGCGGCGGGATTTGCAAGTGCGATATGGGCCGGTCTGTCGCATGGCAGGACGCCGCAGTTTGTGCGATGATGCGGCATGTCCATTCGTGCGCAGCACGCGATGATCCGTTTCGGGCTGGGGCGGCGGGGCGACGAGAAGCTGCCCGACGATCCCGAGGCGTGGCTGGCCGCCCAGCTCCAGGGGCCGGACCCGGCGCTGGCCCTGCCGGCCGCGGATAGCGCTGCCGGGCTGGTGGCCTGGCGGGAAGACCTGGCCCGCGGCAATGACGGGGTACAGGCGTCGCGCACCATCATGCAGGCGGACACCGCGGCCTGGCTGGATCACGCCGCGGTCACCGACCAGCCGTTCCGCGAGCGGCTGGTGTGGTTCTGGGCCAACCATTTCACCGTCAGCCTGCGCCGCGGATCGGTGGTCGGGCTGGCCAATGCCTATGTCCGCGAGGCGATCCGCCCGCATGTCACCGGCCGCTTCGCCGACATGCTCGGCGCCGTGATGCGCCATCCCGCGATGCTGTATTATCTGGACAACGCGCAGTCGGCCGGGCCGGACAGCCCGATGGCCCGACGCGCGGCGGCGGGGCGGCGCGTTGGGCTGAACGAGAACCTGGCGCGGGAATGCCTGGAGCTGCATACCGTCACCCCGGCCGCCGGCTATGCCCAGGGCGATGTGGAGCAGCTCGCGCGCGTGATGACCGGCTGGTCGGTGGCGCTGCGGGCCGAGGCGCCCGGCACGATCTTCCGCCCCGCCATGCACCAGCCGGGGCCGAAGGCGCTGATGGGACAGCGGATCGCCGACGGACCGGACGGGCTGGAGCAGGCGCTGGGCTTCCTCGCCCGCCACCCCGCGACCTATCGCGCCCTGGCCGCCAAGCTGGTGCGGCATTTCGTGGCCGACGCCCCGCCCGCCGCGGCGGTGGCGCGCATCGCCGCCGTGCTGGCCGAGACCGAGGGCGACCTGAAGGCCGCGGCGCTGGCGGTGGTGGCGCTGCCGGAGGCCTGGCAGCCGCTGGAAAAACTGCGCGCGCCGGGCGAATACGTGCTGGCGGTGGTGCGGGCGATGGACCTGCCGGCGGGCAACCGGCCGCGGCTGCGCGAATCGATCGCCGGGCTGGGCCAGGCGATGCTGAATGCGCCGGCGCCGAATGGCTGGCCCGACACCGCCGCCGACTGGGCCGGGCCGGAGGCGCTGATGCGCCGCTTCGACTGGGCCCATGCGGTGGCCGCGCGGGCGGCGGGGCAGGAGCCGATGGCGATCGCCGGGCGCGCGCTCGGCCCGCTGCTGGGGGCTGCGGCGCGCGGCGAGATGATGCGGGCGGGGTCGCGGCGCGAGGCGCTGGCGCTGCTGTTCGCCAGCCCGGAGTTCCAGCGGCGATGACCCGGATGCTGACCCGCCGCGCGGCGCTCTTGGGACTTGGCGGGGTGCTGAGCCTGGGGCGGGCTTCGCTGGCGCTGGCCGCGGCGCCGACGGAGAAGCGCCTGGCGGTGGTGATCCTGCGCGGGGCGCTGGATGGGCTTTCCGCCGTGGTGCCCTATGGCGATGCCGCCCTGGCCGGGCTGCGCGGCGGGCTGATGCCGCCGGAGCCCGGGCAGGAGGGGGGCTTGGGCGATCTCGGCGGCTTCTTCGGGCTGCATCCGGCGCTGGCCGGGCTGCACGGCATGTTCGCCGCCGGCGAGGCGCTGGCGGTGCATGCCATCGCCGGGTCCTGGCGCAACCGCAGCCATTTCGAGGCGCAGGACTGGATGGAGTTCGGTGCCGAACAGCGGCTGGACAGCGGCTGGCTGAACCGGGTGGCCGGCGCGCTGGGGGGGCAGGGAGAACGCGCCCTGGCGGTCGGCAGCCTGATGCCGGTGCTGCTGCGCGGGCCGGCGGCGGTGGGAAGCTGGCTGCCGCCCAGCTTCGCCGCGCCGTCCGCCGATCTCTATGCCCGCATCGCCGCCCTGCATGCCGGCGATGCCGTCACCGGGCCGCCGGTGGCCGCCGGGATGCGCGAGCGCGGCTTTGCGGGGGCCACGCTGGGCCCCGATCGCCGCGCGCCGGAGCGTTTCGGCTTCCCCGCCCTGGCCGAGGCCGCCGGGCGGATGCTGGCCGCCGCCGACGGGCCGCGGCTGGCCGCGCTGGAGCTGGGCGGCTGGGACACCCATGCCAACCAGGCCGGGCGCCTGCCGGGCACGCTGCGCCAGCTCGATGCCGGGCTGGTGGCGCTGCGCGACGGGCTGGGCACGGCCTGGCGCGATACCGTGGTGCTGGTGATGACCGAGTTCGGCCGCACCGTGCGGGTCAACGGCACCGGCGGCACCGACCACGGCACCGGCGCCGTCGCCTTCCTGCTCGGCGGGCGCGTGGCGGGCGGGCGGGTGCTGGGCGATTGGCCGGGGCTGGCGCCGGGCCGGTTGTTCGAGGGGCGCGACCTGGCGCCGACCTCCGACCTTGCAGCACTCACCAAAGGCGTGCTGGCCGCGCATCTGGGGTTGCCGGCCGGCGTGCTGGCGCGGGTGTTTCCCGGCAGTCTCGGGGTCACGCCGATGGCGGGGTTGCTGCGCGGCTGACCCGGTGCATCGGCGCTGCCCGCGCGGGTGCATTGACGCTGCCCGCCGCGGCGCGGAACAGTCGGCCGCATTGCCCGGGAGACCCGCCATGACCGACTCCGCCGCCGCCGCCGTGAACGAGGCCCGCCAGTGGGCGCGGCTGATGGAGTTGGCTGAAATCGGCGGGTTCGAAGCGCCGGGCGGGCATTTCGGCGTCAACCGGCCCTGCCTGTCGGCGCTGGACCGCGACGCGCGCCGGCGGATGATCGGCTGGGCGCGGGCGATCGGCTGCACCGTCAGCGTCGACGAAGCCGCCAACCTGTTCTTCCGCCGCGAGGGGACCGACCCTGCCCTGCCCCCGGTGCTGACCGGCAGCCATATGGACAGCCAGCCGGAGGGCGGGCGCTTCGACGGGATCTGGGGGGTGATGGCGGGGCTGGAGGCGCTGACGGCGCTGCACGATGCCGGGGTGGCGACGCGGCGCGCCATCGAGCTGGTGGCCTGGACCAACGAGGAGGGCGGGCGGTTCCGGCCCGGCTGCACCGGCAGCATGAGCTGGTCCGGCCATACCCCGCCCGCCGCGTTCCGCGACATCCTGGACCCCGACGGCATCACCTATGGCGCGGCGCTGGACGAGCAGATGGCGCTGGAGGCCGACCTGCCGCGCCGGGCGCTGGGCGGGCGCCCGCACGCCTATATCGAGGCGCATATCGAGCAGGGGCCGATCCTGGAGGTCGAGGGGATGGAGATCGGCGCGGTCACCGGCATCCAGGGCAGCCGCTGGTTCACCGTGACGCTGACCGGCGAGACCGCCCATGCCGGCACCGCCCCGCTGCGCGGCCGGCGGGATGCGGTGCAGGACATGGTGCGCGCCATCGCGGCGCTGAACGCGCTGACCGCCGATCCCACCGACACGCTGCGCTTCACCGTCGCGCGCGTCGAGGTTTCGCCCAATACGTCGAACTCCGTGGCCAACCTGGTGCGCTTCACCATCGACCTGCGCCACCCCGATGAAGCGGTGCTGCGCGCGAAGGGTGACGCCATTGAACCCACCATCCGCGCGGCCGTGGCGGGCTGCGATGTCGCGGTGTTCGAGAACTTCACCGCCATGCCGGTGATGTTCGACGCCGGCGTGGTCGCGGCCGTGGCCGAGGCGGCCGGGGCGGAGGGGCTGCGCTGCCGCCATCTGCCGTCCGGGGCGTTTCACGACGCGCAGTTCCTGGTGCCGGTCTGCCCGACGGCGATGATCTTCGTGCCCAGCCGGGCCGGCATCAGCCACAACCCGGCCGAGTATTCCAGCCCGGCGCAGCTGGCCGCCGGGGCGCGGGTGCTGGTGCGCACGCTGGCGCGGCTGGCGGGCTGATCCTGGTGGTGCCTCCGGGGCGGCCTGTGCGATAGGGAAGCGGTCGGAAACGGGAGCGGCCGGCCATGGCCACGATGACCACGTACGAAGTGTACATGCTGCAGCTGATCAACCGGGCGCGGCTCGATCCGCTCGGCGAGGCGCAGCGCTATGGCATCGACCTGAACGAGGGGCTCACGCCCGGCCGGCTCGACGGCACGCCGAAGCCGCCGCTGGCGCCGAACGAGCTGCTGGTCGATGCGTCGCGCGCGCACAGTACCTGGATGCTCGATGCCGACGTGTTTTCCCACACCGGCGTCGGCGGCTCTGCGCCGAAGGACCGGATGGAGGCCGCCGGCTACAGCTTCACCGGCAGCTGGAGTTCGGGCGAGAACATCTCCTGGAGCGGCACGACGGGCGGGCTGGGCGATCTCGGCGGCTTTGTCTCGCAGCAGCATCGCGGCCTGTTCCTCAGCCCCGGCCATCGGGTCAACATCCTGAACGGCACGTTCCGCGAGATCGGCGTGGGCCAGGTGACCGGGGTCTTCACCGCCGCCGGCAATGACGGCATCGTGCGCGGCTTCAACGCCTCGATGATCACGCAGAGCTTCGCCACCTCCGGCAGCGCGCGCTTCCTGTCCGGCGTGGTGTATGCCGACGCGAACGGCAACGGCTTCTACGACCCCGGCGAAGGGCTTGGCGGCGTGACGGTGAGCCTGGGCGGCGTGGTGGTGACGACGACGCAGGCGACCGGCCTCTATACCGTGCCGGTGGCGGACGGGCTGCATGCGGTGCGCTTCGCCGGGGCGGGCGGGGTGTACGAGACGCAGGTGACGATGGCTGGGGCGAACCTGCAGGTGAACGCGCTGGCCGCGCAGTTCGCGCAGCCGCTGCCGGTCGCCTCGATCGGGGCGGACCGTTCGGTGTCGGAGAGCGTGGTGTGGATCACCTACAGCGTCACGCTCGATACGGCGGCGACCGCGCCGGCCAGTGTGCGTTGGAGCCTGGCCGACGGCACCGCGCGCGTGGCCGACCGGGACATGCCGGGGGGCCAGGGCGGCACGCTGGCCTTCGCGCCGGGGCAGGCCACCGCGAGCTTCACCTTCGTGGTCAACGGCGAGGCGCACAAGGCGGAGGCCGCCGAAAGCTTCGCCGTGGTGCTGGGCCAGCCCGCGGGGCTGACGCTTGGCGATGCCAGCGCGACGGTGACACTGCTGGACCATTTCGTGGCGACGCCAGGGGCTGCGCTGCTGATGACGGACAGCAAGGGCCAGGGCTCCACGCCCGCGCTGTCGCCCTATTCCGGCCCGCTGAGCTATCTCGACCAGGAGTTCGTCCATCTCGGCGCGGACGGGATCGTGCTGCGCGCCGCCGCGCCGAACGTGTTCCTGCGAACTGGCGCCGGCGCGGACGCGCTGCAGGTGGATGCCGGGCAGAATGTGCTCGATGCCGGGGCGGGCTCCAACTTCCTGACCGGCGGCAGCGGGGTGGACAGCTTCTTCCTGGATGCGCGCGATCCGGCAGCGGAGATCTGGAGCACGGTGGTCGGGCTCACCATCGGCGACACCATCACGCTGTGGGGGGTCGCGGCGCAGAGCCACACGCTGCAATGGGTCGAGAACCTCGGCGCCGACGGCTTCAAGGGCGCGACGATGCATGCCATGGCGGCGGGGCGGAAGACGGTGTCGCTCACCCTGGCCGGCCTGTCCGAGGCGGACCGGGCGGCGCGGCTGTCGATCCAGTTCGGCACCGACCCGGGCAGCGGCAGCGACTACATGGTCGTCTTCGCCCATGGCTGAGCCGCGCACGCTGCTGGTCGCCGGCGCCACCGGGGCCGCGGCCTCGCGGCTGGTGGCGCTCGCCGCGGGCACGCCGGGTTGGCAGGTTCTGGGCCTGTGCCGCACG
>JBIPLY010000232.1:0-6606 GCA_044369385.1 Acetobacteraceae bacterium | reverse complement strand
GGCGCGGATCAGGGCCGCCACCTCCTCCGGCTTCGCCCGCGCCGGGGCCGGCAACAGCGCAGCACCCGCCGCCCCCGCCGACAGCAGAACCATGCGCCGCGCCAGCTTCAATCGTCCCGGCATCACTCCTCCTTCAGCGTGACAAGGAACGCCACCGCATCCTCGATCTGCTGCGCCGTCAGCACGCTGCGCCCGCGCCAGGCCGCCCCCACCCGCACCAGCCCATCCACGCGGAAATACCCCGGCATCACGCTGTCCGGATTGACCCGGGCGGGATCAACCAGGCGCAGCCGGATCTGCCCCGAAGTCAGCCGATCGCCCACCCCGCGCAGATCCGGCCCGATCGTCGCCGGCAGCCGCTCGGCCGGAAACGGCCCGGCATGGCACAGCACGCAGGTGCCCACCTGCCGGCTCTCCACCACCACCCGCCCGCGCGCGGCATCGCCGGGCCGCTCCGTCAGCGGCGCCGGAATGGCATCCCCGACCACCGCCAGCGCCAGCACGCCTAGGAACATCGCTCAGGCATGGCTGAGATCGTGGTGCTTCAGCGGCAGGCTGCGGATGCGCTTTCCCGTCGCGGCAAAGATCGCGTTCAGCACCGCCGGTGCGGCCACCGCGATGGTCGGCTCCCCCACCCCGCCCCAGAACCCGCCGGAGGGCACGATCACCGTCTCCACCTTCGGCATCTGGTCCAGCTTCATCACCTCATAGGTGTCGAAATTGCCCTCAACGATCCGCCCATTGGCCACCGTGTTCTCGCTGCTGAACAGCGCGGACAAGCCATAGACGAAGCTGCCCTCCACCTGGGCGGTGATCTGGTCCGGATTGACCGCATACCCGCAATCGGTGGCCGCCACGATGCGCAGGATCTTCAGCTCGCCCGCCTTGCTGACCGACACCTCCGCCACCGCCGCGGTGTAGCTGCCGAAGCCGTAATTGGCGCAGATGCCGCGGAACACCCCGGCCGGCAACGGCTTCGAATACTCCGCCTTCTCGGCCGCCGCCCGCAGCACCGCGGCCAGCTTCGGCATCTGCCCCATCAGCCCCAGCCGGAACGCCAGCGGGTCCTTGCCCGCCGCATGCGCCACCTCGTCCATGAAGCATTCCAGGTAGATGGCGTTCTGGTTGTGGTTCACCCCGCGCCAGAACCCCACCGGCACATGCGTGTTGCGCATCGCATGGTCGTTCAGGATGTTGGGGATCGCCTGATAGGCGAACTCCTCCTTGTTCCAGCCCTGGAACTGCACCGGGTCCATCCCGCCCGCCATCCGCGCCGGCGCCACATAGGCCAGGATCGACTGCCCGGAAATCCGCCCGTGCAGCGCGACCAGGTTGCCCTGCGCGTCCAGCCCGGCCTGCATCTTCGCCATGGTGATCGGCCGGTACATGCCGTGCTGCATGTCCTCCTCGCGCGACCAGATCAGCTTCACCGGCACGCCCGGCACCTGCTTGGCGATGCGCACCGCCTGGGTGGTGTAGTCCTGGTTGCCGCGCCGCCCGAACCCGCCGCCCAGATGGTGCTTGTGCACCTTCACCTGCGCCAGCGGCACCCCGGCCGCCTCCGCCGCCGCGGCCAGCGAGGCATCGCCGTTCTGGCTCGAAACCCAGACCTCGATCGTGGTCCCGTCCCACTTCGCCGTCGCCGTCATCGGCTCCAGCGTCGCGTGGTTCAGGAACGGCGTGGAATACACCGCCTCGACCTTCTTCGCCGCCCCCGCCATCGCCGCGGCCACGTCGCCCTGCTTCAGCCCGACAAACGCCTCGCGCGCCTCCAGCCCCCCCTTCAGGTGCTCGGCGATCGAGGCCGAGCTGACCTTGCCGTTCGCCCCCTCGTCCCACACTATCGGCAGCGCCTTCAGCGCCGTCTGCGCCTGCCACCACTTGTCGGCCACCACCGCCACGGCCCCGTCATCCACCTTCAGCACATGCCGCACGCCCGGCATGCCCATCACCTTGGCCGCATCGAAGCTGACCAGCTTGCCGCCGAACACCGGCGACTGCGCGATCGAGGCGTTCAGCATCCCCGGCAATTGCAGGTCGATGGCATAGACCAGCTTGCCGCTCAGCTTCTCCACCGTGTCGAGCCGCTTGACCCCCCGGCCGACGATCTTCCACGCCCCCGGCGCCTTCACCGCCACATCCGCCGGCACCGGCAGTTTCGCCGCCGCCGCCGCCACCTGCCCGTAGCGCAACGTCCGCCCGCTCGGCCCATGCGTGATCACGCTCTCGCTGGCCGAACACTCGCCGACCGGCACGCCCCACTGCGCCGCCGCCGCCTGGACCAGCATCGCCCGCGCCGCCGCACCGCCCTTGCGCACATACTCCACCGAGGCCCGGATCCCCCGGCTCCCCCCGGTCGACATGTCGCCCCAGGCCCGCCGGGCCGCCAGGTTCACCTCCGGCGCGATATACTCGGCCCGCACCTTGGACCAGTCGGCGTCCATCTCGTCGGCGACCAGCTGCGCGAGCCCCGTCAGCGTCCCCTGCCCCATCTCGGAGCGCGCAATCCGCACCACCACGGTGTCGTCGGCATGCACCACCGCCCAGATGCCAACCTCCACCCCGCCCGCGGCCACCGCCGCCGAATTGGCCGCCATCGCCTGCCCATGGCCCGCCGGCACCGACCAGCCCAGCGAGAACCCGCCCGCCACCGCCGCCACGCTGCCCAGAAACCCGCGCCGCCCCAAACCCGAAACCTGGTTCATGTCCCGCCCCCTCAGGCCGCGCCGTCGCGCGCGGCGGCATGGATCGCCGCGCGCACCCGCTGATACGTCCCGCAGCGGCAGATGTTGCTCATCGCCGCATCGATGTCGTCATCGGTCGGCTTGGGCACCGCCTTCAGCAGCGCCGCGGCCGCCATGATCTGCCCGGACTGGCAGTAGCCGCATTGCGGCACCTCATGCGCCAGCCAGGCCCGCTGCACCGGGTGCGACAGCCCGTCCGCCGACAGCCCCTCGATCGTCAGCACCCGGCCGTCGCGCACATCGCCCAGCGCCACCGCGCAAGACCGCACCACGTCGCCGTCCAGATGCACGCTGCACGCCCCGCACACCCCGGCCCCGCAGCCATACTTGCTGCCGGTCATGCCCAGCCACTCGCGCAGCACCCAAAGCAGCGGCGTATCCGCCGGCGCATCCACCTCGTGCACGCGCCCGTTCACATTCAGCTTGATCATCCCGCGCCCCCTCGGCCCCATTTGCCTGAGTGTGGCAACGATTGCGCGATGTTCAAGTGAATTCCGCCGCCCGGCTTGACACCTCCGCGCCCCGGCGAGAGCCTCGCCGCGTTCCCGCCGGAGTGCGCCCCATGACCGACCGCCGCAACGCCCTTCCCGACCACGAGCTCACCTTCGACGAATCCCGCCGCCGCCTCGCCGAGGCCGCGAACCATCTCGCCGGCGGCGTCTCCTCGAATTTCCGCCTCGGCATCTCCCCCACCCCCCTGGTCTTCGACCGCGCCGACGGCGCCTGCCTCATCGACGCCGACGGCAACCGCCTGATCGACTACTACCTCTCCATGGGCCCGATGATCCTCGGCCACACCCCGCCCGACGTCATCGCCGCCGTCCGCGCCCAGCTCGACCGCGGCATCCTCTATGGCGGCCAGTCCGCCCTCGAAGCCGAAGCCGCCCGCCTGGTCTGCGAAATGGTCCCCTGCGCCGAACGCATGCGCTTCTGCTCGTCGGGCTCCGAGGCCGTCCAGGCCGCCTTCCGCATCGCCCGCGCCGCCACCGGCCGCCGCGTGGTGCTGAAGTTCGAGGGCCATTACCACGGCTGGTTCGACAATGTCCTCTGGTCCACCACCCCGCCGCCGGACGCCACCGCCCCCGTCGCCGGCAGCCGCGGCCAGATCGCCGACGCCGCCACCGACATCGCCGTGCTGCCCTGGAACGACGCAAAGGCCCTCGAAGCCCGCCTGGCAAAGGGCGACGTCGCCATGGTCATCATGGAAGCCGCCATGTGCAACCAGGGTTCCATTCATCCCGCCCCAGGCTACCTGGAGGCGGCAAGGGAAGCCTGCACCAAACACGGCACCATCCTGATGTTCGACGAGGTCATCACCGGCTTCCGCATCGGACCCGGCGGCGCCCAGCAGAAATTCGGCGTCACCCCGGACCTCGCCAGCTTCGCCAAGGCCATCGCCAACGGCTTCCCGGTGGCCGCCATCGCCGGCAAGGCCAGCCTGCTAGACGAGCTCGCCCGCGGCGTCATGCACGGCGGCACCTATAACGGCCAGGCCATCACCATGGCCGCCACCGTCGCCACCCTGAACCGCCTGCGCAAACCCGAGACCTGGGACGGCCTGAACCGCAACGGCACAAACCTGATGGACGGCATCCGCGCCCAGTTCGAAAAAGCCGGCGTCCCCGCCGTCGTCACCGGCTTCCCCACCGCCTTCCATGTCGCCCTCGGCATGACCGAGCCCGCCCGCAACTGGTCCGACCTGCAAAAATTCGACCGCAAGCGCTACATCGAATTCACCACCGCCCTGGTCAAGCACGGCGTCCGCGCCCTCGAACGCGGCGCCTGGTTCCTCAGCACCGAACACGACGACGCCATCATCGACCAAACCATCGAAGCCGTCGGCCGCGCGCTCCGGGACATCACCGCCTGATCAGGATGCCGGGCAGCACGGCAATGGAGCCGGCCCTGGACGACGACAACGCCCTGTCGCGGCGCGTCATCGGCTGCGCGATCGAGGTCCATCGGCATCTCGGCCCTGGCCGGCTCGAATCCGCGTACGAAGACTGCCTGTGCCACGAATTGTCGCTCGCGGGCATCGCCCATGCCCGGCAAGTTGCATTGCCGGTGATCTACAAGGGCGTGACCATGGCGGCCGCCTTTCGCCTCGACCTGGTCGTCGACAACCGCCTGATCCTTGAGATCAAGTCCGTGGATCGCCTCATGCCCGTCCACGAAGCGCAAATGCTCACCTACCTGCGCATGAGCGGCGTGCGCCTCGGTCTCCTTATGAACTTCAATCGTGCGGTCCTGAAGGACGGCATCAAGCGAATGGCGATTTGAGCCCAACCTGGACGCCAAGCCCAACTGCTCCCTTGCCTTGGCTTCTTTGTGTCTTTGTGTCTTTGTGGCCGCTTGCTTGCTTGACCGCGCTCCACCGCCCGCCAGCCGCCCCGGTGCTGCAATCCCGCCGCTCCCCCGCCCTACCGTACCGGGCGCGCCACCCGCCTGCCCCCCCCGCGCGCGACAACATGGCGTGACCCGGCTTGCCCTCGCCGCCAAGCCGCCCAATATTGCACAACGATGTCCCAAGACGACGACTCCGCCCCCAACACCCCCGACTGGGAGATTCCCGCGAATCTCCAGCCGGACCCGGCCGATTACGGCTTCGACCTGGAGCGCACGCTCAAGTCGGTCGTGGGCCTGCGCGCCTCGGTCCCGCCGGACGCCTTCACCGCCGGCACCCTGGGCACGGACCGCGTCGGAAACGGCGTGGTCATCCGCGAAGACGGCCTGGTCCTGACCATCGGCTACCTGATCACCGAGGCCGAGACCGTCTGGCTCATCACCAATGACGGCCGCGCCGTGCCCGGCCACGCGCTCGCCTTCGACCAGATCAGCGGCTTCGGCCTGGTCCAGGCCCTCGGCCGGCTGAACCTGCCCGCCATCGAGTTCGGCGATTCCGATGCGCTGAAGGTCGGCGCCGAAGCCGTCATGGCCGCCGGCGGTGGGCGCACCCACGCCATCGAGGCCAAGGTCGTCGGCCGCCAGGAATTCGCCGGCTACTGGGAATACCTGCTCGACAACGCAATCTTCACTGCTCCCGCCCACCCGTTCTGGTCCGGCTCCGCCCTGATCGGCAAGGACGGCAAGCTGCTCGGCACCGGCTCGCTGATCCTGCAACAGGGCGAAGGCAAGCGCCGCACGGACATGAACATGATCGTGCCGGTGGCCAATCTCCGCCCGGTGCTCGATGACCTGCTGGCCTATGGCCGCGTCTCCCAGCCGCCCCGCCCCTGGCTCGGCCTGTTCGCCATGGAGGGCGATGGCGGCCTGGTCGTCGGCGGCGTCTCCGACCGCGGCCCCGCCGCCCGCGCCGGCGTGCAGCAGGGCGACCGCATCCTGGCCGTCGGCGCGGACGACGTCACCGACCTCGGCTCGCTGTGGCGCAAACTCTGGGCCACCGGCCCCGCTGGGACCCCGGTCACGTTGAAACTCACCCGTGATGGCAATCCGGTCACAGTGCGCATCACCTCGGCAGACCGAACCAGCTTCCTGCGCGCGCCGCGGCTGCATTAGGCAAGCAAGCAAGCGGTTCTTTTTTGAAAAAAAGAACCAAAATACTTTTCCCCATTGGCACCCGTCTTCCCCGGGGCGGTCGGATGCCAATGGATAAAGTTTTTTTGCTTCTTTTTGTTCACAAAAAGAAGATTCTTCTTTTCTAAGAAAAAAACCCTTGACGTTCCGCTGCGGTTAGCATATATTTCTAACCATGCAGCACATCCCGGCCACCCCCCTCGGCCAGGCGCTCGCCGCGATCATCCATCTGCTGATCGCCGCCATCGCCGAACACGCCCGCGAGCACCCCATGCTCGCCGGGGGCTGCCGCGCGTCCATTCGCCAGCTGGAAAAACTCATCCGGCGC
>JBIPLY010000231.1:0-6612 GCA_044369385.1 Acetobacteraceae bacterium | reverse complement strand
TCCAGGGGCTTGGCCCCTGGTGGGGTTTGGGGCGAAGCCCCATGCTTCCTTACGCCTTGATCGCCTGGTGGGCGGCGATGGTGGCGAGGTCGAGGATTTGGCTGACGCTGCTGTCCATGGCGGCGAGTTGGACGGCGTGGGTGAGGCCGATCAGGAGGGGGCCGATGGTGCCGCCGCCGCCTAGGCGGGGGGCCAGCCTTGACGTGATGTGGGCGGAGTGGAGGCCGGGCATGACCAGGATGTTGGCGGGGCCGGTGAGGCGGCAGAAGGGGTAGAGGGCGCGGTATGAGTCGTCGAGCGCCACGTCGGGGGACATTTCGCCGTCGTATTCGAAGTCGGCACCGCTTGCGTCCAGGAGTTTGACGGCTTCGCGCATGGTGTCGGCGAGTTCGGTGTGTTGGTTGCCGAACGTGGAGTAGCTGAGGAGGGCGACGCGGGGTTCGTGGCCGAGGCGGCGGGCGGCCTGGGCGGCGCCGGTGCAGATGGCGGCGAGCTGGGCGGGGTTGGGGCGGAAGTGCATCAGGGTGTCGGCGATGAAGATGGTCTGGCCGCGGTCGCCGAGCATGAGGGTGAGTCCGAAGGCGATTTCGCCGGGGGCGGGGTCGATGGCGTGGGCGATGTCGGCGAGGCAGACGGCGGTGGAGCGGGTGAGGCCGGTGACCATGGCGTCGGCGTCGCCGGTTGCGACCATGCAAGCGGCGAAGACGTTGCGGTCCTGGTTGACCATGCGCTGGCAGTCGCGGGCCAGGTAGCCCTGGCGCTGGAGGCGGGCGTAGAGGAATTCGGCGTATTTCTGGTTGCGGCCGGAGAGGCGGGCGTTGTGGATTTCGATGCCGTCGGTGTCGCCGAGGCCGAGGGCGGACATGGTGGCGCGGACGCGGTCTTCGCGGCCGATGAGGACGGGGGTGCCGTATCCGGCGTTGCGGAAGGCGACGGCGGCGCGGACGATCTTTTCCTCCTCGCCTTCGGCGAAGACGACGCGGCGGGGTTGGGCGCGGACGGCTTCGGCGATGCTGTCGAGCGCGTTGGCGGTCGGGTCGAGGCGGCCGGTGAGTTCGCGGGTGTAGCGGCGCAGGTCGGCGATGGGTTTGCGGGCGACGCCGCTATCCATGGCGGCTTTGGCGACGGCGGGGGGGAGGCGGGAGATGAGGCGGGGGTCGAAGGCGTTGGGGATGATGTAGTCCGGGCCGAACTGGAGGCGTTTGCCGCCGCCGGCGGCGTTCACTTCGTCGGGGACGTCTTCTCTTGCCAGCAGGGCGAGGGCTTCGGCGGCGGCGATCTTCATGGGTTCGTTGATGGTGGAGGCCCGGACGTCGAAGGCGCCGCGGAAGATGTAGGGGAAGCCGAGGACGTTGTTGACCTGGTTGGGGTAGTCGGAGCGGCCGGTGGCGATGATGGCGTGGGGGGAGGCGGCGCGGGCTTCCTCGGGGGTGATTTCGGGGTCGGGGTTGGCCATGGCGAAGATGATCGGCTTGTCGGCCATGCGGCGGACCATGTCCTGGGTCAGGGCGCCTTTGACGGAGAGGCCGAAGAAGGCGTCGGCGCCTTCGAGGGCTTCGGTGAGGGTTCGCGCTTTCGTGGCGACCGCGTGGGCGGATTTCCACTGGTTCATGCCCTCGGTGCGGCCCTGGTAGACGACGCCCTTGGTGTCCGCCAGCGTGATGTTCATGGGGTGCATGCCCATGGCTTTGAGGAGTTCGACGCAGGCGATGGCGGCGGCGCCGGCGCCGTTCACGACGAGCTTGGTGGTCTTGAGGTCGCGGCCGGTGAGGTGGACGGCGTTGATGAGGCCGGCGGCGGCGACGATGGCGGTGCCGTGCTGGTCGTCGTGGAAGATGGGGATGTCCATCAGCTCGCGCAGGCGTTGCTCGATGACGAAGCACTCGGGGGCCTTGATGTCCTCGAGGTTGATGCCGCCGAAGCTGGGGCCGAGGTAGCGGACGGCGTTGACGAACTGGTCGACGTCCTCGGTGTCGATGCAGAGGTCGATGCCGTCGACGTCGGCGAAGCGTTTGAAGAGGGCGACCTTGCCTTCCATGACGGGTTTGCCGGCCAGGGCGCCGAGGTTGCCGAGGCCGAGGACGGCGGTGCCGTTGGAGATGACGGCGACCATGTTGCCTTTGGAGGTGTAGTCGTAGGCGAGGGACGGGTCGCGGGCGATGTGGAGGCAGGGTTCGGCGACGCCTGGGGAGTAGGCGAGGGAGAGGTCGCGGGCGGTGGTGAGCGGCTTGGTGAGGCGGGTGGCGAGCTTGCCGGGGGGGTAGGCGGCGTGCATGGCCAGTGCCTCTTCGCCGGAGACGCGGGCGGTGCGGGTGTCGCTGGTGCCGTCGGCCATGGGGGGTCCTCCGATGATGGGGGGATCATGGACCGGTTGGGGGATAGGGGCTAGGTCACAACGAAAGCCGACCCTCCGTCGGCGCGGACCAGGCACTCGATCTCGACATCGAGGCAGGCGGCCAGCCCGGCGGGGGTCAGCACATCCCGGGTCGGGCCGGCGGCTTGCAGGATGCCGGCGCGCAGCAGCACCACCTGGTCGGCGCGGGCCGCCTGGTTGGGGTCGTGCAACACCGCCAGCACCACCGCGCCGCGCGCCGCCATGCCGGCGGCGAAGGCCAGGGCGGTGCGCTGCTGCGCCAGGTCCAGGGCAGCGGCGGGCTCGTCGAGGAACAGCGCCTGGCCGGACTGGTCGCCGTCGCGGTGCCAGAGCTGGGCGGCGGCGCGGGCCAGCTGGGTGCGCTGGCGCTCGCCGCCCGAGAGGGTGGGGTAGGCGCGGTCCCATAGCGCGGCCAGGGAGAAATCGTCGCGCACCGCGGCCAGGGCGGCGCGGTCGTCGCGCTGGGCGGGGGTGGCGCGATGCGGCAGGCGGCCGAGGGCGACGACGTCGGCGACGGTCAGGCCAAAGGCGAGCGATCCGCGCTGTGACAGCACGGCGCGGCGGCGGGCCAGAACGCGCGGGTCGAGGGTGCCGATCGGCGTGCCGTCGAGGCAAACGGAGCCGCCATCGGGCGGTTGTTCGCCGGCCAGGGCGCGCAGCAGCGTGGTCTTGCCGGCGCCGTTGGCACCCAGCACCGCGGTGAGCGTGCCCGGTGCGAGGCGCAGCGACACGTCGTCCAGCAGCACATGCCGGCCGACGCGCACGCGCAGGTTCTGTGCCGCGATCACGCCCGCCCCTGGCGCAGCAGGAGGACGATGAAGAACGGGCCGCCGATCGCCGAGGTGACCAGGCCGACGGGCAGCTCCGCCGGGGCGGCGACGGTGCGGGCCAGCATGTCGGCGAGCAGCAGCATGGCCGCGCCCAGCAGCGCCGCGCCGGGCAGCACGAGGGCGTGGCGCGACGGGCCGACGAGGCGGATCAGGTGCGGCACCACCAGCCCGACAAAGCCGATGATCCCCGTGGCCGCAACCGCGGCACCCACCGCCAGCGCGGTGCCGATGACCACGCGCAGGCGCAACCGGGCGACGTGGATGCCCAGATAGGCCGCCTCGCGCTCACCGAGCAGCAAGGCGTCGAGCGGGCGGGCCATCGGCAGCAACAGGGCGATGGCGCCGAGCGTGGCCAGCAGTGCCGCCCAGGCGCCGAACCAGCCGCCGCCGGCCAGGCTGCCCATGGTCCAGAAGGTGATGTCGCGCAATTGCCGGTCGTCGCTGATGGTGATCAGCAGGCCGGTCCCGGCGGCGCAGACCGCGTTCACCGCGATGCCGGCCAGCAGCAGTCCGCCGGTGCCGGTGCCGCGCGCCGCGTCGGCCAGGCGCAGTGCCAGCAGGGTCGCGATCAGCCCGCCGCCGAAGGCCGCCAGCGGCACCAGGGCCCGCGGCGGCAGCCCCGGCAGCACAGGCAGCAGATGGCCGAGCACGATGGTGGCCACCGCGGCCAGGGCGGCGCCGGCGGAGACGCCGACCAGGGCGGGGTCGGCCAGCGGATTGCGGAACAGCCCCTGCTGTGCCGCGCCGGCCAGGCCGAGGGCGGCGCCGACCGCGACCGCCAGCACCGCCCGCGGCAGGCGGATCTGCCACAGCACGGCGGTCTCGCGCGGGTCGGCCGCGGCCCCGGCCAGCACCTGCACCACCCGCCAGGGGCGGATCGCCACCGCGCCGATCAGCAACTCCAGGATGAAGGCCAGCACCAGCAGCGCCACCAGCCCCGTCAGCAGCGCGGCTTCCGGCCCCAGCGCTGGCCGCAATCGCGCTGGCCGCAATCGCGCTGGAGTCCCATGCACCGGGGTCCCATGCACCGGGGTCAAGGGGCGGTGGTCCAGGGGCGCGGCGGCAGGGGGCGCAGCACGCGATCCGGGTGGAGCGCGGCGGCGAGGTCGCGCACCGCATGCGCCAGGCGCGGGCCGAAGCCGAGCAGGTACAGCCCGTCGAACGCCAGCACCCGCCCGGCCGCACCGGCCGGGGTTGCCGCCAGCCCGGGCTGGGCCAGCAGCCCCGCCACCCCGCCGGCACTGTGCAGCGTGTCGGTTGTGGTGACGATCCAGTCGGGCTCGGCCAGGATCGCCGCCTCGGCCGAGAGCGGGCGATACAGCCGCGCCCCCTGCACCGCATTCACCCCGCCGGCCAGCCGGATCATCGACTCCGCGGCGGTGTCGCTGCCCGCCGCCATCGGCGCGCCGCGCCCGGCCGACAGCAGGAACAGCACGCGGGGCCGGCGTGCCCCGGCCTGTTGCGCCAGGCGGCCGAGATCGGCGCGCACCTGAGCGAGATCGTCGTGCATGGCGGCCAGGATCACCGCTGCCTCGGCCTCGCACCGCAGGGCCGTGCCGACCTGTTGCACGCGGGCGAGTGCGGCGGCCTCGGTATGGGCTTCGGGCAGGCGGATCACCGCCACCCCGGCGGCGGCGACCTGCGCCATGGCCGCCGGCGGGCCGGCATCGGCGCTGGCCAGCACCGTGTCTGGCCGCAGCGACAGCACGCCCTCGGCGCCCAGCGTGCGCAGATAGCCGACCTTGGGCAGGGTGCCGCCGGCGGGCGGGAACAGGCTGGTCTGGTCGCTGCCGACCAGTGCCGCCCCCTGGCCGAGGGCGAACACGGTCTCGGTGACCGCGCCGCCGAGGGACAGCACGCGGGGCTGGGCGTTCGCGGTTCCGGCGAACAGCAGCCCCGCCAGCAGAAGCCGGATCATGCGCCCGGCAGCGTCGCGCACAGGGCCCGCCAGTCGGTCGACTCGGGAATGCCGGGTTTGCGCAGGCCGAACAGGGTGGCGATCGCCTGGCCGGCGGGGTCGAAGAGTTCGAGCGAGGTGACCACCCCGTCCTCGGTCGGCTTGGCGACGACCCAGGCATTGGCGATGGCGCTTTCGCGCAGGTGCAGGTTGAAGCCGGGATCGAGCACATTGAACCAGGGGCCGGCGGCGCGCACCGTGTGGACCGGGCCGCCATGGATCTGGATGCAGCCGGGATTGCCGACGAAGACCATGATCGCCAGGCCGGAGGCGGCAGCGGATTCGAGGACCAGGCGCAGGCTGCCGGCCGCGACCGGGCGGGCGCGGAGAGGGCCGGCAAGGCGCATCGCCTGGGTGCGGGTGACGCCGAACTTGTTGAGCAGGGCGTGGAAATGATGCGTGTCGCGCAGCCCGTCCCAGCCGGCGAGCAGGCCGGCGGTGTCGATCGCCGCGTCGGGGGTTTCGGCGGGCGCGGCGGGGCGCGGGGCGATCGCCGGGGGCGGCAGGTCGACGGCGGCGAAGGCGGCGACCAGCGCGTCCCAGGCGGCGAGGTCGGTGCTGGCGGTGCTGAACACCTTGTGGACCGCCGTCCCGTCCGGGCCGAAGAACTGCAGGCTGCGGCGGCCGCCGGGGGCGGCGGGCGCCAGGGCCCAGGCGAAGGCCCAGCCGCGCAGGAACAGGCGCAGGTCGATCGCCTCGCCGACGAACAGCCCGACGGCCGCGCCGCCTTCGAGCGGCCCATATGTGCCGATCTTCTCATGCACCGCGTCGGCGTTGCGGGTCAGCGCCATCACCTCGCCGAGTTCGCCGATGCGGGCCAGGATCCCGGTCCATTCCGGGCGCAGCCGGCTGGCCAGGCTGCCTTCGTCCAGCGCGACGATGTCCGCCTCGGTGACGCCCAGGCGGGCGGCGAGGTCGCGCGGGTAGAGCCGCGGCTCGGCGGCGGCCAGGGCGGCGCGGCGGTGGGCGAGGTCGGGGGCGGCGATGCCGACCTGGTTCGGGCTGGCGAGGGACATGGAACTCTCCTGTTAGCGAAGGGCGAAGCGGACGGGGATCTGGACCCAGGCGATGACCGGAATGCCGCCGCGCCGCCCAGGCTCGAAGGCCCAGTGGCGCACGGCGGCCATCGCCGCCTGGTCGAGCAGGTCGGAGCCGGAAGACCGCGCCAGGGTGACCTCGGCGGGGGTGCCGGCCAGGTCGAGCCGGGCGCGCACCAGCACTTCGCCCTCCTGGCCCAGTTCGCGGGCCCGGCGCGGATAGCTGGGGGCGACCGGCGGGGTGCGGAAGCTCGGGGCGGCGAGGAAGATCGGCTCGTCGCTGGCGCTGGCGAGCGGGGCGCCCTGGGCGGCGGGTTGCAGGACCGGACCGGCGGCGGCGGCCGGCGGGCCGGGGGCAGTGGCGCGGGATGCGGCCGGACGGGGTGCGGCGGAATGCGGCGGGGCGGGATGGGC
>JBIPLY010000229.1:0-6658 GCA_044369385.1 Acetobacteraceae bacterium | reverse complement strand
CACCCGCGGGGGGGGGGGGCCCCCCCCCCCCCGGGGGGTCGGGGGCGCCCCCCGCCCCTTACGTCCCTTCCGCCCACAACTGCCGCATCACACTGGCGATCCGTTCGACATCGCGCGTCGCGTTGTAGCCGTGGAAGCTGAACCGGATTCGCCCGTGGCCGTTCCAGGCCCAGATGCCTTGCCGGTAGAGCGAGTCGGTCCAGGCCTGGGCGTGCGGGCTGTCGATGCACACGTTGGCTGCGTGCCGCGCGGCGTCGCGCGGCGTGGTCACCGGGATGCCGGCCTCCAGCAGCCGGTCCATCAGCGCGCCCGACAGCGCCGCGATATGCCGCGTGGTCTCCGCGGGATCTTGCCCGGCCAGGTATTCCAGGGCGCCTGCCAGCACATAGACCGGCCCGTGCGCCGGATTGCCCCGGGTGAAGCGCAGCGCATCGGCGCGCAGCGCGGTGCCGGCGACGTAGTCCGGCCGCGGGATCGGCGCCAGCGAGTGCCACCCCCCGGTCGGCGGCGCCCAGCCCGGCTGCCGCGCCCGGTTCCAGTACGCCACCGCCACCCCGGTCATCCCCAGCAGCCATTTGTAGCAGGCCGAGAACCCGAAATCCGCCAGCGCGGCCGGCACCGCCTGGTTGCCCGCGAGCTGGGTGAAGTCCACCACCACCAGCGCCCCCACCCGGTCCGCCGCCGCGCGCAGGCTGGCCAGGTCGTATTTCTCCCCCGTCAGATACGACACCGCCGAGACCCCGATCACCCGCGTGCGCGCCGTCACCAGCGCCTCCAGCCGCCCCGGCGCCATCCCCGTCGCCACCCGCAGCGACAGCTTCGGCGCCCGCCGCAGCCCGAACGGCATCACCACGGAGGGGTATTCGTGCGCATCCACCACCACCTCGTCGCCCTCGGCCCAGTCCAGGCTGTCCGCCACCATCGCCACCCCGTCGGCCACCGAGGAGACAAAGCCGAGATCGCCGGGCACGCAGCCCCAGCTCGGTGCCAGCAATTCGCGCGCCCGCTCCACCTGCGCCTCCATCCGCGTGCGCCCGGGCATGCCGATCCCCTTGTCGATGCCGTATTGCCGCAGCGCATCGTCATGGCGCAGCAGCCAGGCCGGCTCGCCCCCGGCACAGACATGGCTCACCCCGTCGGGCAGGCGGAACGCGGCGGGATCGAACAGCGGTTGAGCGGTCATGCGGCACTCCCCTGCGACTTCGCCGGGCAGCATGACTCACCAGCCGCCGCCATACAATTTGCCAATCCGGCCACCGGCACGGTTGACCCGCGCGCGCCACTCGGCCAAGCATCGCAACGCTGCATGGGGGACCGAAGCATGACCATCACCACCGCATTGAAGCGCCGCGGCGTCCTCGCCGGCAGCGCCGCCCTGGCCACCGCCGCCATCATCCGCCCGCGCGAAGCCCGCGCCGCCCGCCCGGTGGTGGCGGTGTGGGAGTCGGAGGTGGTGATCCTCGACCCCCACATGATCACCGCCACCATCACCCGCACCTTCGGCACCCACGTCTTCGACACCCTGTTCGGCATGACGGAAAAGGGCGAGGTCAAGCCGCAGATGCTGGATGGCTACACCGCGTCCTCCGACAAGCTGACCTGGGACTTCACCCTGCGCGCCGGCCTGAAGTTCCACGATGGCGCCCCGGTCACCGCGGCGGACTGCGTTGCCTCGCTGAACCGCTGGATGCCGCGCGACCCGCTCGGCCGCATGCTGAAGACCGCCACCGCCACCCTGGAGCCCACCGGCACGTCCAGCTTCCGCCTGGTGCTGAAGCAGCCCTTCCCGATGCTGCTCCAGGTGCTCGGCAAGCCCAATGCCCCGCTGCCGGTCATCATGCCGCAGAAGATCATGGCCGAGGCCGGCGACGGCCGCATCAAGACCATCATCGGCTCCGGCCCATTCCGCTTCGTCCCCGGCCGCTGGAACACCGGCGCCAGCATGATCCTGGAGCGCAACCCCGATTACGTCTCCCGCAAGGAGCCGTCCGACTTCCTGGCCGGCGGCAAGCACGTCAAGATCGACGAACTCGACCTGCGCGTCATGCCGGACGCCAACACCGGCTCGAACGCGCTGACCGCCGGCGAGATCGACTACATGCAGTTCCTGCCGTTCGAAACGCTGGAACTCCTTGAGCGCAATCGCAACCTCAAGGTCTTCGGCGCCATGGGCATCCACATGTACCAGGGCAATTTCCGCCTCAACCATGCCTTCCCCCCGTTCGACAACCCCAAGGTGCGCCAGGTCCTGTGGAAGCTGGTCGACCAGGCCTCCATCCTCGACGCCATCGGCATCCCGGCGAAGTACCGCGTCGACCGCTGCGACAGCTTCTGGATGTGCGACACCCCCTTGAGCACGCTGGAAGGTGCCGGCGCCGCCCGCTACGACATCGCCGCCGCGCGCGCCGAACTGGCGGCCAGCGGCTATAAGGGCGAGCCGGTCATCTCGCTGAACGTCGCCGGCTCGATCAGCGAAACCGCCGTGCGCGTGGTGGAACAGGCGATGAAGCAGGCCGGCTTCAACGTCCAGCCGCAGCAGATGGACTGGGGCACCGTGCTCGCGCGCCGTGCCCGCAAGGAAGGCTGGTCGATGTTCCCGGTCTTCTCCAACGGCACCGACATGCTGAACCCGCTCACGCATTTCTACATCGCCGCCACCTGCGGGGATTTCCCGGGCTGGTCCTGCGACAACCGCATCCCGGCCCTTCTGGAGCAATTCTCCAACGCCGACGGCCTGGACGCGCAGAAAAAACTCGCCGCCGAGATCCAGAAGCTCGCCTACGAGCTGACCCCCGCCGTGATGTGGGGCCAGTTCACCCGCCCGGCCGGCTACCGCACCACGCTGAAGAACTTCATCGAATCGTCGTACCCGATGTTCTGGCAAGTGGAGAAGGCGTGATCGCACCGAATCCGGCCGGAGAGAGGTTGCTCTTGCCCCGGCCAGACGGCACACTGTCGTCTCGAACGTCGCCGGCCGGCCAGACTCTGCATCTGGCCAGGGGGCTGCGCGCAACGAGGGAGCAAACATGCCCAGTCTGAACTATGTCGCACCAACCACGGTCAGCGACGCCGTCAAGATCCTGGCCGACGCCACCGGCCCCACAAGGGTGATGTCCGGCGGCACCGACCTGTTGGTGCAGCTGCGCAGCGGCCGGCTGAAGCCGGAGCTGATCGTCGACACCAAGAAGATCCCGGGCATCATCGGCATCGCCCAGAACGCCGACGGCAGCTTCACCATCGGCGCCGCCACCTCCGGCGCCCAGCTCGGCGAGCACGACGCGCTCAAGGCCGCCCATCCCGGCGTGGTCGAGGCCGCGAACCTCATCGGCTCCACCCAGGTCCAGGGCCGCGCCTCGCTGGCCGGCAATCTGTGCAACGCCTCGCCGGCCGCCGATTCGGTGCCCGCCGTGATCGCCGCCGGCGGCACGGTGACCATCGCCGGCCCCGCCGGCACCCGCACCGCCGCGGTCGAGTCGATCGTCACCGGCCCCGGCCGCACCTCGCTGGCCAAGGGCGAGATGGTCACCTCCTTCCACCTCCCGGCCCCGGGTGCGCGCACCTCGAACGCCTATCTGCGCTTCATCCCGCGCACCGAGATGGACATCGCCGTGGTCGGCTGCGGCGCCTCCATCACGCTGGCCGCCGACGGCACCATCGCGGCGGCCAAGATCTCGCTCGGCGCCGTGGCACCCACCCAGGTCGCCGTCGACGTCTCCGGCATCATCGGCACGAAGCTCGATGAAGCCGCCCTGGCCAAGCTGGACGCCGCCGCGCGCGCCGTCTGCAACCCGATCGACGACAAGCGCGGAACCATCGAGTTCCGCACCAAGGTGGCGGGCGTCCTGGCCCGTCGAACCGCGGCCATCGCCATGGCCCGCGCCGGAGCACGCTGAGCCATGAGCAAGATCCACGTTTCCACCTCCATCAACGGCGAGGCCGTCGAATTCCTCGCCGACGCGCAGGAGTCCCTGCTGGACGCGCTGCGCAACTCGCTGAACCTGACCGGGTCCAAGGAAGGCTGCGGCTCCGGCGACTGCGGCGCCTGCTCGGTGCTGGTCGATGGCCGCCTGGTCTGCTCCTGCCTGATGATGGCGGCCGAGGCCGGCGGGCATGAGATCACCACGATCGAGGGCATCGCCGGCAACGAAAAGCTGCACCCGATCCAGCAGAAGTTCCTGGAGCACGCCGCCCTGCAATGCGGCTTCTGCACCCCGGGCTTCATCGTCGCCACCAAGGCGCTGCTGGACAAGAACCCGGACCCGACCGAATCCGAAATCCGTTACTGGCTGGCCGGCAACCTGTGCCGCTGCACGGGCTATGACAAGATCGTGCGCGCGGTGCAGGATGCCGCCGCCGAAATGCGAGGGGGCTGAACCATGACCTTTATTGGCAACAAATCCGACCTGCGCGTCGTCGGCACCCGCCCGGTGCGCCCCGATGGCGTGGACAAGGTGACCGGCCGCGCCATCTACGGCGCCGACGCCACCATGCCCGGCCAGATCATCGGCAAGGTGCTGCGCAGCCCGCACCCGCACGCGAAGATCATCTCGATCGACACCTCCAAGGCCGAGAAGCTGACCGGCGTGAAGGCGGTCATCACCTCCGCCGACCTGCCGAACATCCCCTCGGAAGAGGCGTTCATGGGCGAAGGCCCGATGAACTTCCGCGACCTGAGCCTGAACGTCATCGCCCGCGGCAAGGTCCTGTATGAGGGCCATGTCGTCGCCGCCGTCGCCGCCACCACGGACGCCATCGCCGATGCCGCGCTGGCCCTGATCGACGTGAAATACGAAGTCCTGCCCCATGTGATCGACGTGGAGGAGGCGATGGCCCCCGGCGCGCCGATCCTGCATGACGACCTCTTCACCGCCGGCGTCACCCCGAAGCCGACCACCGCCAGCAACGTCGCCAAGGAAGTCCGCTTCAAGATCGGCGATGTCGAGGCCGGCTTCGCCCAGGCCGACGTCATCGTCGAGCAGACCTACACCACCGCCCCGGTCCACCAGGCCTATATCGAGCCGCATGCCTGCGTCGCCGCCATCGCCGCGGACGGCCAGGTGCTGATCACCGCCTCCAGCCAGGGTCACTTCATGATCCGGGCCTACACCGCCAAGCTGCTCGGCATCGACATCGCCAACATCCGCGTCACCAACGCCGAGATCGGCGGCGGCTTCGGCGGCAAGACGGTCGTCTATCTCGAACCCCTGGCCGTCGCCCTGTCGAAGAAGTCGGGCCGCCCGGTCAAGATGACCATGACCCGCGAAGACGTCTTCCGCGGCACCGGCCCCACCTCGGGCGGCACCATCTACGTCAAGCTCGGCGCCACCAAGGACGGCCGCATCACCGCCGCCCAGACGATCATCAAGCTGCAGGCCGGCGCCTTCCCCGGCTCGCCGATCAACCCCGCCCTGATGTGCGCCTTCGCGATGTACGACCTCGCGAACGTGGATACCCTGGGCTACGACGTGGTCAGCAACCGCCCGAAGGTCGCCGCCTACCGCGCCCCCGGCGCGCCGATCTCGTCCTTCGCGGCCGAGAGCGCCATCGACGATCTCGCCCGCAAGCTGGGCATGGACCCGATCGAGCTGCGCCTGAAGAACGCCGCCAAGCAGGGCTCCAAGACCGTCTATGGCGTCACCCACGGCGTGATCGGCTACGAGGAAGTGCTGAATGCGGCCAAGGCCCACCCGCACTGGACCGCGCCCCTCGGCCCGAACCAGGGCCGCGGCCTGGCCACCGGCTTCTGGTTCAACATCGGCGGCGAAAGCACCGGTGGCGTCTTCATCAACGAAGACGGCACCGTCAGCGTCGTCACCGGCTCGCCCGACATCGGCGGCTCCCGCGCCTCGATGGCCATGATGGCCGCCGAAGTGCTCGGCGTTCCGTACGAGAAGGTCCGCGCCGTCATCCCCGACACCGCCAGCATCGGCTTCACCCATGTCACCGGCGGCAGCCGCGTCACCTATGCCACCGGCATGGCCGTGACCCAGGCCGCCCAGGCGGTGGTCGAGGACCTGAAGAAGCGCGCCGCGATGATCTGGGACATCTCCCCGGATGCGGTGGAATGGAAAGACGGCGAGGCCGTGCCCGCCGGCGCCAATGCCGGCGGCTTCGATCCGCTGCCGCTGGCCGCCATCGCCCTGAAGGCCGCCAAGACCGGCGGCCCGATCGGCTCGGAAATCTCGGTCAACGCCCAGGGCGCCGGTCCCGGCTTCGGTGCGCATATCTGCGACATCGAGATCGATCCGGAAACCGGCCACGCCACCATCCTGCGCTACACCGCGGTCCAGGATGTCGGCCGCGCGATCCATCCCTCCTATGTCGAGGGCCAGATCCAGGGCGGCGCCGTGCAGGGCATCGGCTGGGCGCTGAACGAGGAATACGTGTACAACAAGAAGGGCCTGATGGATAACGCCGGCTTCCTGGATTACCGCATCCCGGTGGCCTCGGACCTGCCGATGATCGAGGCGGTGCTGGTCGAAGTGCCCAACACCCGCCATCCCTTCGGCGTGCGCGGCGTCGGCGAAGTGCCGATCGTGCCCCCGATGGCCGCCGTCGGCAACGCGGTGCGCGGCGCGCTCGGCCTGCGCATGTATGACCTGCCGATGTCCCCCCCGCGCCTCCTGGCGGCGATCGATGCCGCCAAGATGCCGAAGGC
>JBIPLY010000228.1:0-6659 GCA_044369385.1 Acetobacteraceae bacterium | reverse complement strand
GGCACCACCACCACGGCGCGCTTCGGCAGCCATGACGTGTTCCGCTCCGTGCTGTGCTTCTGGGCCGAGACCTATGGCCGCGGCACCGCCCAGGGCAACCGGCTGCACCACGAGGCCGGGCCGGCGGCGATCGAGGCCTATCTCGACGATCCGCTGGACAGCCGGCTGATCATGTCGATGAAGACCTATCTGGCGCAGCGCAGCTTCGTGGAGACCAGCATCTTCGGCCGGCGCCATACGCTGGAGGCGCTGATCGCCATTTTCCTCCGCAGTTTCCTGAGCGCCGCCGGCGTGTCGCCACAGGGCCTGCGCGTGGTCGCCGGGCGGCCGGTGCGCTTCGCCGGCGAGCGCACCGACGATGATTTCGGCGAGACCCGGCTGCGCGCCGCCTTTGCCGAGGCGGGGATGGCGGATGTCGATGTCGCCTATGAGCCGGAGGGGGCGGGGTATCGCTTCGCCCGCACGCTGAGCGAACCGGCCACGGTGCTGATCGGCGATTTCGGCGGCGGCACGTCGGACTTCTCGGTGCTGCGCTTCGTGCCGGGGCGGGGGGTGGAGCCGCTGGGCCATTCCGGGGTTGGGATTGCCGGCGACGTGTTCGATTTCCGCATCATCGACCAGGTGATCTCGCCGCGCCTGGGCAAGGGCGGCAGCTATCGGGTGATGGGGGGTGCCGAACTGCCGGTGCCGCCGGACTGGTATTCCGCCTTCGCCCGCTGGCATCGGCTGTCGCTGATGAAGAACCCGCGCACGCTGCGCGACATGCGCGAGGTGATGGGCAATTCGCGCGATCCGCACCGGCTGGCCAACCTGATCACCCTGATCGAGGACGAGATGGGCTATCGGCTCTACCAGACCGTCGCGGCGGCCAAGGCGGCGCTGTCCGGCGCCGAGACGACGCGGCTTTGCTTTCGCCACAAGGACTTCGAGGTCGATACCGCGATCACCCGGGCACAGTTCGAATCCTGGATCGCGCCGGACATCGCCCGCTTCGCCGCCGCGGTCGACCTGGTGCTGGCCCAATCCGGTGCGCCGGCGATCGACCACGTGTTCCTGACCGGCGGCACCAGCTTCGTGCCCGCGGTGCGCCGGCTGTTCGACGACCGCTTCGGGGCCGAGCGGGTCAGCACCGGCGGCGAGTTCGTCTCGGTGGCCGAGGGGCTGGCGCTGGTCGGGCGCGACCGTGCCTGATCCCGTCCGCCACCGGCGCGGGCTGGCCAACCAGGCCGGCGGCATGGCGGCCGAGGCGGCGGCGGTGGCGGCGTTGCGCGGCGATGGCTGGACCGTGCTGGGGCAGCGGCTGCGCACCCCGGCCGGCGAGATCGACATCGTCTCCGATCGCGCCGGGCTGCTGGCGATCGTGGAGGTCAAGCGGCGGGCGACGCTGGCCGAGGCGGCGTTCGCCCTGTCGGCGCGCCAGCAGGCCCGGCTGATGGCGGCGGCCGAGATCCTGTTGGCGGCCCATCCGGACTGGGGGCACGCCGGGGTGCGGTTCGATGTGATGCTGGTGGACGCCGCCGGGCGGGTGCGGCGGATCGCCGATGCGTTTCGCGCCGAAGGGTGAGGCGACATCCACACCGACAGGCACGGCGGATCGGAAGGGACGCGCGTTACTTCGGGTTCAGGCTGGCCTCGAACTCCGCAAGGAACCTGGTTGCTCGGACATAGGCGGTGTCACGGTCCATCGGCTGTGTGCCTCGCAAATCGGTCGGGCCCCGGCTGTTGCCGGCGCCGCGCTTGTGGTAGGTGAACTGATAGGAAAAGTGCTTCATGGCCAGTTGCGACTGTGCCGTCCCGCCGCTTACCATCGCCGACACACGCTCGATTTCTCCCCAGCGCATCTCGTTGGGGTCACGGCCGGCGATGACGAACGCGTCTCCGGCAACAACTCCCTCGCTGAGGATTGGCATCTGTTTCTTTGCCAGGAACTGCCGGAAGCTTGCCATCAGCCGATCGCGCGAAACCGGATACTGCTTCCAGAGGCTGTCGAAGAATCTGTGGTCCTCGAACTGGCGCGGCAAGCGGTCGAGCTTCTGGGGGATCCCGGTCGTGGTTCGGTCGGTGATCGGACACCGGAATACGACCTGCAGGGCGGGGGTGTAGATGTTCAAGAAGCGCAGGGTCGCTTCGGACCCATAGTAGTATATGCTTTCCGAGACCCTGTACTCCCCGCCGCACAGACCACGCCCGAACTCGGGGAGACGTGCCATCAAGGCTGTCTCCGAAAGCTCGCCGTCGTTGCGGGGGGTGATGAAGGTGTCCACTTCGGCTTTGTCGCCCCGCACGGTCGTGTTGATCGGAATGGTGACGCCGGGCACGCCGATCGCCATTTGGCGGGTGATCCGCACATTCCTGTCGCGCGGATACGTCGTGCCGTCCGGTTCCGCCATTGGCGACCGGGTGCACCCTGCCAGGACAGTTGCCGCCAGTAGGAAAATCGCAGACCGGATCGAAATCCTTGCTTCGGCGGATCGCATTGCGCAACCTCGGGAGGGCTTCGTTGCCATCATCAGCGCACGTTTGCGCGATGGAACAAACTGGAATCGAACGGTGTAGGGCCTGAATTGGTCGGACGCCTGCCCGCAACCCCCGCCTGCCCGCAACCCCAGGGCGGGCCCAAGCTTGCCACCGTTCCTTCCGGAGACCGATATGCGCGTGTTGATCCTGCTTCTGCTCCTTGCGGCCCATGTGCCGGCGGTGGCCCAGTCCACGGGCGACTCCACCCCGGCCATCCGCCTGCCCGATCCCGGCGTGGGCGATGACGCGCCGCCCAGCGCCTTCATCGGCGCCGCGCGCACCGCCATTGCGCTGAACCGGCTGGGCGAGGCGATGGAGGCGATCGAGCGGGCCGAAAGCCGGCTGCTGGTGCGCAATGTCCGCCCCTCGCTGGCCGGGACGCCGAGCGACCAGGCGCTGGTGGTGCAACTGCGCGCCGCGCGTGCCGCCCTGGCGCGCGGGGCGCGGGCGGAGGTGCTGGACCTGCTGGCCGGGGTGGCGGCCGATCCGGGGCTGGATGCGGCGCCGGAGCCGTCGCGGACCGGGGAGTAGGCCTACTCCCCGCCGCCGCCGTCGCTGCCGCCTGAATCGCTGTCGCTGTCAGATGAGCCGGCGGAGGCGGCATCGGACATCGTGCCGTCCAGCGAACTGTCGAACTCGGCGATACCGTCCTCCCAGCCGCTGTCGAAGCTGAAGCTGCCGCCATCGCCGCTGCCGCTGTCGCTCATGCCCACCGTGGGCGCCGCCACGCCCATGGCCGCCGCCAACTGGCCCAGCACCGGAATCAGCGCCGGGACCAGCACCAGCAGGGCGCCGAGCGCCAGCGCCATGGCCGCGGCGCGCGGCGGATCGGTGTCCAGCGCTGCGCGGATCTCCGGGCCTTGGTCGATCGCGCTGCGGATGCGCGCCTGCTCGCGCCGGCCGGCCTCGGTGGGGGCGAAGCTGCTGACGGTCACGGTGCGGCGGAACAGCAACAGGGTGCGGCGCTGCTCCTGATGCCGGGTCTCGGCCAGCAGGCCGCGCTGCACCAGGCGGGGGCGCACCAGGTCGGGCACGAAGCTGGCGAAGCGGTTGGTGGTCTTGGACAGCCGGGCGGCGATGTCGGACACGCGGCCGGATTTGCTGTATCGCACCGCCTCCAGCACGGCTGCGACATGCGGCGGGGCGGCGGCCGGCTCGCGCACCACGCGCACGCCCTGGTGGGAGCCCATGAAGCGGTTCTCGACGGTCTGCTGGCGCAGCACGCCTTCGGCCATCAGGCCCAGGAAGGTCACTTTCGCCGCCGGGATTCCCTGTTCCGCCATCGGGTCGAGGAGCACAAGTGCCTCGGCGGGGGTCAGGGACATCGCAGCCTCCTGTCAGGTGCTGGGGGAGGGGTCCGGGGCGGCGGGTTTGCGCGCGGTGCGGGCGCGGTAGATCATGCCGCCGATGACGAACAGGCCGATGCCGCCCAGCACCCAGCCGATCCGCTCCGCCCCGAAGATCGCGGCCAGGAACCAGCCGGCGGCGACGAAGCTGGCGGCCCAGATGCCGGCGGCGATGAAGTTCAACGCGGCGAAGTAGACATGGCTCATCCGCGTCATGCCGCAGGCCACCGAGGCGACGTTGCGGATGCCATAGGCGAAGCGGAAGCTCAGGATGAAGACCGCCCCGTAACGCTCGACGAAATCGACCGCGCGGGCCACCTTGGCCTCGGCGCGGGGGATGCGCCGGACGATTCGCACGCCGTAGCGCCGGCCGAGCAGGAACCAGCACTGGTCGCCCAGGAACGAGCCGAACCACACCGTGAACATGAGCACCCAGGGGTTGACCAGCCCGGTGGCATGGCCAAGCGCGGCGGCGACCAGGACGAAGGTCTCACCCTCGAAGAACGACCAGATGAACGCGCCGACATAGGCGAGATGGCCCCACTCGGACCAGATTTCAGCCATTTCAGCCAAGGCCGCGTCGCTCCCGTTCACCCGCCCGCACAATGGCCATCCCTGTCGCCGGATCGCAAGTGATGTTTTCGGCGCGGGTCAAACATGCTCCGGAAACATCCGGGCGAGGTCGCCCGCGCTGGCCGCGCAGGTGCCGCGCTCGGTGATCAGGCCGCTGACCAGGCGGGCGGGCGTCACGTCGAAGGCCGGATTGGCGGCCGGGGTGGCGGTCGGCACCACGCGCACCGGCACGATCGCGCCGTCCAGCGCGCGGCCGGTCACCACGCTGACCTCGGTGGCGGCCCGCTCCTCGATAGGGATCTGCGCGATGCCGTCGCTGATGGTCCAGTCGATGGTCGACGACGGCACCGCGACCCAGAACGGCACGCCGTTGTCGTGCGCCGCCAGCGCCTTGAGATAGGTGCCGATCTTGTTGGCGACATCGCCGGTGCGCGTCACCCGGTCCGCCCCCACGATCACCATGTCGACCTCGCCGTGCTGCATCAGGTGCCCGCCGGCATTGTCGACCACCAGCGTGTGCGGCACGCCGTGGCGGCCCAGCTCCCAGGTGGTCAGCAGCGCGCCCTGGTTGCGCGGCCGGGTTTCGTCCACCCAGACATGCAGGTCGATGCCGCGGTCATGCGCCATGTAGATCGGCGCCAGCGCGGTGCCCCAGTCCACGGTCGCCAGCCAGCCGGCGTTGCAATGGGTCAGGAGGTTCACGCGCCCGGACTTGCGCCGCGCGATCGCCTCGATCAGCGCCACGCCATGGCGGCCGATCGCCTCGCATTGCGCCGCATCCTCGTCGGCGATCGCGCCGGCTTCGGCATAGGCGGCCCGCACGCGGGCGGCGGACGGCAGCGGGCGCAGGGCGGCGAGCATCCGGTCCAGCGCCCAGGCCAGGTTTACCGCCGTCGGCCGCGTCTCGCGCAGCATCGCCGCGTCGCGCTCCAGGGCGGCATTGCTGTCGTCCTCGCGCAGCGCCAGGCAGAGGCCGAAGGCCGCCACCGCGCCGATCAGCGGCGCGCCGCGCACCTGCATGGTGCGGATCGCGTGCGCCGCCTGCGCCACGGTGGACAGGCGCAGGAACTCCAGCGCCCAGGGAAGTTTCGTCTGGTCGAAGATGCGGATCGTCCAGCCGTCATCCTGGTCGATCCAGACGCTGCGATAGGGGGTGCCGTCGATCTTCATGGGACTCGTCCGATTTTGCCCGCGCTCATACGTGACCGCGCTCATACCCGCTGATGCAGCACGCAGACCAGGGTGAACAGCCGGCGCGCAGTCTCGAAATCGATGGCGATCTTGCCGGCCAGGCGGCTGCGCAGCAATTCCGCGCCCTCGTTGTGCAGGCCGCGCCGCCCCATGTCGATGGCCTGGATGCGCGCCTCGCGGCCTTCCTGCACCGCCAGCGCGTGGCTGTCGACCAGCATCTGATAGTCCTTGATCAGCCGGCGGAACGGGCCGAGGGCCAGCGCCACCAGGTGCATCGGCGCGTCGTCGTCGGTGCGGATGTCGAAGGCCAGCCGGCCCTCCACGATGGCCAGGTGCAGCGCATAGGGGCCGGGGGCGGGCGCGCGGGCCGGCGCGAAGCCATTCTCGTGCAGCAGGTCGTGCACCGCCTGCGCCCGGTCGGCCTCCAGCAGCGGCGACAGGCGGGTCAGCGCCTCGCCGGCCAGCACCAGCCGGCTCAGCCGGGCGCCGGGCGGGATGCGGTCAGGAATCGTGGCCCCCGCGGCCGAAGCCGAGCTTGAGCATCAGCCCGATCGTCGCGCCCTTCACCGGGCGCATCAGCGCCAGCGACAGTACCAGCGTCAGCGGGACCCAGATCACGGAGTGGACCCACAGCTCCGGCTTGTAGGCTTTTTCCAGGATCAGCATGCCCGGTATCACGATGTGGCCGACAGCGAAGATGGTGAAATAGGGCGGGGCGTCGTCGGCGCGGATGCGGCCCAGCGGGGCGTCGCACTTGGGGCAGGTATCGGCCACTTTCAGCCAGCCGTCGAACAGCTTGGCCTGATCGCAGCACGGGCAGCGACCGCGCGCGCCGCGCAGCATGGCGATGCCGGTGGACGGCATGTCTGGCGCGGCGTCGGCGGCGATCGCGGCGTGCGGCCAGGCGGCGGGGGGTTTGGCAAGGGAAGCTTGGACGATGTCGGTCAAGGCACTACCCTCCGCCCCGGGGGCCGCGGCCGAGCATGCTGCGACCAAGCCTGCTGCGGCCGAGCGAGCTGCGGGATGCAGCGC
>JBIPLY010000227.1:0-6702 GCA_044369385.1 Acetobacteraceae bacterium | reverse complement strand
CCGCGCCGCCGCGCCCGATCCGCATTCCCCCTGGTCCGCCCAGGATTCCTGGCGTCCCAACCTGCCCGGCCACCAAACGATCCTGCTACGCCACCGCGACACCACCTTCGAAATCACCGCCAGCCCCGCCAACGATGCCTGGCAGCTCGCCTGGTCCGGCAGCACCCGCACCGCCCAGGCCCGGCCGCACCCCCGCTCAACCGACGACGCCATGCTGATCCGCCTGGACACCTCCACCGCCCGCGCCACCATCCTGCACGACGCCGCGCGCATCACCGTCGTCCTCGACGGCGCCAACCACGACTTCGACCTGCTCGACCCCCACGCCCCGCCCGCCGCCACCGCCGGTGCCGCCGCCCGCATCGCCTCCCCGATCCCCGGCCGCGTCGCCCGCGTGCTGGTGGCCCCCGGCGACAGCGTCGCGGCCGGACAGGTGCTGCTGGTGGTGGAGGCGATGAAGATGGAGCTACCGATCGCCGCCGCCGCGGCCGCCACCGTGCTGACCATCCGCTGCGCGGAGGGCGAGATGGTGGCGGAGGGAGTCGAGCTGGTGGAACTCGGCCCGCCCGACTGATCAGCCGAGCGTCACGCCCAGGTTGCTCGGCAGCGGCGTGGCCTGCGCCAGCCCCTCGTAACCGCCCTTCACCACCACGGCGCGGTCCGCCTCCCAGAACAGGCCGCGGCGGTAGAACACCTGGCGCTCGGGATCGGCCAGAAGGTCGCGCCCGCGCACCCGCAGCGTGACGAACTCCCCGCTGCCGCCATAGTTCTGCGCCGCCACTTGCCAGGGTTCCGGCTCGCCCAGGAAGAAATAGACGAAATCGGTGATCCCGCGCCCCGCCGCGCCCTGGAACACCGAGGGGTCCACCACCCGGTGGTCCCGCAGCGTCGCACGCATCAGGTGCAGCAGCCCGCTGCCGGTCTCCCCGGTCAGCCGCACGCGGCAGTTCGCCCAGCCCTCGGCATCGCTGGCCAGGCCCGTGACCACGAAGCGGCGGAAGATGTCGGCACTGACGCGATGCACCAGCACGCCCTCGGCGATGCGCTGCCGCATCTCGCGGGAGGCGGGCACGGCCAGCGCGAATCCGGCCTTCAGGGCGTGCAGCGGGTTCATGGCGGCGCCTTTGCGATGGGGCAGGGCGCCATCATGCCACACCGTCGCCGGCCGGCGATCACGGTCGGGTGTGCTCACGCCGCGTTGCACAGTGGCGCCGGAGGGGACGGGCGCCTATGTTCGGAAAGCTTGGCGAACGGCGACGAATTAGGGCAGTATTGCTACCCTGAATGCCGTCAGCCCGGGAACGGCTGCCACGCACGGGGGAGGCGACGATGAAGCACTCGGCGGTCACGCTCGATGACAAGTACCAGGTCGGCAGCGACCGCTATTTCCTCACCGGCTCGCAGGCCCTGGTGCGCCTGCCGCTGCTGCAACGCGAACTGGATGTCGCCGCCGGGCTGAACACCGCCGGCTACATCTCCGGCTATCGCGGCTCCCCGCTTGGCGGCGTCGACATCCAGATGTGGCAGGCGAAAAAGCGCATCGAGGCCGCGCACATCGTCTTCCGCCCCGGCGTGAACGAGGAACTCGCCGCCACCGCGATCTGGGGCACCCAGCAGCTTCCGCACCTGCGCGGCGCCAAATACGACGGCGTCTTCGCCTATTGGTACGGCAAGGGCCCGGGCGTGGACCGCTCCGGCGACGTCTTCCGCCACGCCAACTATGCCGGCACCGACCGCAACGGCGGCGTGCTGGCGATGGCCGGCGACGACCACGGCTGCAAATCCTCCACCGTCCCGCATCAGAGCGAACTGGCCCTGATGGCTGCCTCCATGCCGATCCTGGTGCCGGCCGATATCGCCGATATCCTCGATTTCGGCCTGCATGGCTGGGCGATGTCGCGCTGGTCCGGCCGCTGGATCGGCTTCAAGCTGGTCGGCGACGTGATGGACAGCTCCGCCTCCGTCGCCTTCGAGCTGAACGATTTCCGCATCCGCCTGCCCGACGGCCCGCACCCCGATGCCGGCCTGCGCGTCGCCGATCTCGGCGGGCGCATCCCCGCACTGCCGCTGGACCAGGAAGCCCGCACCGTCGCCCTCGGCCTGCCCGCCGCCCAGGCCTATGCCCGCGCCAACGGCCTGGATCGCACCATCCTCAACCCGATCGGCGCCCGCCTCGGCATCGTCACCGCCGGCAAGTCGTATCAGGACACCCGCCAGGCCTTCGCCGATCTCGGCATGGCCGAGCCGCCCGGCGTGCGGCTGCTGAAACTGGCGCTGACCTGGCCCGTCGACCCCGAGACCATCCGCCGCTTCGCCCGGGGGCTCGACGAGATCATCGTCGTCGAGGAGAAATCCCCCCTCATCGAAACCCAGCTCCGCGACATCCTGTACGACGCGCCCGACCGCCCCCGCATCCTCGGCAAGCGCGACGCCCAGGGCCAGCCTTACCTGAAGGCCCACGGCGAATTCTCCGCCACCGAAATCGCCCTGGCGCTGGCCCCCCGCATCGCCCAATACGCCGACAGCGAATCGCTCCGCGCCCACACCACCCGCCTGCGCGACAACCAGGACGCCATCGCCAGGGCCGAGGTCGCGGCAGCGAGAAAGCCGTATTTCTGCTCCGGCTGCCCGCACAACACCTCCACCAAGGTGATCGACGGCTCGCGCGCGCTGGGCGGCATCGGCTGTCACACGCTGGCGGTCTGGATGGACCGCAGCACCGACAGCTTCAGCCAGATGGGCGGCGAGGGTGCCGCCTGGTCCGGCCAGGCCCCGTTCACCGAGGAAAACCACGTCTTCGCCAACATGGGCGACGGCACCTATTACCACTCCGGTGCCATGGCGATCCGTGCCGCCGTGGCCTCGGGCGTCAACATCACCTACCGTATCCTGTTCAACGATGCCGTCGCCATGACCGGCGGCCAGCCCGTCGACGGCCCGATCAACGTCCCCATGATCACCCGCCAGGTGAAGGCCGAAGGGGCCGTCACCGTCGTCGTGGTCACCGACGAGCCCGAGAAATACGAGGACGTCACCGACCTCGCCCCGGGCACCGAGGTGCATCACCGCCACGAGCTCGACCAGGTCTCCCGCCGCCTGCGCGACACGCCGGGCTGCACCGTGCTGGTCTATGACCAGACCTGCGCCAGCGAGAAGCGCCGCCGGCGCAAGCGCGGCACCTTCCCCGATCCGGCCAAGCGCAGCTTCATCAACGCCGCCGTCTGCGAGGGCTGCGGCGATTGCTCGCGCGCCTCGAACTGCCTTTCGGTCCAGCCGCTGGAAACCCCGCTCGGCACCAAGCGCGTCATCGACCAGTCCACCTGCAACAAGGATTTCTCCTGCGTCGACGGCTTCTGCCCGTCCTTCGTCACCGTGCACGGCGCCGAACCCAAGAAGCGCGCGCGCGTCACCCCGGAGGATTTCGGCCTCCCCATCCCGCAGCCCGCCCCGCTCGACCGTCCCTGGAACATCCTGGTCACCGGCATCGGCGGCACCGGCATCGTCACCATCGGCGCCCTGATCGGCATGGCCGCCCATCTGGACGGCAAGCACGTCACCGTGCTGGACCAGACCGGCCTGTCGCAGAAAGCCGGCGGCGTCACCAGCCACATCCGCCTCGCCGCCTCGGCCGCCAGCCTGCACGGGCTGAAGGTCAACCGCATGGGCGCCGATCTGCTGCTGGCCTGCGACATGGTCGTCGCCGCCAGCAAGGACAGCCTGGCCACCTACGCCAGCGGCGTCACCCACGCCGTGCTGAACACCCATGAGACGCCGACCGGCGATTTCGTGCTGGATACCACCACCCGCCTGCCCTCGGCCCAGCTCCGCCGCTCCATCGCGGCCGCCATCGGCAGCGAGGCGATCGACCAGTTCGACGCCACGGCGATTGCCACCAACCTGATGGGCGACAGCATCGCCACCAACCCGTTCCTGCTCGGCTATGCCTGGCAGAAGGGCCACATTCCGCTGTCGCTGGACTCGCTGCTGCGCGCCATCGAGCTGAATGGCACTGCCGTGGAAGCCAACAAGGCGGCCTTCGCCTGGGGCCGCTGCGCCGCGCACGACCTCGCCCGTGTCCACGCCGCCGCCGGGCTGGCCACCGAAACGCCGGAACCCCCGACGCTGGACGACATCATCGCCACCCGCGCCGCCCACCTGACCCAGTACCAGAGCCGCCGCTACGCCCGCCGCTACACCGCCCTCGTCGCCCGCGTGCGCGAGGCCGAGGGCCGCCTGACCTCCGGCGGCACCGCGCTGACCGAGGCGGTGGCGAAGGGCTACCACAAGCTGCTGGCCTACAAGGACGAATACGAAGTCGCCCGCCTCTATGCCTCCAAGGAATTCCGCGCCCAGCTCGCCGAACAGTTCGAGGACCCGAAGCGCATCGAGTTCCACCTCGCCCCCCCGCTGCTCGCCAAGCGCGACCCGCACACCGGCCACCTGGTCAAGCAGACCTACGGCCCCTGGCTGCTCACCGCCTTCGGGCTGCTGCAACGCCTGCGCGTCCTGCGCGGCACAAGGCTGGACATCTTCGGCCGCACCGAGGAGCGCCACATGGAACGCGCCCTGATCACCGAATACGAAGCCACGATCGAAACCATCCTGGCCCACCTCACCCCCGCCACCCTGGCCACCGCCACTGCCCTGGCCGCCCTGCCGGACAAGATCCGCGGCTTCGGCCACGTCAAGGAGCGCAACGCGCGCGCCGCGGCCGCCGAGCGCACCCGCCTGCTTGAGAAGCTGGAGGGCAGCGCGCCGGTGCCGGCCATGGCGGCGGAGTGAGCGAGGGAAGGGCAGGGGCGCTGCCCCTGCACCAAGCTGGGGCCTGAGGCCCCAGACCCCCATCCGCCCGGCGAAGAGGCCGGGTCGCGGCTGTCAGGTCACCATCATGCTCGGCAGCCACAGGATGATCTGCGGGAAGATCATGCACAGGATCAGCCCGAAGATCATCAGCAGCACGAACGGCGTCTGCGACTTGTAGATGTCCATCATCGTGATGCCCGGTGGAGTCACCGCCTTCATGTAGAACAAATTGAACCCGAAGGGCGGCGTCAGATAGGCCAGCTCCATGTTGATCACGAAGATGATCGCGAACCACAGCGGATCGAAGCCCAGCGAGATGATGATGGGAAAGAAGATCGGCGCGGTCAGCAGCACGATGCCCGTGGGGTCGAAGAACATGCCCAGCACGAACAGGATGATCATCATGACGACGATCACCATCCACGGCTCGCCCACGTCCTTGATCAGCGTGCTCACCAGCGAGGCCGCACCGGTCACCGCATAGAGCGAGGTGAACACCGAGGCGGCGAACACGATCCAGAGCACCATCGCGCTCAGCCGCAGCGTGATGAACAGCGCCGAGGTGAAGCTTTCCCGGTTCAGCGTGCGCTTGATCGCGGCGCTGAGGATCGCGCCGAGGGCGCCGACGGCCGAAGCCTCGCTCGGCGTGGCGATACCGAAGAACATCGATCCCATGACCGCGAAGATCAGCCCGATGGGAAGCAACAGGGCCGACAGCAGCCGGATCCGCTCGCGGCGCGGCAGCCTGGATTCCATCGGCACCGCCGGCGCCAGATCCTTCTGGATGTAGGCGCGGATGAGGATATACGCGATGAACAGGCCGCTCAGCAGCAACCCCGGCAGGATGCCCGCAATGAACATCTGGCCGACCGACACCCGCGAGGTCAGCGCCAGGATGATCATCAGCACGCTGGGCGGGATCAGGATGCCCAGCGAACCGCCCGCCGAGATGCAGCCGATCGCAAGCTCCTTGCTGTAGCCGCGCTTGAGCATGGAAGGCAGCGCGATCAGGCCCATCGACGTGGTCGCGGCACCGCTGATCCCGACCATCGCCGCGAACATGGTGCAGATCATCACCGTGCCGGCCGCGAGCCCCCCGCGCAGCCCGCCCACCCAGTGATACATCAGCTCGTACATGTCCTCGGCGATGCCACATCGTTGTAACATCGCGCCCATGAATATGAACATGGGTACGGCCACGAGCAGGAACATATCCATGGCCATGTAGGTGCGATTGGCCAGGATCGGCAGGGCGTGCGGACCCCACAGGAAGATGATGAAGAAGGTCGCCACACCGCCGATCGCGAACACCAGCGGCAGCCCGGCCATCAGCAGCAATACAAGGCTGCCGAACAGGATAATCGTCAGCCATTCCGGCCCTAGCGCAAGCATTCGTATTCTCCAGCAGGGATGTGTCGGCGTCGCGCGGCGGTCAGCACGCTGCGGCTAGCCCCTTGAACCCGAATCCATGGGGGCCATGCCGGGGATCTCCACGCGCACGGGAAACACCTCCCGGCCTTGGACGACGAACGCGATGTTGCGGATCAACTGCGCCAGAACCTGCATCAGGAACATGAAGCATGCCACCGGCAGCGTGGTGCGCAGTGGGTAGTAGATCGGCTTCCAGTGCGACATGGTCGTCTCGCCGATCTGCCACGAATTGATCGTGATATCGAGCGACATCCAGAAGAGGACGCCGAGATACAGGAAGGCAAATCCACTGGTCAAAACGTCGAGCACCGCACGTCCGCGAAGCGACAATTGTCCCCAGATGATGTCGACGTTGACGTGCCCGCCAGAGAGATAGGTGTAGGCACCGCCCAGCACGACATAGGCACCGAAGACGAAGAGCGAGATCTCATAGGCCCAGTGCGATGCCGCGTTGAAAACATATCGCAT
>JBIPLY010000226.1:0-6705 GCA_044369385.1 Acetobacteraceae bacterium | reverse complement strand
CGGCAGGCACAGCAGCGCCGCACCCGCCTCCTCCAGCCGCGCCACCACCCACTCCGCATCCACCGGCGCGCCATTGCCCGCGCCATTCAGCGCGCCATTGCCGCTGCCCTGGCCGGGCGCCCCGCGCGCCTGCGCCCGCGCCACGCCGCCATTCCCCCCCGATTTCATCGGGGGGAATGGCGCGGTCGGCGCGGCCGGCCCGGGCCGGGTCATCGCTGCGCCATTCTCCGCGCCATTCGCCGCGCCATTCAGCTCACGCATCCTCGCCTCCCGTTTCGCCCGCAACCGCATCCGCCGCCCGCACAACCGTCGGCCGCCGGCTGTCCACCACCTTCAGCCCCAGCCGCGACTTGCGCTGCCCGGGATGGCGGTGCTCCGCCTCCACCAGCAGCCCGTTCTTCATCCACAGCCCCAGCATCCGCGCCGCCTCGTCCGCGCTGACGTCGAACAGCCGTTCCAGCACCGTGCCGGCCCAGCGCGCGCCGCCCCGCCCGGTGCGGTGGCGGGTATAGGCCAGGCCGTCGCAGCCCTCGGCGATGGCATCCAGCGCCCGGTTGCAATCCGCCGCCGACAGGTCGGCAAACGCGCTGGGCGGCGCCCAGGGGGCCACCACGCCCACGGCATCGCCCATCGGATAGCGCGGCGTGGCATTGCCCAGATTGACCGATTCCAGCCGGTACCACCGCGCCACCCCCGCCCCCCCGGTACCGCTGCGCGGCGCCAGGTTCGCCTTGGCATCGTCCAGCCGCACATGGCGCCAGCGGTCGCGCTCGCCCACGCCCAGCGCGCCGGCCTCCTGCGGCGTCATCGGGCTCAGCAGGCTGGCCTGGCGCGCGGCATCCGTCAGCGCCTTGGCCCCGCGGGTGGCATCCACGCCCTCCACGCTGCCCTTGCGCACGTGATGCACCAGCAGCACGGCACAGCCCACCCGCTCGGCCACCTCGGCCCAGGCGGTGGCCGCGGCGTCCATCTCCACGTTGGAGTTCTCGTCCAGCCGGTGCGACTTCACGAACGGATCGACCACGATCAGCCCCACCCCGGCCGCCAGCCCGGCGGCCACCAGCCCCTCGCGGTCCGGCATCGCCACGCCGCCATCCTCGCCCGGCGCGCCCATCACCAGCGGCCGGCGCCGCCCGGAATTGAGGAACAGCCGCCCGGCCACCTCCGCCTCGTCCACCCGGAAATGCAGCAGCAGCGCGGCCAGGCGGCGATGCATCTCATCCATCGGGTCTTCCAGGTTGAACACCCAGACCGGCACCGAATGATGCACCCGCTCGCCCAGCAGCTCCCGCCCGGTGGCCAGGCACACCGCCTGGCCCAGTGCCAGCGCGGACTTGCCCACGCCCCCGGGGGCGGCGAGCACGGAGACGAAGCGGCGGATCAGCCGGTTGCCATAGAGCCACTCGCGCGGCGGGATGGACGCTGCCGGCGGCAGGCGCAGCGCCTCGGCGCACAGCTCCGCTTCGCCCGCTGCCGGCAGGACATGGCGCGCCCAGGCGGCCCAAGGATCGGTGCCCTGATCGGCCGCGGCCCAGGCCCCGCTCATCCGCGCCCCCGGCGCGCGGCCAGCGCGGCGCGGATCGCCGCTTCCACCATCGCCGCGCGCTCGTCCTCGCGCAGCGCGCCGCGCGCATCCGCCGCCGCCGCCGCCGCCAGCAGGTCCTCGGCCGGCGCGCGCACGGCCAGAAGCGGGCGCAGCGCCGCGCCCACGCGCCGCGCCGCCGCCGCCCGGGCCAGCAGCGTGGCGCGATAGGCGTCGCCATAGGCATGGGTCAGCCGCATCGACAGCCCGCGCCGGTCCAGCCGCGGAGCGGCGGCAAAGGCGGCGCGGCGGATCGCGGCCAACAGCGCCGGCCCGTCGGCCTCCCCGCGCGCGGCCATGGCGCCGGCCAGGTCGGCGGCCCGGCGCGGCCCCGGCGGATCGGCCGGCTGCAGCGCGCTCATGCCGCCAGCCCCAGCGGCGCCTCGTCCTCCAAGGGCCCCGGCGGCGGGAACGGATAGGCCGCGCCGTCCAGCACGGTGCCGGCGGTGATCGCGCCCCAGGAGACCGGATGGCCGGCCGGCATCGGCTCGCGCAGGCCGATGGCCTGGGCGTCGGCGGGCGGGGCCGGGTCGGGCTTTCGGGCGCCGATCAGGCGGCCGCGCTCGATGGCGGCCCAGCGGCTGATGCCCAGCACGGCGGCGATGGCATCCCAGCTTCGGCCTTCGCCGCGCAGTGTGTATAACGATTCGTCAGCCAGTTCGGTCCAGACCAGCGGTGCGGGCATGGTGGTTTCCTCGGGTTGCGGGGGTCAGGGGCGTATGTTAGTAACATGCCCTAACCTTTGTCAACACGAGTTAGCTTGATCCGTTAGAAAATCTGCGTTATGAGGGCGCCATGCGCGAAGTCAGGCTCCAGGATATCCAGGCTGAACCCGCACCCAGGGCGCGGGACCCGAACAATCCCACCGCGGGGGTGGGTGCCCGCATCCGCGCCGCCCGCCAGGTGGCCGGCCTGACCCAGGCCGAGCTGGCCGTGGCCGTGGGCGTCAGCCGCAGCGCGGTGGCGCAGTGGGAAACCGACCGAGCCGGCCAGGTCGGCGTCAACCTGGCCCGGGTCGCCGAGATCCTGCGCGTCTCCGCCGAGCACCTGCTGCGCGGCAGCTTCCCCACCGAGGGCGGCGCCACCGCCGAGGACGCCGCCGAGCTGGCATTGCTGCGGCTTTTCAGGGTCTGCAACGGCGAGGACCGCCAGATCCTGCTGCGCATGGCCGCACGCCTGGCCCGCCATGCCGATCGGGTGCTGGCCGCCAGCGTGCGCGGCGTGGACTCGCCCTCGGCGCTGTGAGCCGGGGTTTCTCGCGGTTTTGTGAATTTCGTTGAAGCGGGCCGCGCGGAATACCCCGGCGTGTTGCAACGCGGCAACGGTTACCGTCAAAGCTTAATGTTCGCAGTAACTTAAGCTCCGTTAACCCGGCCATGCCCACGGCGACGAAGCGGCGGATGCGCTGCGCTGCAACAAAATTCGGCCGCTGACACCACCACGATTCGCTTGCGTAATCCCGCAGCATTCCGTTAGAAGCGGGAAGACACATTCTTCATCCCCAAGGGGGCCGATAGCGACATGGCTAATGTAACAGTTCTGGGCGCCTCCGGCGCGACCGTCACGATTGCGCTCACGTCCGGCGAGAATGCCGGCGCGGCGCAGACCGCGGCGAATTTCATGAACAGCATCAACACGTTCGGCATCCTCGACCAGCAGACCTGGTCGGGCAGCGGCACGCTGCCGGCGCCGAGCAACCTGCTGGGCGGCGCGATCATCTCCAAGGCCGGCGACGTGGGCGCGCTCAGCGCCCAGTATGTCTCGGTGATGGTCAACGCCGTGGGCGAGTCGACCGTGGTCGGCCCCGAGAACGCCACCGCGACCGTGATCGCCGGCGACGGTGCGGACCTCACCTTCCTGAACCTCTCCGCGAAGGCCGAGGTGTTCTTCGGCGCCAATGACGGCACCCTGATCAACCAGGGCGGCGTGGTGAACATGCACTCCGAGGCCGGGACCCATGTGGTCCTGTCCGACGAGGGCAGCACGGTGAACACCTTCGCCGGCGACGGCCTGATCCTGTTCGCCGATGTCGGCGGCAAGTCCGGCGCCGTCACCGCGAACATCACCGCCGGCTCGAAGAACGCCACCGTCATCGCCAGCGGCGACAGCACCGTTCCGGTGACCATCAACGCCACCACCGGCGAGTTCGTCGCCCTGGCCGACGAGATGGCCAACCTGATCGTCAATCCGGGCCAGGCGAACGCCACCCTGATCGGCGCGAACAAGGTCGGCGCCGGCGCCACCACCCTGTTCGGCGGCACCGGCTCGGTCGTCGTCTCCGACGGCCAGGGCATCTACACCGGCGGTTCGGCCGGCGACAACCTGATGTTCACCGGCACCGTGCCGGGCTCCGCCACCCTGACCGGCGGCGGCACGGGCGACCTTCTGTTCGCGGCGGGCGCCGATCAGCTCCTGATCGCCGGCGGCGGCGCCTCCACCCTGGTCGGCCGCTGGGTCGAAGAGACCTCCAAGGACTCCGGCGTGTTCGTCGAGCAGAGCACCGGCGGCCACCGCTTCCTGGTCGGCGCGGGCTTCACCACGGTGTTCGGCGCCCAGTCCGGCGGCAACACCTTCCTCTTCGCCGGCCTCGGCTCGGCGCTGGTGGAAGGCCGTGACGAGGATGCCGAAGGCCAGGCGCAGAACACCTACTTCGACTTCACGGCCTTCGGCGGCACCCATCTGATCAGCGACTTCCAGGCTGGCCTGGACAAGCTGCAGTATGCCGGCACCGCCGATGCCACGATCGAGTTCTTCACCGCCGGCTCCAGCGAGCTGTTCGGCGATGCCGCCGGCACCCGCGTCATCACCCCGGGCGGCACCACCTTCCTGTTCTTCGACACCGGCAGCGACGGCATCCAGGACATCACCGCCTCGGATATCGTCAAGCTCTGATCCCCGGATCATCGCCAGAACGGCAAGGGCCGCCCCTCGGGGCGGCCCTTTCTGCGTTGGGGCATCGCCGTGCCACCGAAACGGCGACCACAACGAAAAAGGGGCCACCCCAGCGGGCAGCCCCTCGTGTTCCGCGCCGCGGCGCGCGGCTATTCCGGTTGCGGCTACTCCGGTTGCAGCATCCGGTGCCAGTCGGTGATCTCCACCGTCAACAGCCGCCGGGCGGCACTCGGCGGCAGGTGCAGCACCGCCGCCCCGTTGGTCCAGCGCCAGGACTCGCCGGCCATCGTCTCCGTGCCATGGAACCCGTCGCCGATCGCCGGCCCGTCCAGCGGCAGCGGCGCATCGTCGATCAGCACGCGCCGCACCGCCACCCCGAAGCGCCGCGCCCCCTCGCGCTCGGCGCCCGACACATTGCCCGGCAAGCCCCGCGGCGAAACCAGGCGCACGATCGCCGTGCCTTCCGGCAGCATGAAGTTCCACAGCGTGGCACTGCTGCCCTCCAGCACCGCCAGCGCCTCGCCGCGCACGATCGCCTGCAACACCTCCCCCGCGGGTGCAGCACCCACGGCTTCAGCCACCGCCTCGGGCACCGCCTCGGGCACCGCCTCGGGCACCACTTCGGGCGCGGCTTCGGCCGCCGCATCAACCACCGGCTCGGCCACCGGCGCGGCCACCGGCTCGGGCAAATCCTCCGGCACCGGCGCCGCCTCGGCCACCGGCTCGGGCTCCGGCGCATCGGCGGCCGGCGCCAGGCGCTGGCGCAGCGCCACGGTCAGCGGGCCCGGCGCCAGGATCGGGGCGGCCGGCGGGGCAGCGGGATCGTCGCGCGCGGCCACCAGCAGCCCGGCGGCGATCACCACCCCCGGCCGCTCCAGCTCCAGCCGCACCCACTCCACCGCCCGGTCCAGCGGTTCGCGCCGGATGCTCGCCCCGTTGACCAGCGCACCCACCGGCACCAGCACGCCCAGCGGCGCGGCGGCGTCGATCACATGCACCAGGCTTTCCGGCGGCAGCAGCAGGTCGGCGGCCGGCTGCCCCTCGCCGAAGGCCCCGGCGGCCACGCGCACCGGGATCAGCCGCGCGCGCACCGGCGCATCCGGCCCCGGCACCGCGGGCTCGATCCGCTGGCGCGCCACATGGCGCACCGCCACCGGCCCGGCCAGGGTCAGCACCGCATCGCCGCGCGAAAGCGATTCGGCGGCCACCAGGCCCGCGCTGCCGGGCACCGCGATCGGCGTGCCGGCGGGAAAACTGCCATCGCCGATCGCCGGCGTGCGCAAAGAGGCGGGAAGAAGCTCGGCGGACAATGTCACCTCCGTGGCGGCGAAATGCGTGCCCTCCCAGGTACCACGCCGCGCGCCCGGCGTCGATTCGCCAAGCGTCAGCCCGCCCAGCTCGACCGGCCCTGGATCGCCCAGCGCCCGTGCTGGAAGGTGACGATATACAGCGACTTGAAGCTGCCGATCACGCTGCCGTCGCCGCGCCGGCGGGTGAACTGCACCCGGAAATGCACCTTGCCTCCCCCGGGGCCGTCCGCCGCGTCGATCGGCTCCACATAGTCCCATGCCGTGCCGGCCCAGCCATCCCACTGCGCGGCCACCGCGGCACGATGCTCGCCGACCGATGCCGCGGTGTAGTCCTCCGGCGTCTGCCAGACGGTCACCTTGCCGCTGTGGAAGCGCACATGCGGGAAGTGGAACCAGCGGTCGCGCAGGGCGTCGATGTCGCGGGCGTTGAACGCGGCCATGAAGCCGTCCATCGCCGCCCGAGCGGCGTTGATTGCGGTTTGGTCCATGGTGTTTCTCCCTTTAAGAAAGCGCGTTCTTTTTTGAAAAAAAGAACCAAAAAACTTTCATCCCCTAAGAGCACACCCAAGCCACGGATGAAGTTTTTTTGCTTCTTTTTGTTCACAAAAAGAAGAATCCTTACTTCTCGTCCTCCGGCAACCCCCACGCCTTCGCCACCATCTCCGCCAGCCTGGCCCCCACCAGCAGCCCCACCACCACGGCCGCGATCGCCGCCACGTTCGGGCTGACCCCGACGCGCTCGGCGATCGGCAGCGCCGGCACCACAATCGCCAGCGCCACCGCCATGCGCAGCGACAGGCGCAGCAGCACCCGCGCCATCATCGGGTTGCGCCGTGCCCAGTTCTTCATGGCGCGTGCTCCAGACACCAACGGGCCACATCCTCGTGCGTGCCGAACCAGCAGCCGCCGCGCGCCTTGATG
>JBIPLY010000225.1:0-6714 GCA_044369385.1 Acetobacteraceae bacterium | reverse complement strand
CACCTGGCCCGGCGGGTTGGCGGCTTGCAGGGTGGTTTCGGTTTGGCCGTAGCCGTCGCGGATGGTCAGGCCCCAGGCGGCGCGGACCTGGTCGATCACTTCGGGGTTGAGCGGCTCGCCGGCGCCGCAGGTTTCGGTGAGCGCCACCTTGTAGGACTTGAGGTCCTCCTGGATGAACATGCGCCAGACGGTGGGCGGCGCGCAGATCGAGGTGACCTTGTGCTCGACCAGCGTCTCCAGCAGGGCCTTCGCGTTGAAGCGCGGCTGGTTGGCGATGAAGACGCAGGCGCTGGCCATCCAGGGGGCGAAAAAGCAGGACCAGGCGTGCTTGGCCCAGCCGGGCGAGGAAATGTTGAGGTGGACGTCGCCGGGCTTCAGGCCGAGCCAGTAGACGGTGGTGAGGTGGCCGAGGGCGTAGGAGCGGTGGCTGTGCAGCACCAGCTTCGGCTTGGCGGTGGTGCCGGAGGTGAAATAGAGCAGCAGCGGGTCGTCGGCGTCGGTGGTGCCGTCGGGAGCGAAACTGGTTGATTCGGCGCCAAACGATGCGAAGTCCGTGCAACCCGCCGGCGCGCCGCCAACCGTGACGCGCGGCACCGATGCGTCGAGCATGGACAGCTTGGCGGCGTCGTCCGCGGCGGTGACGACGAAGCGCACGCGGGCGCGGGCGACGCGTTCGGCGAGGTCGGCGGGGGTGAGCAGGGTGGTCGCGGGCACCACCACGGCGCCGAGCTTCATCGCCGCCAGCATCACTTCCCACAGCGGCACGACATTGCCGAGCATCAGCAGGATGCGGTCGCCGCGCTTGGCGCCCAGGCGGCGCAACCCGTTGGCGACCTGGTTGGAACGCGCGGAGAGTTCGCCGAAGCTGACCTTCGCCGCACCTGCGCCAGTGATCCACACGGCCGGGCGGGACGCGTTCGGCCCCTGGGCCAGCTCGGCGTCGAACCAGTCCAGCGCCCAGTTGAATTTTCCCAAATCCGGCCAGCGGAACTCGCGATAGGCCGTGTCGTAATCGCTGCGATGGGCGACGATCCAGTCGCGCGCGGCGCGCAGGGTGGCGGTGGTCACGACAGCTCCTCCCGCGACTTGGCGCCGAGCCATTGGGCGACGATGGAGAAGTCCTTCGGGCCGAGGCCGTCCTGGGCCATCGCCTCGAACAACTTGGTCACGTGCGCGCCGAGCGGGGTGGGGGCGCCCGCGGCGCTGGCGGCGTCCTGCGCCAGGCGAAGGTCCTTGAGCATCAGGGCGGTGGTGAAGCCGGGCGCGTAGTCGCGGTTGGCCGGCGTGGTGGGCACGGGGCCAGGCACGGGGCAGTAGCCGGTGAGGGCAAAGCTCTGGCCGGTGGAGGGCGCCACGATGTCGAACAGCTTCTGGCGCGACAGGCCCATGCGGTCGGCCATGGCGAAGGCCTCGCTGACGCCCAGCATGTTGATGGCCAGCATCATGTTGTTGCAGGCCTTGGCAACCTGGCCGGCGCCGGGCGGGCCGGCATGGATGATGGCGCGGCCCATGCCCTTGAGCACCGGCTCGGCCAGCGCGAATCCGGCCTCGGAACCGCCGCACATGAAGGTCAGCGTCCCGGCGACCGCCCCGCCAGTGCCGCCGGAGACCGGGGCGTCGAGGAATTCGATCCCCTTGGCAGCGGCATCGGCGCCGACATCCTTGGCAGTGGCAACGTCAATCGTGGAGCTGTCGATGATCAGCTTCGTCCGCGCGGAGACGCTGGCCAGCACCCCGCCCTGCCCGGTGCAGACATCGGCGACATGCTTGCCGGTGGGCAGCATCGTGACCACGGCGTCGACATCGGCGACGGCTTCGGCGATGGTCGCCGCCGTGGTGCCGCCATTGGCGCGATGGGCGGCGAGGGCGATCTCGGACAGGTCGAAGCCGATCACCGCATGGCCCGCCTTCAGCAGGTTGGCGGCCATCGGCAGGCCCATGTTGCCCAGCCCGATCAGTGCGACTTTCATGAATCCCCCAGCAGCTTGCGCGCGATGATGACGCGCATGATCTCGTTGGTGCCTTCCAGGATGCGGTGCACCCGCAGGTCGCGCAGGTAGCGTTCGATCCCGTATTCGCGGATGTAGCCGTAGCCGCCATGCAGTTGCAGCGCCTCGTCGACGATGCGAAAGCAGGTGTCCGTGGCGAAGCGCTTGGCCATGGCGCAGCGCATCGTGGCATCCGGCGCGCGGCGGTCCAGGGCGGCGGCGGCGCGATGGACCATCAGGCGGGCGGCCTCCAGCTCAGTGGCCATGTCGGCGAGCTTGAATTGCAGCGCCTGGAACTCGGCCAGCGGGCGGCCGAAGGCGCGGCGCTCCAGCACATAGGCGCGCGCGGCATCGAGGCACGCGCGCGCCCCGCCCAGCGAGCAGGCCGCGATGTTGATGCGCCCGCCATCCAGCCCCATCATGGCGAAGCGGAACCCCTCGCCCTCCGCACCCAGGCGATTTTCCCCCGGGACCAGGGCGTCCTCGAAGATGACCTGGGCGGTGGGCTGGCTGTTCCAGCCCATCTTGTTTTCCGGCGTGCCGAAGGACAGGCCCGGCGTGCCGCGCTCGGCGACGATGCAGGAGATGCCGCGCGGCGTGGCATCCCCGGTGCGGACCATGGTGACGTAGAGATCGGCGATGCCGCTGCCGGAGATGAAGGCCTTGGTGCCGTTCACGGTGTAGTGGCCGTCGCCGGTGGGCTCGGCGCGGGTTTTCAGCGCGGCGGCGTCGGAGCCGCTGCCGGGTTCGGTCAGGCAGTAGCTGACGAAATGCTCGCCGGAGAGGATTTTCGGCAGCCAGCGGTCGCGCTGTTCGGGGCTGCCGTAGGACGAAATCATCCAGGCGACCATGTTGTGGATGGTCAGGAAGGCCGTGGTGCTGGGGCAGGCGGCGGCCAGCTCCTCGAAGACCAGGGCTGCATCCAGGCGCGACAGGCCGGTGCCGCCATGGGCCTCCGGCACGTAGAGCCCGGCGAAGCCCAGGGCGGCGGCTTCGCGCAGCTCGGCGGCGGGGAAATGGCGCTCAGCATCCCAGCGCGCGGCGTTCGGCGCCAGGCGCTCGGCGGCGAAGGCGCGCGCGGTGTCCTGGAAGGCGCGCTGGTCGTCGGTCAGGTCGAAATCCATTTCTTCCCCCTCTCAGCCATAGGCCAGCAGGGCTTCGACCACGCCGCCGATCAGGCGCGGGGCGTCGCTGGCGATGGCGACGCGGGCATTGGGCTTGCGGCCGGCGCGGGCGAGCATGCCTTCCTCGGTGAGCGTTCGCAGGTCGCAGACGGTCATGCCGCGGGTGTGCTCGCCGCGGGTCTCGATCGCGACATGGACGTGGCGATACGCCAGCAGCGTTTCGTCGACATAGGGCACGATGGCGCAGACGTCGTGCATCGGCGCGATGGTCAGGCGCGCCGCCGCGGCCCCGGCGCCGAGATAGAAGCCGAGCAGCCCGGCCACGGTGCGCGCGACATGGCCGCCGGCGGCGAGGCGGGACAGCTCGGCGGGGCCGATGCCGGTGATCATGGTGACGTTGTAGCCCACCATGCGGATGCGGGCGGTGCTGTCGAAGACCACGGCGGCGGCTTCCGGATCGCACCAGATGTTGAACTCCGCCACCGAGCGGATGTTGCCCAGCGTGGTGGAGCCGCCCATCACGCTGATCTCGCGCAGCCAGCCGGCCAGGCGCGGTTCCTTCTTCAGCGCCATGGCCACGTTGGTCAGCGGGCCGATGGCGGCCAGCACCAGCTCCTCCTTGTGGGCGCGCGCCGTCTCGATGATCAGGTCGACGGCGTGGGCGTCGATGGGGCCGGCGCGCGGGGCGGGCATTTCGGCGCCGTCGAGCCCGGTCTTGCCGTGCACCTCCGCGATGGCATGCATGGCGCCGGTCAGCGGCTCGGCACAGCCGGCGGCCACCGGCACGTCGATGCCGCCCAGCGCCAGGATCGCGCCCGCGTTGTGCGTCACCCGTGCCAGCGTGTTGTTGCCGTGCACGGTGGTCAGGCCGAGCAGCTCGGCGTGGCGGGCAGCATAGAGGATGGCCACGGCATCGTCGTGGCCGGGGTCGCAATCGATCAGCATCTTCGCGCGCGCCATGTTCCCTCCCGCTTGCCTGCGGTCTAGCCTATCGCCAGTTCCGGCAGAAGGGCAGCACCATGCGCGCACGCATTCGCGACACCGAAATCTACTTCGATGTGGAGGGCATGGGGCTGGTGCCCGATGGGCGGCGGATGCGCGAACAGCCGGTGGCCTTCGTCATCCATGGCGGGCCGGGCGGCGACCACAGCGGGTTCAAGCCGGGGATGGCGCCGCTGGCCGAGCGCATGCAGCTGGTCTACTTCGACCATCGCGGCCAGGGGCGCTCGGCGCGCGGCGATGTCGAGAAATACACGCTGGACGAGAATGTCGAGGACATGGAGGCGCTGCGCATCCATCTCGGCCTCGGGCCGATCGTGTCGATCGGGACCAGCTATGGCGGGATGGTGGCGATGGCCCATGCCGCGCGCTATCCGGACAGCGTCAGCCACCTGGTGCTGATCGTCACCACGGCGCATTACGGGTTCAACGCCAGGGCGCGGCAGATCGTGGCCGAGCGCGGCACCGCCGAACAGATCGAGGTGTGCCGGCAGCTCTGGGCGGGCGAGCTGACGGACGAGGCCAAGCTGCGGCGCTATTACGATGCGATGGGGCCGATGTATTCCACCACCTTCGACCCCGCCGCCGGCAGCAAGGCCCGCGACCGCGGCATCCTGTCACCCGATGCGATCAACATGGCGTTCAAGCCGGGCGGGTTCCTGCAGAGCTTCGACCTGCGGCCCGAGCTTGCGCGCATCACCGCGCCGACGCTGATCTGCGCCGGGCGGCACGACTGGATCTGCCCGCCGGAGTTCTCCGAGGAGATCCACCGGCTGATCCCCGGCAGCGACCTGCGCATCTTCGAGCACTCCAGCCACTCGATCCGGGCGGACGAGCCGCAGGCGCTGCTCGACGCCATAGCCGGGTTTGTCGTGTACAAGGGGCGGATCGGCGGCGATTAACACTGCTCGCGCGTTCGTGAGGCGATGACGGTGACGCCACGGCGGCGGCAGGCTGGGCCGTTTATCTTCTTGTGGATTGATATTATTGGGGTTTTTCCACAGATCGGCGGTGAGTTACATTTTGTTGTAAAGTGTCTCGCATGTTTACTCACGTGAGATCGTTGACGAAATTGATCACCGATGTGATACGTTGACCATCGATTCATAGAGTCCCGCACGCTCGGCGGGGCCAACCAGGGAATGAGCTCATGGCAACAACCACATTCAACACCGGCGACGACGTCATCACCGGCACGCCCGGCGCGACCAGCACGAACAACTCGAACTTCACCATCACCGCCAACACCGCGCTGCCGTCCTACACTTTCAACCCGTTCGGCACCGGCGTCGGCGTGACCGACAATAACGCCGATGGCGTCACCCTGCGCCTGGTGTTCTCCGACAACGGCGCGGGTGGCGACACCGACGGCGCCACGCTGTGGTACCAGGCAGGCGGCACCGGCACCTTGGTCTCGATGACCCAGGGCCAGACCTTCAACTGGACCGGCAGCGCGGCGGACACCGCCACCTGGCTGAACACCATGGTCGTGATCGGCACGGCCTACAACGACTCCTTCCGCGTGCGCCTGACCGGCACCGAGAGCCCTGGCGGCTCCGGCGCCTACTCCTTCACCTACCTGCTCGCCTGCTACATGCAGGGCACCATGATCGCCACCCCCGAGGGTGAGCGGGCCGTGGAAGCGCTGCGCGCCGGCGACCTGGTGCGCGTGCTGGATGGCAGCGCCCGCGCGGTGAAGTGGGTTGGCCACCGCACCTATGAGGCCGAGTTCGGCGCCAGCGAGGCGTTCGTCCGCCCGGTGGTGATCCGCGCCGGTGCGCTCGGCGCCGGCCTGCCGACCCGCGACCTGCGCGTGTCGCCGCAGCACGGCATGCTGATCGACGGCGCGATGGTTCCGGCCGCCGCCCTGGTGAACGGCGTGTCGATCCTGCGCGACGAGACCCCGGGCGACGTGACCTACTTCCATGTCGAGCTCGAAGGCCATGCGGCGATCTACGCCGAGGGTGCCGCCAGCGAGACCTTCGTCGACCACGCCAGCCGCGCGATGTTCGACAATGCCGACGAGTACAACCTGATGTACGGCAGCCAGACCGCCGACGTGCAGGAGATCGCCCGTCTTGAGGAAGGCGCCGCCCTGGCCGCCATCCGCACCCGCCTGGCTGGCATCGCCGGCATCGCCACCGCCACCGTTGCCGCCGGCGAGCTGCGCGCCAACCTGGAGCGCATCGAAGACGGCGTGCTGCAGGGCTGGATCGTGGACAGCGCCGCCATCGACGGCCTGACCGCCGAGGTGCTGATCGACGGCGCCGTGGCCGGGCAGGTTGTCGCCAACCGCTACCGCGCCGACCTGGACCAGGCCGGCATCAACGGTGGCCGCGGCGGCTTCACCTTCGCCGTGCCGGCCGCCACCAGCCTCGCCCAGGTCGCGCTGCGCCTGGCCGATGGCCGCGTGGTCGCCGCCCCGGTGGTGGAGATGGTCGGCGCCTGATCGCGCCCGCCTTCGCTGCCCACCTGCGCTGACGAAATGGGGGGCGGAACCTGCGGGTTCCGCCCCCTTCTTCGTTCTTGCGGCCCGGCCTGGGTGGCACCCGGCGCTCAGTGCGCCATCAGCACCGGGATCGCCGCGTCGCCCAGGGTGCTGC
>JBIPLY010000224.1:0-6741 GCA_044369385.1 Acetobacteraceae bacterium | reverse complement strand
AGTCATAAGGTCCAGGGGCTTGGCCCCTGGCGGGTCTGGGCGGAGCCCAGTCTTTCCTGCCTTGCCTGTCTCAAGCCAATTCCCGTATCCGCGCCTCGGTGCAAACCTTCCCGTCCTTCACCAGGCACATCGCCGCCCAAGCTCCGCCGGCCTCCTGCACCATCACCTCGATCGCATCGTCCCAGAAGATCGGCCGGCGGAAATTGATGTCCATCTCCAGCACCTGGGGCCGCCCGCGCTTCCAGATTTCGGCCGTCAGGAACCGCACCCCGTGCCCGCCGCCGATGATCGGCGCCCGGAATCCGCCGCGCCGCGCTGCCTCGGGATCGAAATGGATCGGGTTGTGCGGCCCGCTATAGGCGCTCACTGCCGCGGGCGTCAGCGTGTAGCCGGCCACGCGGCGCAACCCGGACACGTCCGCCACGATCACCGCCGGCTTCTCCCCCGCCCCCCGCGCGTCCCCCTTCGCCGCATCCGGGCGCAGCGACACCCGCCCGGAGGTCAGCGCCCGCGCCCCGTCGGCCCCTTCGTACCAGGTCTCGCTGGTCGCCACCCGCCCGCGCGGCACCTCCTGCACATCCAGGATGCGCCCCCGCACCGTCAGCGCCTCGCCCAGCCGCATTGGCCGGTGCATGGCGATGCGCTGCGCCATGTTCACCGTGCCGTTGGCGTGGATGCGGTTGCGCACCCCCTCCTGGATCGCCAGGCTGATGAAGCCGGAGGGCTCGATGTCGTCGCCGAACACCTCCGGGCCGATGTCGCACAGCGCGTTCAGCCGGTTCTGCTCCGCCGCCTCCACGGTCATCGCCCGCGGTTGGTATTCGAAGCCGGCATACGGCTCCATCCAGTCTTCGGCCATCGCTTCGCTCCCCATCCGCCAGGGTCGCATCCTGCCCGTCCGCCCGCGCCGCTGCAAAGGCGCCGCGGGCCGCGGGCCTCACCAGGTGTCGATGTAGGCGTGCTTCTTGCCGGCGCGCGGTTCCACGGGCGGTTGGCTGCGCAGGCCCATCATGATCCAGGCGCGGGTTTCGGCCGGATCGATCACGTCGTCGATGCCGCCGCCGACGGCGCCGTTGACGGCCTTGGCGGTTTCGTATGCGGCGGCCACGCGGCGGTCGAATTCGGCGCGGCGTTCCTCGGGGTCCGCGATGGCCATCAGCTCCTTGCGGTAGCCGAGCTTGACCGCGCCTTCGATGTTCATGCCGGCGAACTCGGCGGTCGGCCAGGCGACGCTGAAGAAGCCCACCAGCGAGCCGGCGCCCAGCATCGCCTGCACGCCCAGGCCATAGGCCTTGCGCACCACCACGCCGAAGAACGGCACGGTGATGTTGGCGCCGGTGTTGAACAGCCGCACGCAGTGGCGCACCAGCGCGGTGCGCTCCACATCCGGGCCGACCATCATGCCGGGGCAATCCATCAGGCTGAGCACGGGCAGATCGAAGGCGTCGCACAGGCGCAGGAAGCGGGCCGCCTTGTCCGCGCCGTCCGAGTCGATCGCGCCGGCGAGGTGGTGCGGGTTGTTGGCGATCACCCCCATCGGCCGGCCCTCGATGCGGATGAAGGCGGTGATGATGCCGACGCCGAATTTCTCGCGCAGCTCCAGCACGCTGTCGGTGTCGGCCAGGCGGTGGATGATGTCGCGCATGTCGTACAGGCGCAGGCGGTTCTCCGGGATGGTGTGGCGCAGCGGGCGTTGGTCCGGCGCGGTCCAGTCCTTCACGGTGCCCTGGAAGTAGGACAGGTATTTCTGCGCCGTCGCCACTGCTGCCGCCTCGTCCTTGACCAGGATGTCGACGACGCCGTTAGGCACCTGGAACGACATCGGGCCGACTTCCTCGGGCGTGTAGATGCCCAGGCCGCCACCCTCGATCATCGCCGGGCCGCCCATCGCCAGGGTGGTGTTCTCGGTGGCGATGATGACGTCGCAGCAGGCGACCAGCGCGGTGTTGCCGGCGAAACAGCGGCCGTTGACGATGCCCACCAGGGGCACCAGGCCGGAGAGGCGGGAGAAGGTGGTGAAGGTGGTGGTGTCGACGGCCACCCGTGGGCCGTTGTTGTCGTCGCCCGGGCGCCCGCCGCCGCCCTCGCCGAACAGCACCACCGGGATGCGGGCGCGGTGTGCCAACTCGAACATGCGGTCCTGCTTGTAGTGGTTGCGCCGGCCCTGGGTGCCGGCCAGCACGGTGTAGTCGTAATGGACGATCATGGCGCGCGCGCGATCGTCGGCGAAGCGGTCGCCGTTGATGCGGCACAGGCCGGCGATCAGCCCGTCGGCCGGGGTCTGGCGGCGCAGCGTCTCCATGTCGTGGCGGTCGTGTTGGAGTGCCACGACCAGCGGCCAGTATTCGGTGAAGCTGCCGGGGTCGGCGAGCTGGGCGATGTTCTCGCGCGGCATGCGGTTGCCCAAGGCATGACGCTTGGCCACCGCCGCGGCGCGGTTCGCATCCAGCGTGAAGGCGCGGCGGTCGATGACCTCCTGCAGGTCGGCGCGGATGTGGTCGGGATCGACGGCGGCGGCCTGGCCGATGGCGCCGCCCGCGACCTCGGCGGGTTCGAGGAAGACGATCGGATAGCCCTCGCGCACGACATCGCCGACGGCCATGGTCACGCCGCGGATGATGCCGGATTCGCGGGCGGCGATGACGTGCTCCATCTTCATCGCTTCGACCACGGCAAGCTGCTGGCCCTGTCGCACCTGGTCGCCGACGGCCACCGAGATGGCGACAATCGTGCCCTGGATGGGCGCGGCCAGGCCGATGCTGCCGTCCGGCCCCGTGGCCATCGGGGCTTCGGCTTGCGCCGCCTCGGGCTTTGGCTGGGCCTTGACCTGCTGGTCATGCGCGAACAGCGCCAGCGGGTCGCGGCTTTTGACGCGCGCGCCGGCGAAGCCCTCGGGCTGGCCAGGGGCGGGCTCGGGTGGCGCGGTTCCCGGCACGGTGGCGGTGACGAAGCGCTGCCGCGGCGCGGCCGGCTGGGCCAGTTCCTTGAGCATCTCGTCGACCCAGCGCGTGTGCACGGCGCCGGCGACGAAATCGGGGTGGGCGAGGATGGCGTGCAGGAAGGGGATGTTGGTGCCGACGCCCTCCAGCCGGAATTCCGACAGGGCGCGCTGCGTCTTGGCCACCGCCTCCGCGAAGCTGCCGGCGCGGGTGTGGACGATCACCTTGGCCAGCAGCGAGTCGAAATTGGCGCTGGTGCGGTAGCCGGCATAGCCGAAGCCATCGGTGCGCACGCCGGGGCCGTTCGGCGCCTCGTAGACCGCCAGCGTGCCGCCGCCGGGGCGGAAGCTGCCGTCCGGGCGGAGCGTTTCCATGTTCACGCGCAGCTGGATGGCATGGCCGCGCGGGATGGCGATGGCGGGGCGGTCCAGGCCCAGCTCGGACAGGCGCGCGCCGGCGGCCAGGCGGATCTGGGTCTGCACCAGGTCGACCCCGGTCACCTCCTCGGTGACGGTGTGCTCCACCTGAAGCCGGGCATTGGCCTCGATGAAGATGAAGGGCTGCACCCCGGCGCGCCCGGTGGTGTCGACCAGGAACTCGAAGGTGCCGAGATTGCCGTATTGCACCGAGCGCGCGAAACGCACCGCGGCCGCGATGATCGCCTGGCGCAGCCCGTCATCGAGATCGGGCGCGGGGGCGATCTCCACCACTTTCTGGAAGCGCCGCTGCACGCTGCACTCGCGCTCGCCGAGATGGGCGACCGCGCCGGTGCCGTCGCCCAGGATCTGCACCTCGATGTGTCGGGCGCGGGGGATGAACGCCTCCACATAGACATCCTCGCGCCCGAAGGCGGCTTTCGCCTCGGACTGGCAGCGGCGGAAGGCCGGCTCGATCTCCTTCTCGGCCAGCACCGCGCGGGTGCCGCGCCCGCCGCCGCCTGCCACCGCCTTGATGATCATCGCGCCCCCCTCGCCGAGGGCGGCGAAGAAGGCGCGGGCTTCGTCCAGCGTGATCGCATGGTCCAGGCCGCGGATCACCGGGACCTCGGCCGCCAGCGCCGCGGCCCGGGCGCGCGCCTTGTCGCCGAACAGGTCGAGATGCGCGGGCGAGGGGCCGATGAAGGTCAGCCCGGCGGCGGCGCAGGCGCGGGCGAAATCGGCGCGTTCGGCGAGGAAGCCGTAGCCGGGATGCACCGCATCGCAGCCAGTGACCTGGGCGGCCGCGATCACGCCGGCGATCTCGAGATAGGCGGCGGCCCCGCTGCCGGCCAGCGGATGCGCGGCGTCGGCCACGCGGACATGCAGGCTCTGCGCGTCATCCTCGGAATACACCGCCACCGTCGGCAGGCCGAGATCGGCCGCGGCGCGGGCGATGCGGATGGCGATCTCGCCGCGGTTGGCGATCAGCAGCCTGGAGAAGCGCATGGGGCAGGTTCCGGGAGAAAGGGGGCAGGTCAGATGGCGCGGGTGCCGATGATGCCTTCGCGCTCCAGCGCCGCAAGCGCGGCTTCGTCCAGGTGCAGCAGGCGGCCGAGCACGGCGGTGTTGTGCTCGCCCAGCGTGGGCGCGGGCGTGCGGATGGGCGGGCGGGCGCCGTCGAGCGCATAGGGCGGGCGCGGCACGACATGGGTGCCGACATGGCGCCGCGGCGCCCGGTGCCAGAAGCCGCGCGCCACAAGCAGCGGATCCTCCAGCAGGGCGGTGGCCGGGGTGACCGGGCCGGCGGCGATGCCGGCGCCCTGCAGCACCGCGGCGGCGGCGCGCGCATCGTGCCCCGCGACCCAGGCCGCGAGTGCTGTGACCACCGGTCCGCCGGGATCGGCGCCGATGGCGCGCGCCAGGGCGGGAAGCTGCGCCGCGTCGGCGATGTCGACGGCAAGCCAGGCATCCTCGCCGGCGCAGGGCAGGCAGCCGGTCCAGTGCCGCGCGACACGGTGGCTGCCGGTGCGCGGCGGCGCGGTGCCGGTGACCGATTGGGCGATGATGCCGTCGGCGGCGAGCTGGAACAGGCACTCGACCTGGGACAGGTCGATCGTGCTGGCGCCGGTGGCGGGGCGGCCGTACAGCGCCACCAGCGCCGCGGCGGCGGCGTAGATGCCGGCGATCGGATCGCCATAGGCGGTGTGCTGCATCGCCGGCACCCAACCGGCCTCGCCGTGCAGCCAGGGCATGCCGGCGGCCTGTTCGGTGGTGGAGCCGTAGGCGCGGAACCCGGTCCAGGGACCGGCGCTGCCGAAGGCGCCCATGGAGATGTAGGACAGGCGCGGGTTGACCCGGGCCAGGTCGGCCGGGCCCAGGCCAAGCTTGGCCAGCACGCCGGGGGCGTAGTTCTCGATCAGCAGATCGGCCTCCGCGGCCAGCCGCAGCAGCAGGGCGACGCCGGCCGGGTGGCGCAGGTCGAGGGTGATGCCCTCCTTGTTGCGGTTGACCGCGTTGAAGTTGGCCCGCGTCTCGTAGGGCGGCGGGTCGCCGTGTTCCAGCGCGTTCCAGCCGCGCCACCAGTCGATATGGGCGCAGCCCTCGATCTTGATCACCTCGGCGCCGAGATCGGCGAAGTGGCGCCCGGCGAGCGGACCGGACCAGCCCATCGACAGGTCGAGCACCCGGATGCCGGCGAGCGGCCCGCCGGGGCCGGGCTGGCCCGCCGGCGCGGCCCCGGCTCCCGTGGCGTGCAGGCGAAACGGCATCGCCGGGCCTTCGAACTGCGGCCCATCGCCGCCGAAGCCGCGGAAGCTGGCGCGGGCGCGCCAGTGCGGGGTGGCCAGCACATCGGCCATCGTCGGCACCGGGGCGAGCGGAACCCGCTGCCGCTGGCCGTCCTCCAGCATCGGCAGGGCGGCGAGGCGGGCGACCGCCGGCATCAGGATGGCATCGAGTTCGTCGGCCGCCGCCATGCGCAGGTCGGTGGTTTCGTAGCGCGGGTCGCGGGCCAGGTCCGGCAGGCCGATCAGGGCGCAGAACGCCTGCCATTGCTGCGGGGTGAGCGCGGTGACGCCGATCCAGCCATCGGCGGCGGGGAAGATGGTCTGCGGATAGACCGGGCCGTAGCGGTTGACGCCGCGGCGGCGGCTGGCGGGTCCGCCGGCAAAGGCGCCGGGGCCGGCGTGCTCGGCCAGGCAGAGGAACGCCTCCAGCACGCTCACGTCGATGCGCCGGGTGCCGCGGCCGTGGCGGCGGCCCAGCAGCGCGGCCATCGCGGCGATGAAGCCGGTGACGCCGGCCACCACCTGCGGCGCATGGCCCTGCGGCAGCACTGGCGGTCCCGCGGCGGTGCCGACGGAATAGGCGACGCCGCCCATCGCCTGGATCAGCCCGTCGCTGCCCTGCCAGGCCGCACAGGGACCGTCGGCGCCGAACCAGGTGATGGCGAGCAGCATGGTCCGCGCGCTGTCCCGCGCCGCGATCCGCGCCCCGGCGGCCAGCTCCGCGGGGCGCTGTCCGGCGATCACCAGATCGGGCACCACCCCGGCCGGCAGCACGTCGGCCAGCTCCTTGCCGTCGTCGAGCCAGGCGTCATAGGCCCGCGCGGTGGCGCCGCCATAGGCCAGGCGGGTTCCGTCGCGGGCGCCGAGGCGGATCACCCGCGCGCCGTGCGCGGCGAACAGCTTGGCGCAATAGGCGGTGGCGACCTCGCCGGGGCACTCGACCACGACGAGGTCAGCGAGCGGCTTCGGCATGATCGGCGGTCCTCGGCAGGTGGCAGGCGCTCGCATGCGGGTCACCGGCCAGCGGTGGCACCGTGGTGCGACAGACGTCCATGGCGTGCGGGCAGCGGGGGTGGAAGCGGCAGCCCCCGGGCGGGT
>JBIPLY010000223.1:0-6746 GCA_044369385.1 Acetobacteraceae bacterium | reverse complement strand
AAGGCGGCAACCACCGGGGGGCGCACCGAGCCGCGGCCGACGGCGGCGACGGTGGGATAGGCGGCGTCCAGCTTGGCGCCCTCGGTCAGGGTCCAGGCGGCGTTGTGCGCGCGCGCCAGGGCCACGGTGGCGGCGGCCAGCTCGGCCGGGCCGAGCACGTTGGCGGGCGCGTTGATCAGGTCGCGCACCATCCAGGCGGCGCGCACCTGCGACATCGCCGCGGCGGTGTCCGCGGCATCGGCTGCGGCGACATCGCCGACATCTGCCGCGGCCGCACTGCCGACCACCAGCCGGGCCGGGGCGCGCCGGGCGGCGCGGAATTCGGTGTAGCGGTAGGCGCCCAGGCCGAAGCCGAGCACGGCGGACGGCCGCGCGAAATCGCCGGGGGCGAGCGCCCAGTCGCCTTCCGGCAACGCCATCGCCAGGCCGCCGAAGGCAAAGGGCGAGCGATCCTCGCCCAGCCCCAGCACGGCGCCGGCCAGCCCGGCGTCACCGGGGAGCAGCCGCAGGTCCTGCGCCCTGGCGCCGAAGCCGCTGGCGCGCAGGAACGCGGCCTGCGCCGGCGGCAGGGTGGCCAGCCAGGCCTCCAGCCCGCCCGGCCGCACGGCGTGCAGCGGCCTGGCCCCGGCGGCGTCGGTGACGAATGGCAAATCCCCGCCATGCGGCGGTGTCTGGTCGGGCATGACCCATCCTCTCGAACCTGGAGACAGCGCCCACGGCGCCGGCACACATCATCTCAGAGTGTGGCCCTGCCGACCGCGTTGCACAAGCTCGTTGCGCACGCGCCTGACGAAATGAACCTGAAACTTCCGTAATGCAGAAGCAAAGTCGTCAAGTCGCGAGCATTGCGCAAAAGTAATGTGGGCCGAGCCATGCGCCCGCCAGGACGCTTGCCACGATGGCCGCCCGTGCGGCCCTCAGCCCTGGCGCAGCGCGGCGGCCAGCCGGGCCTCCACCGCGCGGGCGAAGCCGGCCGGGTCGCGCGGGGCGTCACCGTCCTGGATGCGCGCGAGTTCCAGCAGCATGCCGGCGCTGTCGGCGATCTCCGCCCCGGCCGCGACCTGGGCCGCCAGGGCGGCGATCAGGGCGTGGCGCGGATTGATCTCCAGCACCGGGCCGCCGGCCGGCCCCACTCGCCCGGCGCGGCGCAGCAGGCGCTGCATCTGCAGATCGGCGCCCATCCCGCCGGCGGCCAGCACCACGGCGCTGTCCACCAGGCGGTCGGTTGCGCGCACCTCGGACACCGCATCGCCGAGCGCGGCCTTCAGCGCCGGGATCAGCGCCGCGGTATCGGCTTCCTCGCCTTCGGGGGCGGACTCCGGGGCGATCTTGGCCAGGTCGGCGGCACCCTGGGTCACGCTGACCAGCTTCTTGCCCTCGAAGCTGTCCAGCCGGTCGGGCCAGAAGGCGTCGATCGGATCGGCCATCAGCAGGACTTCGATGCCGCGCGCGGAAAAACCTTCGAGCTGGGCGGAGCGGCGCAGGTTGGCGATATCGTCGCCGGCCAGGAAGTAGATCGCCTCCTGGCCGTCCTTCATGCGGGCGACGTAGTCCGGCAGCGCGACCAGCCCGTCTTGCGTCGAGGAGGCGAAGCGCAGCAGCGGGGCGATCTCGGCGCGGTGCTCGGCATCCTCCCAGGCGCCTTCCTTGATCAGGGCGCCGAAATTCGCCCAGGTCTTGGCATAGGCTTCGGCATCCTTGGCCTGATTCTTCAGCTCGGTCAGCACGCGGTTGGTCACGGTGCGGCGGATGCGGGCCAGGACGGGGGTGGATTGCAGCATCTCGCGCGAGACGTTCAGCGGCAGGTCCTCGGTGTCCACCACGCCCTGGACGAAGCGCAGCCAGGGCGGCAGCAGCTCCGCACGGTCGGTGATGAACATGCGCTTCACGTGCAGGCGCAGGCGGGAGACGCGCTCCTGCTCGCCGGCGGGCTCGAATGGCTTCATGCCGGGGATGAACAGCAGGGCGTGGAATTCGACGGTACCTTCGGCGCGCCAGTGGATCGTGGCGGCGGGGGAGTCGAAATAGAGGCCGAGATGGCGGTAGAAGTCCTGGTACTCCTCCTCCTTCACCTCGCTGCGGCTCTTGCGCCACAGCGCGGTGCCTTCATTGGCCGTCACCTCCTCCCCGTCGCGGGCGATCAGCACCGGGATGGTGACGTGATCGGCCCATTTGCGCACGATCGCCTCCAGCCGGTGCGCGTCGAGGAAGTCCTCGGCATCCGGCTTCATGTGCAGCACGATGGTGGTGCCGGGCTGCGCGCGCTCGCTCGGTGCCAGGGTGAAGGCGCCGCGGCCGTCGCTCTCCCAGCGCCAGGCGAGATCGCCGCCGGCCTTGCGCGAGGTCACTTCCACGCGCTCGGCCACCATGAAGGCGGAGTAGAAGCCGACGCCGAACTGGCCGATCAGGTTGACGCGCTGCTCCGGCGCCGCCTGCGCCAGGGTTTCGCCGAAGGCGCGGGTGCCGGAGCGGGCGATGGTGCCGAGGTTGGAAATCAGCTCGTCGCGGTCCATGCCGATGCCGTCGTCGGACACGGTCAGGCAGCGCGCCGCGGTGTCAGCGGCGATGCGCACGGCGGCGCCCTCGGGCGGGGTCAGGGCGGCGTTGGTCAGGCCCTCGAAGCGCCGGCGGTCGGTGGCGTCCGCGGCGTTGGCGACCAGCTCGCGCAGGAAGATCTCCCGCTCCGAATAGAGCGAATGCACCACCAGATCGAGCAGGCGCCCCACCTCGGCGCCGAAATCGTGATGCTCCACCGTCTGGTCCGTCATTCGCTGTCTCCTTTGGCACGGCCGGTTCGTGACGCCCATGTAAGTCGGCGGGACCGTCACGACGAGTTCACGGCGCCAACAGCATGGCAGGCTTGCGTTTTGCGCCGCAGCAAAGGACGATGCGCGGCATGTCAGGATTCGCTCCCCGCGTGCGCGCCGTGCTCGGCCCGACCAACACGGGCAAGACGCATCTGGCAATGGAGCGGCTGCTGGCGCATGCGTCCGGCATCATCGGCTTTCCGCTGCGGCTGCTGGCGCGCGAGAACTATGACCGGATGGTGGCGCGCAAGGGCGCGCGGCATGTGGCGCTGATCACCGGCGAGGAGAAGATCGTGCCGCCCGGCGCGCGCTGGTTCGCCTGCACGGTCGAGGCGATGCCGCTGGATCGGGCGGTCGAGTTCCTGGCGGTGGACGAGATCCAGCTTTGCGCCGATCCCGATCGCGGGCATGTCTTCACCGACCGGCTGCTGCATGCGCGCGGCCTGGTGGAGACGATGTTCCTCGGCGCGGAGACCATTCGCCCGCTGCTGCACCGGCTGATCCCGGGGATTTCGGTCGAGACGCGCCCGCGGCTGTCGCAGCTGGCGCATGCCGGGGCGGCGAAACTGACCAAGCTGCCGCCGCGCAGTGCGGTGGTGGCCTTCAGCGCCGCCGAGGTCTATGCGATTGCCGAGGCGATCCGCCGCCGACGCGGCGGCTGCGCGGTGGTGATGGGCCGGCTGTCGCCGCGCACCCGCAATGCGCAGGTGGCGCTGTACCAGGACAAGGAGGTCGATTTCCTGGTCGCCACCGACGCGATCGGGATGGGGCTGAACATGGATGTGAACCATGTTGCCTTTGCCCGGCTGTCCAAGTTCGACGGCCACCGCCCGCGCCCGCTGCGCGCCACCGAGGTGGCGCAGATCGCCGGGCGCGCCGGGCGCGGCATGCGCGACGGGACCTTCGGCACCACCGCCGAGTGCCCGCCGCTGGACGACGAGCTGGTGCGCGCCGTCGAGGGCCACAGCTTCGAGCCGCTGACCCATCTGGCCTGGCGCAACCCGACGCTGGATTTCGCCCATATCGACGCGCTGCTGGCCGGGTTGCAGGCCGCACCGCCGGTGCCGGTGCTGGTGCGCGGCAACGAGGCCTCGGACCTGGAGACGCTGGCCACCCTGGCGCGCGACGCCGATATCCGGGCGCTGGCGCGTGGGCGCAGCCGGGTGAAGCTGTTGTGGGAGGCGTGCCAGATCCCCGACTTCCGCAAGATCGCCGATGACAGCCATGCCCGGCTGTGCGCGCGCGTCTTCGCCCATGTCGCCCGCGAGGGCGCCATCCCGACCGACTGGATCGCCGGCGCGATTGCCGCCGTGACCCGCGCCGATGGCGACATCGACACGCTGATGGCGCGGCTGTCCGGGGTGCGGGTGTGGTCGTATATCGCCGCGCGCGGCGACTGGCTGCGCGATGCCGCCCATTGGCAGGCCGCCGCGCGCGAGGCCGAGGACCTGCTGTCTGACGCGCTGCATGAGAAGCTGACCGCCCGCTTCGTCGATCGCCGCGCGGCACTGTTGCTGCGCCGGCTGGAGCCGGGGGCGAGCGAGGCGCTGCTGTCCGCCGTCACGCGGCGCGGCGAGGTGATCGTGGAGGGCCATCAGGTGGGCCGGATCGAGGGCTTTGCCTTCGTCGCCGACCCGACCGCCAGCGACGAGGACCGCAAGCTGGTGCTGCGCGCCGCGCGCCGCGCGCTGGGCGAGGAAATCCCCCGGCGTGTGGCCCGGCTGGAGAGCGCGCCGGATGCCGATTTTTCGGCGCGGCTCGCACCGCAGCCCGCGATTGCATGGGAAGAGCACGTCGTCGCGCTGCTGCGCCCCGGCGCCGGCCGCCTGCGCCCGCTGGTGGAGGTGCGCGACACCGCGCTGCTGGACGGCGCCCAGCGCGAGCGGCTGCGGGCGCGGCTGCAACGCTTCGCCGATGCGTGGCTGCGCGCCGCGCTGGCGCCGCTGTTCGCAGCCAGCGAGGCCGCGCGCGCCACGCCCGCCCTGCGCGGCGTGCTGCATCGCGTGGCCGAAGGGCTGGGGGTGACCCCGGCGCTGGAGCCCGATCAGGACCTGTCGCCGCAGCAGCGTGCCGCGCTGCGCGCCATGGGCGTGCGCGTCGGGCGCCACGCCATCCACATGCCGGCGATGCTCAAGCCCGGCGCCGCCCGGCTGCGCGCCGGGTTGTGGGCACTGGCCGAGGGTCTCCCGGCGCCTGAATTGCCGGCGCCTGGGCAGGTTTCGCTGCCGCCGCCGGCCTGGCCGCCCGGTTTCGCCGCCGCGATGGGGTGGGTGGCGGCGGGGCCGGTGCTGCTGCGGCTGGACATTGCCGAGCGCGTCGCCGCCGACCTTGCCTGGGCCGCGCGCGCGCGCCCTGCCCCGCTGCCGATCGACCTCTGTTCGCGGCTGTCGGTGCGCGCCGAGCTGCTGCCGGCGGTGCTGCGGGGCTTGGGCTTTCGCGTCCGCCCCGCCGCGGTCCTGGCCGACGGGCAGTTCGGGCCGCCGGCGCCGGCGATGGTCACCCCGCTGCGGCGCCGCCGCGCCGAGGTGCTGGAGCCGGCCGCGGCCAGCGGGCCGTTTGCGGCACTGGCCGAATTGCGCCGCCCGATATGAGCGTAGCAGGGGTATGAGCGAGGATGTCGGCTGGCAGCGCCTGGACAAGTGGCTGTGGTGCGCCCGCTTCATGCGCCAGCGGTCGGACTGCGCGGCGCTGGTCGGGCAGGGCGGGCTGCGGCTGAACCGCCAGCCGACCGACAAGCCGCATGCGCGGCTGCGTGTCGGCGATGTGCTGACCCTGCCGGTGCGGGGCCAGGTGCGGGTGATCGAGGTGCTGGCGCTGGCCACCCGCCGCGGGCCGCCCGCCGAGGCCGCCACGCTGTATCGGGAGATCGCCCCTGCGTCGGCACCATCTTGCCCGGGCGGGGAAACGACGCCATATCCCGCGTCGCATCCCGAAAGCTGACCGGACCAGGAGCCGCTGATGACCTATGTGGTCACCGAGAGCTGCATCAAGTGCAAGTACATGGACTGCGTGGAGGTGTGTCCGGTCGACTGCTTCTATGTCGGCGAGAACATGCTGGTGATCCATCCCGACGAATGCATCGATTGCGGGGTGTGTGAGCCGGAGTGCCCGGCCGAGGCGATCGTGCCGGACAGCGACGACAAGGCCGCCGCCTGGGCCGAGCAGAACCGGACCTATGCCGCGCTGTGGCCGAACATCACGCGCAAGGGCACCCCGCCGGACGATGCCGAGGACTGGAAGGACAAGCCGGGCAAGGCCGCCCTGTTCTCCGCCGAGCCAGGCACGCCCTGAGCGCTGGTCGCGCGCCCCGATGACGGCGGGCGAAAAACGTGCTAGGGTGCCCTGATCGGCGAGGCTGAACCTTCGATTGCGGGCGCGTGGCCCGCCGGCTTCGCCACCCGCCCAACAAGGATGCGGCACGATTGCGGTGTTCCGGGACACTCCCGTGGCGCCGCGAAACGTTCTGGCACCAGGGCGGACTTCCAGGTGGACGAAGCAGGCGCGATTGATCAGGCGAGGCAGGGCATGAAGGCATCCGGAGCGACGCAGAAAACCCAGGGCGCGGCCGAATCCGCCAACGCCAAGGCGGAGGCCGCCAAGCCCGCCGCCGCCAAACCCGCCTTGAAAAAGCCCGCCTCGACCAAGCCCGTCTTGACCGACCCTGGGCCCGAGAAGGCCACCGCGCCGAAGCCGGCCAAGGCCGCGCCTGCCCCGGCAGCGATGCCGGCCAGCGCAAAGCCCGCTATGCCGGAGAAGCCGGCACCGAAGAAGCCGGCCGCGGCCAAGCCAGCCGCCGAGAAGCCAGCCGCCGAGAAGCCAGGCGCCGAGAAGCAGGGCGCCGGGAAGCAGGGCGCCGGGGTGTCTGCGCCGCAAGCGCCGGCGCCGACCAAGGCCGTCCAGGAAAAGCCTCGCCCCGCCGCGCAATCCGTCGCCACCCCT
>JBIPLY010000172.1:0-8120 GCA_044369385.1 Acetobacteraceae bacterium | reverse complement strand
CAATGGCCGGAAGAGTCGGCCATTGCGCCGATCGGTATCAGGCCCCATCGGGTCGAGGGCAGAGCCCTTGCCTGCCTCACTGCGGCTCCGCCGCCCGGCACCACCAGGCATCGTCCCCGTACCCCGTGCGGGGCCGTTGCTCAGGTGCCGCGAAGGCGGACGACACCGCCAGGCGGCGCACCGGGTCGTAGGCGCCGGGGACCACCAGGTATTGCCATTGCAGCGCCCGGTCGAGCAGCCGGGCGGCGGTCCGCAACGCGGCGCGGTCCGGCGCGGCGACCAGGCGATCGACCAGGGTATCGATGGCGGGATGGGCGATGCCGACAAGGTTGCCGCTGCCGTCGCGGCGGGCCGCCTCGCTGGACCAGGCGCCGCGCTGCTCGGCGCCGGGCCACTCCGGCGGGATGGTGAAGCGATAGGCGAGGTCGAAATCGCGGGCGCGGGTGCGCGCGGCGAAGGTCGCGGCGTCCACCACCTCGAAGCGCGGGATGATGCCGACGCGGCGCAGGCCGCGGAACCAGACCCCGACCAGGGCCTGTTGCGCGTTGCTCTGGGCCAGCACGGACAGGACAAAGGGGGCGCCGGTGGCGCGGTTGACCAGGCGTCCGTCCGATCCGCGCGGCGCCCAGCCGGCGGCATCGAGCAGCGCCAGGGCGCGGGTCAGCATCGCCCGGTCGCGACCGCTGCCGTCGCTGGCCGGCGGCGACCAGGCGCGATCGAGCGCCGCCGGCGGGAACAGCGCGGGATGGGCCGCCATGAACGCCCGCTCGGCTTCGTCGGGCGCGGCGGCGGCGGCGAGGTCGGAGTTGAGGAAGTAGCTGGAGGTGCGGATGAACATGCCCTGGAACAGCGCGGCATTGGCCCATTCGAAATCGAGCAGCAGCGTCAGCGCTTCGCGCACCCGGATATCGGCGAAGCGCTCGCGGCGCAGGTTGAAGGCGAAGCCGTTCATGCCGGTGATGTGGCCGTGGCGCTGTTCGACCTTCCGCAGCCGGCCGTCACGCACCGCGGGGATGTCGTAGCCGACCGCCCAGCGCCGGGCGTCGGCCTCCACCATCCAGTCCACCTCGCCGACGACCAGCGCCTCGAACGCGGCAATGCGGTCGCGGAAGTATGTCGTCTCGATGCGCGCCATGTTGTGCCGGCCGCGCCCGGTCGGCGCCGTGTCGCCCCACCAGTCCGGGTTGCGCGCGAAGACCACACGGCGCCCGGCCTGGACCTCCACCAGCCGGTACGGCCCGCTGCCGACCGGCAGCTCCATGGTCAGCGCCGCGAAGTCGCGTGCCTGCCAGACATGGCGCGGCAGCACGTGGATCTCGCCCAGCGCCTGCGCGGCCCGGCGCATGTCGCGCGCCGGCAGGGTGTAGCGCACGGTGCGCGCGCCCTCGATCACCGGATCGGCATGCTCCAGCGCCGCGCGGTGGAACGGCCGGCCATGGCGCGCCAGGGTCTGGGCGGTGAACACCAGATCCTCGGCGGTCACGGGCCGCCCGTCATGCCAGCGCGCGCCATGGCGCAGGGTGAAGCGCACGCTGCGCGCGGCCTCGTCCAGTTCGACCGCTTCGGCGAGATGGCCATAGCCCACCTGCACCTCGTCCGGTGCCATCAGCAGCAGCGGCTCGTTCACCCAGTGCCACACGCCCATCACGAAGCGACCGCGCAGGGTGAACGGGTTGAGCGTGTCGAAGCTGCCGGGCTGCACCGTGCGCAGGGTGCAGCCGCGCGGCGCGTCGGGGCGGACATGGGGCAGGTGGGTGAAGCCGGGCGGCAGGGCGGGTTCGCCGTGGACAGCCAGCGCATCGGGACGCGCGGCCGCGGGATGCGCGGCCAGCAGGGCGAGGAGGAAGATTCCAGATTTGCAAATGCGAGTCATTCGCATATAAAGCCTTCAGAGAAGAGAAGTTGCAACATGCGTCTTGGCCGCTACATCGCGCATCGGCTGCTGCTGGTGCCGCCGACCCTGCTGACCATCGTGGCGCTGAACTTCGCCGTGGCGCAGGTGGCGCCGGGCGGGCCGGTTGAGCACATGATCGCCAGCCTGACCGGCGATGTGCAGGACGCCGCCGAGCGGGCGCTGGGCGGCCAGGCGAGCGGCGAGTCGCCGGAGAACACCTTCCGCTACCGCGGCAGCGAGGGCATGGACCCGCGCCTGGTTGCCGAGATCGAGCGCCAGTTCGGCTTCGATCGCCCGCCGCTGAGCCGGTTCATCACGATGCTGGGGCGGCTGGTCACCTTCGACCTCGGCCGGTCGCTGTTCCTCGACCGTCCGGTGGCCGCGCTGGTGTGGGAGCGGTTGCCGGTGTCGCTGTCGCTGGGATTGTGGGCGATGGTGCTGACCCATCTCGTCGCGGTGCCGCTGGGTATCGCGCTGGCCACCCGCCGCGGCACGCGGTTCGACACGGCGGCGACGGGGCTGACGATCCTGGCCCATGCGGTGCCGGCGATGGTCGTGGCGGTCGGGCTGCTGGTGCTGTTCGGCGGCGGGCGGTTCTGGGCGCTGTTCCCCTCCGGCGGATTGGTCTCGCCGGACTGGGAGGCGATGTCCTGGCCCGGCCGCATCGTGGACTGGCTCTGGCATCTGGCCCTGCCGGTGGCCGCGATGGTGATCGCGGGCTTCTCCTCGCTGGCGCTGCTGACGCGCAACCTGTTCCTGGAGGAGATCGGCAAGCACTATGTTCTGCTCGCCCGCGCGAAGGGCCTGCGCCAGCGCCAGGTGCTGTTCGGGCATGTTTTCCGCAACGCCATGCTGCTGGTCGTTGCCGGGCTGCCGGTCGGGCTGCTCGGCGCGCTGTTCGGCGGCGGCGTGCTGATCGAGGCGCTGTTCGGCCTGCAGGGGCTCGGCCTGCTCGGGATCGACGCGGCGCTCAGCCGGGATTTCCCGGTGATCTTCGGCACGCTCTGGCTGTCGACCCTGCTCGGCCTGGTGCTGCATCTGGCCGCCGATCTGCTCTACGTCGCCGTCGATCCCCGTGTCAGTTTCGATGCCGCGCGAAGCTGACCGCCGCAGCCTGGCGCGCCACCCGGCGCTGTGGCTGCTGGGGCTGGTGCTGCTGGCGGTGCTGCCGGTCGAGCTGGTGGCCAATGACCGCCCGATCCTGCTGCGGCTGGACGGGCAGACATGGGTTCCGGTCTTGTCCCAACCCAGCGAACGCGCCCTGGGCGGAACCCTGCCGGTTGCCGCCGATTTCCACGATCCCGCCATGCGGACAATGCTGGCGGAGCGCGGCGCCTGGCAGCTCTGGCCGCCGATCCGCTTTGCGCCGGACACCGTGGCGCCCGGCATGCCCGCCGCCGCCCCTGCCCCGCCTTCCGCGCTGCACTGGCTGGGCACCGACGATCAGGGCCGCGATGTGCTGGCCCGCCTGCTGTGGGGCGCCCGGCTGTCGCTGCTGTTCGGGGGGATGGTGACCCTGGCCGTGCTGCTGGTCGGCCTGCCGCTCGGCGCCTGGCAGGGCTATGCCGGCGGGCGCACCGACCTGGTGCTGCAGCGCCTGACCGAGATCTGGTCCGGCGTGCCGCTGTTGTTCCTGCTGATGATCCTGGTCGCCGCCATCGCCCCCACCCTGCCGATGCTGGCGCTGGCGATGGCGCTGTTCATGTGGATGGGGGTGGCCGGCATGACCCGCGCCGAGTTCCTGCGCCTGCGCGCCCAGGACTTCGTCCGCGCCGCGGTGGCGCTCGGGGTGCGGCGCCGGCGGATCATGCTGGTGCACATCCTGCCCAACGCGCTCGGCCCGGTGATGGCGACCTTGCCCTTTCTGCTGACCGGCAGCATGACGCTGCTCGCCGGGCTCGACCTGCTCGGCCTCGGCATGCCGCCGGGCACGCCCTCGCTGGGCGAGCTGCTGGCCCAGGCGCGCAACAACCTGCATGCCCCCTGGCTTGCCGCCGCGGCGATCGGCGCGTTGGCCGGGCTGCTGCTGTTGTTCACCCTGCTCGGCCAGGCGCTGCGCGACGCGATGGACCCGCGCCTCGCCCCGCCGCGCCGTGCCCTGGAGGTCGGGCCCCCGGCACCAGGGGCCGCGGGCTTGGCGCTGGCGCTGCGCGGGCTGTGCCTGGATTTCGGGGCCAAGCGGGTGCTGCACGGCGTCAGCCTGACCATCGCGCGCGGCGAGGCCGTTGCCCTGCTGGGCGATTCCGGCTCCGGCAAGACCGTCACCGGCCTGCTCGCCGCCGGGCTCGTGCCCGCACAGGCCAGCTTCATCGCCGGCTCCGTGCGCCTGCTGGGCACGGAGATGCTCGACGCCCCCGAGCCGGTCCGCCGCGCGGCGCTGCGCCGCCATATCGGCCTGGTGTTCCAGGAGCCGGGCGCGGCGCTGAACCCGCTGCACCCGGTCTTCCGCCAGGTCGTCGAGGCCGCCGAGGGCAGCGAGAGCGCCGCCCAAGCCCTGTTGCGCCAGGTGGGCCTGCCGGAGGCGGCGGCACGGCCGCGCGCGCTGCCGCACCAGTTCTCCGGCGGGCAGCTTCAGCGCGCGGTGATCGCCATGGCGGTGGCGCGCGGGCCGGCGCTGCTGATCGCCGATGAGCCGACCGCCTCGCTCGATGCCAAGCTGCGGGCGGCGATACTCGACCTGATGCGCGACCTGGCCCGCGCGCGCGGCATGGCGCTGCTGTTGATCACCCATGACGTGGCCGCCGCCGCGCGCGCCACCGATCGGGTGGCGGTGATGCAGGACGGGCGCATTGTCGCCGATCTCGACTGGCCGGCGGCCCGCCGCTCCACCGCGCCGGCGCTGCGCCGTTTGCTGAACCCGGCGCTGCCGGCGCGGGGGCGCAGCGATGCGGCCGGGCCGCCGCTGCTGGCGGTGCGCGGGCTGACCATCGCCTATGGCGCCGCACCGCCAGTGATCGACGGGCTCGACTTCGATCTGTATGCCGGCCGCACCCTGGCGGTCACCGGCCCGTCCGGCTGCGGCAAGACCTCGCTGACGCTGGCGCTGCTGCGGCTGCTGCCGTCGCGCGGTTCGGTGCGGCTGAAGGGTGCGGCGATCGATGCCGCCCCGGACTGGCGCCGGCGCATCCAGATCGTGTTCCAGAACCCGGCCACCAGCCTGTCGCCGCGCCTGTCGGTCCATGCCATCGTCGCCGAGCCGCTGCGCGTGCACCGCGCCGGCCTCGATGCCGCCGCGCGCGCGGTGCTGGTTGCCGCCGTGCTGCGCGATGTCGGCCTCGATCCCGTGCTGGCATCCCGCCGCCCCGCCCAGCTCTCCGGCGGCCAGCGCCAGCGCGTGGCGCTGGCCCGCGCCCTGATCGCCAGCCCCGACATCCTGGTGCTCGACGAGCCCACCTCCGCGCTCGACCGCAGTGTCGAGGCCGAGGTGCTGCACTTGCTGGTGCGGCTGCAGGCCGAGCGCGGCTTCGCCTGCCTGGTCGTCACGCACGATCCGCGCGTCGTCGCCGCCTTGGCCGACGACATCCTGTCGCTCGGCCCCGCCGCCCCCCACCCCGTCGTCCAGAAGGAAGCCGCGAAATGACCGAACCCGAACCCATCCCGCGCCAGGCCCTGCGCGCCACGCCGGCCGAGCTCGCCCCGTTGCTGCCCGCGCTGGGCCGCGTCATGGTGGTGCTGTCCGCCGGCGGCGCCACCCATGAGCGCATCGGCGCGCTGGCGGCCGCCACCATCGAGCATGGCCGGCTCATCCTGTCCGGCGAGGCGCACCACGCCTCGCTCGATCTCGGCGCGGTGCACGCACTGGTGCTCGACCGCACCGCGCGCATGCGCGACAAGATCTATCCGCGCCTGGAGTTCTGCGATGCCGGCGGCGCCGCCGAGATCGCGGTGATCGGCATGGATGGCCCCGAACCGTTCGACGCCGCCCTGGCGCCCTTCGCCGGCGCGCCGCTGATCCCCGCCGAGGCGCCGGCCCGCCCGGCCGAGGTGCCGGAAACCGCCGATGCCGGCGCTGCCGCGCTGCAATCCCTGCATGCCGCCGGCGCGGTGGTGGAGGTACGGCTGACCACCGGTGGCGCCACCCAGGCCTGGTCCGGCACAATGCCGGAAATCCGCCTGGCGATGGGTTTCGCCAACATCATCACGCCGGATTTCCATCTGCATCTGCGCCTGGGCAGCGTCGCCCGGTTCGAGCAGGGTCCGGCCGGATGGGCGGCCTGCGACGAAAACGGCGTGCCAATCGGCCTGCTGCTGCGCCCGGCCGACGCCGCCGGCGAAGCCGCCCTGGCCGCGCTGGCGTGACCGCGGCCATGTGGAACCACCCCCGCGCCACCTGGCTCGACCCCGCCACCGGCCTGCGCCGCGACCACGGCGACCTCATGCGCGCCATGGCCGGGCGCCAGGCGGTGCTGCTCGGCGAAAGCCACGACATCGCCGAAATCCACCGCTGGCAACTGATGGTCGCCACCTGCCTTCACCTGCTCCAGCCCGCGATGGCGATCGGGTTCGAGATGTTCCCGCGCCGGGTGCAGCCGGTGCTCGACCGCTGGGTGGCCGGCGCCATGGACACCGCGCGCTTCCTTGAAGAGGTCGAATGGAGAACCGTCTGGGGCTTCGACCCGGCCATCTACCTGCCGCTGTTCCATTTCTGTCGTCAGCAGAACGTGCCGATGCTGGCGCTGAACTGCAACCGGCCGCTGGTCACGCAAATCGGCCGGGACGGCTGGTCCTCGGTGCCCGAAGCCGAGCGCGATGGCATGACGCCCGCCGCGCCGCCCACCCCGGGCCACCGCGCCTATATCGCCAACCTCACCGGCCGCAAGCCCGAAGATATCACCGACCGCTTCATCCGCGCCCAGCAGGTCTGGGATCGCGCCTTCGCCTGCAACATCGCCACGGCGCTGACCGGCGGCACCAAACTCGTCATCGGCATCATCGGGCGCGGCCATCTGGAATATGGCCACGGAACCCCGCACCAGCTGGCCGACCTCGGCGTCAGTGACACCGCCGTGCTCTTGCCCAGCGAAGCCGCCACGCTGATGCCATCCGCCATCGCCGGCATCGGCGAGGCAATGTTCCGCCTCGACCGGCCAGACCCGCCGTCGCCGCGCCAGTGATGGGTCTGGCCAACGCGCATCCACCGGCGGAGGGACCGAGGCTTCCGGCCGCTCCGCCGGCCATTGGGGGGATCATGGACCGGGTTGGGGGTTGGGGGCTAGGGCGGAGGCAAGGGAAGGCCAGGGCATTGCCGTCGCGGCGCGAAGCCGCGCCACGGAGGACCCGCTGGGGCCTGAGGCCCCAGACCCCCATTCAACGTGGGTCTGGCTGCGGTGGAATCGGTGGCTAGGGGCGTGGGATGTCTGGGGTCTTGGGGCCGTCGGTGCGGGTGAAGCCATATTCGGAGAATTCGATGACAGATTCCCAATGCGTTCGGTTGAAGCCGCCCATCCTAACACGAAAGCGGTTAGGCGCGTCCCAGCCAAGGAATGACCAACTGAAGGCGTCAGGTGGATCATAACGCCAGACCCTGTACCAACCACCGTGTTCATCGCGCAGGGCGATCTCGATGCCATTTCGCGGTCCGATGCCGCTGATATCACCCTCCGCCACGATCAGCGCCCGGTCGTCCGGAGAGGGGATGGGCTCTGCGTGGAGTGCGAGGTTGTTGAACCCTCCTTCCTGCGGAACCAGAAGGACCGTAGTCCATTCCCAATGGTGCAGTTCTACGAAGTATAGGCCAAGCCGATTATCACACCGCATCAAGACATGGACGATAGGCTCACCGATGACGTGCGCCTTGTCGTCGTATTTGATGTGATCGGTGAAAATTTCGATGGAGGTGCCAATACGAAGATGGAGGCCATCGTCGTCGTAGTGGGCACGGTTGCCGCAGGTGGCGGATACCTGGGCCAGGTATCTCGCGCGCCAAACGTCACGGGTCGCCTTGTGTTCGGCAATGACCTCGTCGCGCAGGGAAATTTGGGCAGTTGGCTGCCCAAGCGATGTTGAGGTGGCAAGGACAAGAACCAACACCGAGGCGACGCGCAGGTGGCTTAGTCTCATGATTGGGTGGATCCGCAAATCGTTGCGCTTCCTACTATGGATCGAATGACGGATCGGCAGCTAGCGGATGTGAGTCAAGGCCGAGGCTCTGCACTGTAGCTGATGTCTTCAGTAGAGGGGTCTGGGGCCGCCGGCCCCAGCGGGTCGAGGGCAGAGCCCTCGCCTT
>JBIPLY010000089.1:0-11842 GCA_044369385.1 Acetobacteraceae bacterium | reverse complement strand
TTCCTTGCTTTCGACTGCTAGATCATCCGCATGAGCGCACCCCCTGCCAATCCCGTTCCCAAGGATGCCACGCCCGCGATGGCGCAGTGGTTTGCGTTGAAGGCGGAGCATCCGGATGCGTTGTTGTTTTTTCGGATGGGCGATTTCTACGAGATGTTTTTCGAGGATGCGCATGCGGCGGTGGCGGCGCTGGATATTGCGTTGACGCACCGCGGCGAGCATGCGGGCAAGCCGATTCCGATGTGTGGGGTGCCGGTGCATGCGGCGGAGGCGTATCTGGCGCGGTTGATCCGGCGGGGGTTCCGGGTCGCTGTTGGCGAGCAGATGGAGGACCCGAAGCTGCGGGTGGGCAAGGGGCCGATCCGGCGGGCGGTGGTGCGGCTGATCACGCCGGGGACGCTGACCGAGGAGGCGTTGCTGGAGGCGGGACGGGCGAATCTGCTGCTGGCGTTGTGTGCGATGGGGCGGGAGATCGGGGCGGCCTGGCTGGATGTTTCCACCGGGCTGTTCGAGACGCAGGCGGTGGGGCCTGGGGGTTTGCCGGCGCTGCTGGGGCGGTTGGATCCGGCGGAGATCCTGGTGGCGGGGGCGGTCGAGCTGGGGGAGTGGGCGGGCAAGCGGGGGCCGGAGCAGGCGGTGCCTTCGGCGGCGGTGGCGGTCAGGAAACTGGCCGAGGCGTTCGGGGTGGCGGAGCTGGCGGCGTTCGGGACGTTCTCGGATGCCGAGGCGGGGGCGGGGCTGTTGGCGCTGGAGTATGCGCGGGCGACGCAGGCGGGGGCGATGCCGCGGCTGGCGCCGCCGGTGCCGCTGGGGGTGGCGGGGCGGCTGGAGATGGATGCGGCGACGCGGGCGAGCCTGGAGATCACGCGCGCCAGGGATGGGGGGGAGGGGCATACGCTGCTGTCCTCGGTGCGGCGGACGGGGACGGCGGCCGGCGCCCGGCTGCTGGCGGAGTGGTTGGCCGCACCGTTGACCGATCTTGGCGCGATCGCGGCGCGGCAGGATGGGTGGGGCTGGCTGGTGGCGCAGCCGCGCGCGGCCGGGGAATTGCGGGCGGTGCTGAAGGGGGCGCCGGACATGGCCCGCGCGCTCGGCCGGCTGTCGCTGGGGCGCGGGGGGCCGCGCGACCTGGTGGCGGTGGCGCATGGATTGGCGGCGGGGCATCGGGTGGTCGTGGTGCTCGACGGCCCGCTGCCGGCGATGCTCGGCGCGGTGGTCGCGGCCTGCGATGTGGGGCGGGAGATGCAGGGGCGGTTGGCGGCCTCCCTGGCGGAGCCGGCGCCGCTGCGGGCCGAGGCGGGGATGATCGCCGTCGGGTTCGATGCCGAGCTGGATGCCGAGCGGGGCTTGCGCGACGACAGCCGGCGGGTGATTGCGGCGATGCAGCTCGATTTTGCGCAGCGCTATGGCGTGGCGAGTTTGAAGATCAAGCATCACGCGCAGCTTGGCTATGTGGTGGAGGTACCGGCGGCGTCGGTGGAGAAGCTGCGCGGGTTTGCCGAGCTGACGCTGCGGCAGGGGATGGCGAACGGGGCGCGGTTCACCTGTCCTGAATTGTCCGAGCTGGACCGCAAGATCAGCGAGGCGGCGGAGCGGGCGCTGGCGCGGGAGCGGGCGATCTTTTCGCATCTGGTGGCCGCGGTGTTGCGCCATGCCGACGCCATTGCGGGCTGTGCGGCGGCACTGGCGCGGCTGGATGTGCTGCTGGGGGCGGCGGCGCTGGCCGAGGGTGGAAGCTGGTGCCGGGCGGAGCTGGGCGAGGACGAGTCGCTGCATGTGACGGCGGGGCGGCATCCGGTGGTGCAGGCGGCGCTGGCGGGGGGGACAAAATTCATCGCCAATGACTGCCATCTGTCGGGGGATCGGCGGGTGCTGCTGCTGACCGGGCCGAACATGGCGGGCAAATCGACCTTCCTGCGGCAGAACGCGCTGATCGTGGTGCTGGCGCAGGCCGGGATGCCGGTGCCGGCCGCCGCGGCGCGGATCGGGGTCGTGGACCGGCTGTTTTCGCGGGTGGGGGCGTCCGATGATCTGGCGCGTGGGCGGTCGACCTTCATGGTGGAGATGACGGAGACGGCCGCGATCCTGCACCAGGCGGGGCCGCGCAGCCTGGTGGTGGTTGATGAGATCGGGCGGGGGACGGCGACGCTGGACGGGCTGGCGATCGCCTGGGCGGTGCTGGAGGCGTTGCATAATTCGGTGCGGTGCCGGACGATCTTTGCCACGCATTTCCATGAGTTGGGGCAACTGACTGCCGAGCTGCCGCGGCTGTCGCCGCACACGATGCGGGTGCGGGAGTGGAAGCAGGAGGTGGTGTTCCTGCATGAGGTGGCCGAGGGGTCGGCAGGGCGGTCTTGGGGCGTGCATGTGGCGCGGCTGGCGGGGGTGCCGGGGCCGGTGGTCAAGCGCGCGGGCGGGCTGCTGGCGGCGTTGGAAGAGCGGGCCGGGCGGCTGACCGAGGCGGCGTCCTTGCCGTTGTTCGCCGCGGCGGTGCCGGAGCCGGTGGCAACCGACAAGCTGCGCGAGGCGGTGATGGCGGTGGACCCCGATGCGCTGACGCCACGCGAGGCGCTGGAGGCGCTGTATCGGTTGCGGGGGTTGGTTTAGGAAGGAAGGCCTTCTTTTTTTGAAGAAAAAGAAGCAAAAAGACTTTTTATTTTGCGCCGTGCTTGACTTGGGCTTTTAACGGATAAACGTTTTTTGGTTCTTTTTTTCAAAAAAGAACATGCTCCCTTGCCTTGGGACCACCCCCCAGGCCCGCCCGCCGCGGACAGCCCGCATGAGGATGGTTGCGCGCGTGGTGGCACGGGGTAACATCGTCGCCGATGCTTGAACCCACCAACCTGAACGCCCTGGCCGAAAGCGCCCTGACCCAGTTGCGCGCGGCGCTGCGCGGGGCTGATGGGGCGCCGCTGGAGCGGGATGCGGCGCTGGCGGTGCTGCGCCGGCATCTCGGGCGGGTGCAGCTCATGGTGCGCGAGAGTTTCGAGGCGAGCCATATCCAGGGTCTGGATGCCGCCCATGCGCTGTCGCGGCTGACCGACACGCTGGTGGTGGCGCTGCACGAGCATACGCTGGCCATCGCCGAAGGCCAGGTGGGGCGGCTGTGCGTTGCGGCGAGCGGGGGGTACGGGCGGGGCGTGCTGGCGCCGTTCAGCGATCTGGACCTGTTGTTCCTGACGCCGCGGGAACCCTCGCCGGCGGCGCAATCGGCCGTCCAGTTCATGCTGTATGTGCTGTGGGACCTGGGGCTGAAGGTGGGGCACGCGACGCGCTCGATCGCGGATTGCCTGCGCGAGGCGAAGGGCGACATCACGGTGCGCACCAGCCTGCTGGATGCACGCCATATCGCCGGGGACGGCCAGGTGTTCGCGGAGTTCCAGGGCGCGTTCCGCGCGGCCTGCGTCGAGGCGGGGGTGGGGAAGTTCATCGCCGCCAAGCAGGGCGAGCGCGATGCGCGGCACAAGCGCTATGGCGACACGCCGTTCGTGGTGGAGCCGAACGTGAAGGAGGGGCGCGGGGGGCTGCGCGACCTGCAGTCGCTGTACTGGATCAACCGCTACATTTTTCCCGACGCGACCTTCGAGCGGCTGGTGGACAAGGCGGCGACGCCGGGCAGCGTGATCATGACGGCGGATGAGCACCGCCACATGCGCCGGTCGTGGAACTTCCTGTGGACGCTGCGGTTCCACCTGCATTACGTCGCCGGGCGGGCGGAGGATCGGCTGACCTTCGATCTGCAGCCGGTAATCGGGGCGCGGATGGGCTATACCCGCCATGGGCGCCAGGACGGGGTGGAGCGGTTCATGCGCCACTTCTTCCTGACCGCGCGCGAGGTGATCCGGCTGACCCGGGTGCTGGAGCCGGCGCTGGTGCGTGCGGCGTTGGGCCCGCCGGCGGCGGCGCGGGAGACGGATGCCAGGCTGTTGGCGTCGGGCTTCGTGCTGGCGGAGGGGCGGCTGTTGCCGGTGGCCGGGCGGGAGTTCGACAAGGAGCCGATCCAGATGCTGCGCTGCCTGCAGGAGGCGCGCGACCGGCATCTGAAGCTGCATCCGCTGGCGGTGCGCCAGCTGATCCGCAACGAGCGCCGGGTGCAGGGGCTGCGCGACTCGCCGGAGGCTGCGGCGATCTTCTTGGACCTGTTGTGCGGGCGCGACACCGACCACAACCGGGCCGACGGGGCGCAGTGGCTGTCGGTCATGAACGAGGCCGGCATCATCGGCCGGCTGCTGCCGGACTGGGCGCGCATCGTCGGGCAAATGCAGTTCGACACCTATCACGTGTTCACGGTGGATGAGCACACGATCGAGGCGGTGCGCATCCTGAACACGCTGGAGCGCGGCGAGCTGGCGCAGATCGCCCCGGTGGCGAGCGGGCTGGTGGACCATCTGCAATCCCGCCGCGCGCTTTATGTGGCGATGCTGCTGCATGACATCGCCAAGGGGCGCGGCGGCGACCACTCGGAATTGGGCGCCGAAGTGGCGTTGCAGGTGGGTCCCGCGCTGGGCCTGTCGGCGGAAGAAACAGAAATGGTCTCCTGGCTGGTGCTGCATCACCTGTTGCTGAGCCAGGCGGCGTTCAAGCGCGATATCGACGACCCGAAGACGATCCTGGACCTGGCGGAGACGATCCAGTCGCCGGAGCGGCTGCGGCTGTTGCTGGTGCTGACGGTGGCGGACATGCGGGCGGTGTCGCCGAAGGTGTGGAACGGGTGGAAGGCCACCCTGCTGCGCGAGCTGTATGCGCGGGTGGCCGAGGTGCTGGCGGGCGGGCTTTCGACCACCGAGCGCGATGTGCGGGTGAACCGGGCCAAGCAGGCCGCCGCCCTGCTGCTGTCGGACTGGCCGGCGAGCGAGATCGAGACCTTCCACGGCGTGGGTTATGGCGGGTACTGGCTGTCCTTCGATCCCGAGACCCATGCGCGCCATGCGCGGATGATCCGGGCGGCGGAGGCGCGGCGCGCGCCGCTGACGGTGGAGACGCAGCCATTGCCGGCGCGGGCGGTCACCGAGGTGACGGTTTACGCCGCGGACCATGCCGGGCTGTTCAGCCGCATCGCGGGCGCCCTGGCGGTGGCCGGCGCCTCGATCGTGGATGCGCGCATCCATACGCTGACCAACGGCATGGCGCTGGACACGTTCTGGATCCAGGACGCGGCCGGCGGCGTGCTGGAGGCGCCGCACCGGCTGGCGCGGCTTTCGGTGCTGATCGAGCAGGCGCTGTCCGGGCGGCTGAAGTTGGGAGCGGAAATCCGCAAGGCGAACAAGGCGCTGCTGGGCCAGCGGCTGCGCGCGATCCATGTGCCGCCGCGGGTGGTGATCGACAACCATGCGTCCAATACCCACACCGTGGTGGAGGTGAACGGGCGCGACCGCTCCGGGCTGCTGCACGATGTGACCGCGGCGATCAGCGAGCAGGGATTGCAGATCGCGTCCGCGCATGTCTCGACCTATGGCCAGCGGGCGGTGGACGTCTTCTATGTGAAGGACGTTTTCGGGCTGAAGGTGGAGAACGAGCGGCGGCTGGGGCAGTTGCGGGAGGCGATCCTGGCGGCGCTGGGCAGCGCGGACGAGGTGATGGCGGCGGTGCCGGCGCCGGTGCGGCCGGAGCGGAAGCGCAAGCGGGCCGTGGTTTCGTAACCTTTGCGCAAGGCCGGCTGCGGCACGTTGTCGTGATGGCGCGCGGGCCAGGCGATGTGGTATTCTGACGATATGCAGCGGTTCCTGATGCGATGTGGCGCGGTGGCAGCCCTGAGGTTCGGGGGCGTTCTGCTGTCGGGCGTTCTGCTGTCGGGCGTTCTGCTGTCGGGCGTTCTGCTGTCGGGCGTTGTCATGTTGGGCGGCACGGCGGGGGCGCAGGATCTGATCCCGCAGCGCGGCGGGTTGACGGACATGGGCGCGCAGGAATCGGTGACGCGCACGGCGCCGCTGTCGATGCAGTCGCAATTGGGGGCAATTCCGCTGGTCTCGCCGCGGGCGGGGGCGCGGGCGTCGCTGGTGCGCAAGGTGCGGTTGGCGCAGATGGTCGATGGGGTGCAGATTGGCACCGCGCGGGAGATCGTCTGTCCGGAGACCGGCTGCCAGCACAGCGTGGCGTTTCTGGTGAACCAGGTGCCGGAGAGTTTCCTGTTGGATGTGCAGTTCGTGACGCGCGGCACCTATGTGGCGCTGTCGTCGCGCTCGGCATCGATTGCCAATGTGGTGGAGCATCGCCTGGGGCGGCCGGGGCCGGTGTTCGTGAAGGCGACGGGGCCGGTGACCGAGGGCACGCTGTCGTTCGCTACGGCGCCGGCGGCGAGTTTGCGGCGGCTGGACGTGGCGCAGAAGGATGGGCGGACCCTGGCGCAGGGCAATGTCTACACGCGCAAGCGCGAGCCCGATGTGGTGCTGCGCATTTCGGTTGGCGCGCCGGAGCCGGCGAAGTAGTCAAAGTTTTTTTGCTTCTTTTTGTTCACAAAAAGAAGACGCTTACTTCACTTCGATGACGCGCTCCGCGCTGACCCCGCTGAGAACATCCGTGACCCGCACCCGCCAGGTGCCGGGCGGGTCGCGGGCGGCGAGCGGGAGGTGCCAGGGGCCGCGCTGCAGCGCCTGGCGCGTGGTGCCGTCCGGCAAGGTGGTGATCACGCGCAGGATCGGGGCGGTGGCGGGGCTGGCCAGGCTGGGGCGCAGGGGGACGAGGTCGCCGGGGCGGGCTTGGGCCGGGGCGGCCAGGGTCAGGCGCGTGGCGGCCGGGGCGAGGGCGACGAGGCGGGGGGCGTGGCCGGCCAGGGTCAGGCGCAGGGTGCCGTCGGGCGCCAGCTTCAGGGCGGTGCCGGTGCGCAGGTCGGTGGCGGCGTGGCCGCGCGGCGGGGTGAGGGTGGCAGAGGCGGTGGCGTCGGCGGGCGTATCGGCGCGGCGTTGCAGGCCGATGATCCAGACGGCGCCGTTGCGGTGGATGCGGGTTTCGACCTCGGGCGCGCCGGTGACCGGAATGGCCGGCGAGGGGATCGCGGGCAGGGTGTCGGAAAGGGTGATGGCACGCGCGGGGGCGAGGCCGGCGAGCACCGGGGCGGCGCGGGGGCGGGAGCGGCCGTCATGGGTGCCCAGGGGGGTGCCCAGGGGGGTGCCCGGCGTGCCGATGGCCCAGATGCGGCCGCCGCGGGCGACGAAGCTGCGGATCTCGGCGGCCTCGGCGTCGGACAGCGCGGTGACCTGGGGCAGGACCAGCAGGCGCGGGGCGCCGGGGCCGCGCAGGGCGCCGGATTCGATGCGCGCGGAGGTGAGCCAGCGCGGCTGGGCGCCGGTGGCGGACAGGGCGCGGGCGGCGGCCTCGCGGGCGGCGCGGTGGGGCGGGGTGAAGTTCCACTCGGTTTCGGAGCTGCGCTCGGTCCAGGGGGTGGGGCTGGCGCGGACGGCCTCCATCCACTGGGTGCGGAAGCTGGCCTGGGAATAGAGGATGGCGACGCGGTCATGGTGCGGGCGGCTGGCGATCAGCAGGGTGCCGAGGCCGGAGGCGAGCTCGCGCAGGGTGGGGGACAGCGCCGCGGCGCGGGGGCCGGGGGTGTTGGCGGGGGTGAGGAAGCTGCGGTCCTCGTCCCAGATGATGGCGCCGCGCACGCCGAGCAGGGCTTCGCGCCAGAGCCGGGCGGCCTCGGCGGGGCCGGTGGCAAACGAGGTGGTGAGGAGCACCAGGCGCGGGTTCAGCGACCGGGCCAGGGCGATGTTGTTGCCGGCCTGGTACGCCTCGATCACGTCGAGCGCGCCGGCGAGGTGGGTGTAGTCGTAGCCGCCCCAGCCGGGGAGCTGGGCGCCGCCGATGCCGGCCAGGGCGGTGGGATCGGCTTCGTGGACGGCGTCGCGGCCGGCGCGCAGGGTGGCGGCGAAAGCATGGTCCATGAACGCCTTGAAATCGGCCCAGCCGGACCAGTTGCGGTCAGCGCGGGCCAGGGCTTCATCGGTCGTGGGCGGGAGGATCGCGGCCCAACTGGGGAAGCTGCTGCCCCATTGGCGGTTCAGCGCGGCGAGGTCGCGGTATTGAGTGCGCAGCCAGGTGCGGAAGCCGGCGAGGCAGGCAGGCGACGTGTCGAAATCCCAGGCGGCGGCGAGGTCGGCGATGCCGGGCTCGTCGGCGAGGTTGAGGAAGAGCGGGCGGTACGGCGCCTGGTGCGCGGCGGTGGCGCGCAGGCGGGCGAGGATGGGGGCGAGGGCGGCGGGGTCGCAGAGCGAGGGCTCGCGGTGGTTCACGGAGGGGTCGGCGGGGTTCTCGCGGTGGCGACGCTTGGTTTCGTCGAACAGCCAGGTGACGGAGGCGCGGTCGGGGCGCCAGCGGTGGTAGTTGGCGTAGAAGTCGGTGGCGATGTTTTCCACATACCAGCGGGCGTCCGCGGCGAGCGGGGGGGCGAGGCGGGCTTCGAGGGCGGCGGCGTCGTAGGTCGGCTCCCGGCTGGCGAAGACTTTTCCCCCGGTGATGCCCAGCGCGTGCAGGGCGGCGTGGCCGGCTTCGGTCTGGTCGTGCCACATGATCGCGGTCCAGTCCGGCCAGCCCGGCGGCGGGCGGGCGATGAAGCGGGCGGTGGCGTGGCGCGGGGCGGCGCCGGGCTGGGTCAGGGTGACGGCGAGCGTGTTGTGCAGGGCGACGGCCCGGCGCAGGTCGAGCGGGATCGCGATCTCGGCGGCGGCGGACAGGGTGAGTGCCATGCTGCGGCGTTCGGCGACGCGGCCGAGCGTGTCGGTCCATTCGAGGTCGAGCGTGGCCGGGCCGGTCGCCGGGGGATCGAGGCGCAACAGGGCGCTGGCCTGGGTGCCGCGATCGGCCTGGGGCGGCGGCAGCAAGGAGTCAGCGGCCGAAGCGGGGGGGGCGAGCAGCAGGGCGAGCAGGGCGGTGCGGATCATCGGTTCCACGCCAGCAGCACCGGCAGCAGCACGAAGCTGACCAGCAGTGTGGCCGTCAGGCTGAGTAGCAGCAGCAGGCCCATGCTGGCGGTGCCCGGGTGGAAGCTGGCGGCCAGGACGCCGAAGGCAGTGGCGGTGGTCAGCGCCGAGAACAGCACCGCGCGGGCCGTGGCGGTACCGAGGAAGTGGCGGGCGCCGTTCCGCCGGTTGAGCACGAAATAGATGTTGAACGACACGCCGACGCCGAGCAGCAGCGGCAGGGCGACGATGTTGGCGAAGTTCAGCGACTGCCCCAGCAGCACCAGGGCGGCCACGGTCAGCAGGGCGGAGGCCACCAGGGCACCGAGGGTCAGGGCCACATCCAGCGGCCGGCGCAGCGTGGCGGCGAGCAGGGCGGCGATGGCCAGCAGGGCGCCGATCGCGGCGGTCTGGAACGCGCCGACGATGGTGGATGCGGTCTCGACGATGGTGACCGCCGAGCCGCCGGCCTGGGGCGCGACGCTGCGGACCTGCGCGACGAATGCGTGCAGGCCGGCGCCGTGATGCGCCTCCGCCCGGGCGGCGACCAGGATGCGCAGGCGGCCGTCCGGCGCGCGCCAGTCGCGGGCAAGGTCGGCGGGGAGGTCGGCCAGGGTGACCGGGCCGGCTTCCAGCGCGGTGCGCAGCGTGTCGAGCTGGGCCGGCAGGAAGCGGACCAGCGCGTCGTTGGTCTGCATCAGCAGCTCGTCGGGCGCGGTGGCCAGGATAGCCAGGGCGGCGGCGATGCGGCGCAGCGGGTCGTCGGCCGACAGACGCGCGACGACGCGGTCCAGCTCCGACTGGGCGGTGCGGATGGCCAGGCGCAGGTCGGCCGTGGTGACCGGGGCGGCGGCGGCGCGGGGGGCCAGGGTGGCGCCGAGGAGCGAGGCGGCGTCCGCGACCAGGGGCAGCTTGGCGGCCTGGTCGGCGGGGATCAGGCTGGACGGGGCGAGCACCTCGGCGGCGAGCGGCAGGGCGCGCAGCTTCGGCAGCAGCGCCTGGGCCTCGGCCATCGAGGCCACCAGGATGTCGGCGGTGTAGGGCGAGGTCAGCGGGTTGGACATCAGCGTGGCCAGCGTGGTCATCGCCTCGGTGTGCGGGTTCTTGGTGCGCAGCGGGTCGCTGTCGAATTCCAGCTTCGGCAGGAGTGCTGCGCCCAGGGCGGCGACGGCGGCGAAGCCGATGACCACGGGCCAGCGGGCGTGCAAAAGCGCCGCCTCGGCGCGGTGGCCCCAGGCATAGCCGACCTCCTCCACCTCGCCGCGCGGGCGGGTCAGGGTGAGCAGGGCGGGCAGGACGGTGAGCGAGGCGGCCAGCGCCACGATCATGCCGGCGCCGGCGATCAGGCCGAGTTCGGCCACGCCGCGGAAGCTGGTGGGGACGAAGGCGAGGAAGCCGGCGGTGGTGGCGATGGCGGCCAGCACGATCTGCGGGCCGGCGGTCATCGCGGTCAGGGTCAGGGCGATGGTGGCGTCGCCGCTGGACAGGCGGTGTTCGCGGTAGCGGACGCAGAACTGGATGGCGAAATCGACGGCGATGCCGACGAACAGCACCGCGAAGGCAACCGAGATCAGGTTCAGCGTGCCGACGGCCAGGGCGGCAAAGCCGGTGGTCAGCGCCAGGCCCAGGGTCAGGGTGGCCATGATCGGCAGGATCAGGCGCCAGGAGCGCACCGCCAGGATCAGCCACAGCAGCACCAGCGCGGTGCTGAACGCCAGGCCCCAGCCGGCGCCCTCGGCCACGGTGGCGAATTCCTCGTCGGCCAGCGCCACCGGGCCGGTCAGCCGCACGGTGGCGCGGCCGGCCAGCACGGCAGGCAGGTGGGCGGCGGTGGCGCGCAACGCGGCGGTGGCGGCCCCGCCCGGCTCCAGCGCGCCGAGGTCGAGCCGCACCTGTGCCAGCACCAGCCGGTGGGGGCCGGCGAGGTCGGTGAGCTTGCCGCCCAGCAGGCGTTGCCAGGACAGCGGGGTGGGGCGGCCGGCAGCGGCGTCGGACAGCGCGGTGGCGAAGCCGGCGAGCGCCGGGCGGAAGCCGTCGAGTTGTTCCCCGCGTTCGACGCCCATGGCGACCAGGGCCAGCGTGGTGAACAGGCCGCGGGCAGAGGGGTCGGAGGCGAGCTGGCCGAGGAAGGGCTGGGCATCGATGGTGCTGTCCAGCAGGGCGGCGAGGTCGGGCTCGTCGAGGAACAACAAGGCGTTGCGGGCGAACCAGGGATGGGCGTCGGGCCGGGTGGCGCGGGTGAAATGGGCGGTGTCGGCGGATAGCGCGCGGGCCAGGGCGTCGGCGGTGTCCTGCGCTTCCTCGGGCGTGGCGCCCTCGACCACGGCGACCAGCAGGTCGCTGAACTGGGGGAAGGCCCGGGCGTGCGCGATCTCGCGCTGGCGCCAGGGCAGGGCCGCATCGAACAGCGCGTCGGTGTCGGTGGAGACGCCGAGGCGCGCCCAGGCGAGCAGGCCGCTGCCGACAGCCAGCACCAGGGCGGCCAGGACCACGCGCACGGCATGGCGGCGGCAGGCATCGGCGAGGCGGGCGAGCTGGGCGGCCAGGTTCATGGCGAGCGCGGGGTCATGAGTAAATTGGCGTCATGCGCGGGCGCTTTCGGCGGCGAGGAGCGGCAGCAGCGGCAGCAGGGCGGGCAGATCCAGCTCCGGGCGGCAGGCGAGATAGGCCGCCGCTTCGTCCGCCTCCGCGGGCAGGCCGTTCGGCCCCAGCGGCAGGGCGGAGAGGCCGATATCGGCATAGACCGGGCGCAGTGCTGGGCCGGCGCGCCAGACCGCGGGGTGCCGCCCTTCCTGCACCGCGAGATCGCGCAGGCGCCAGATGGCGGAGATGCGGTCGGCATTCGGGCCGGCGGGGTCGCCGAGGGCGAGCAGCAGGCCGGGCAGGCGGCGCAGCGGGATCGCGGCGCGGCCGGCTTCGCCCCACAGCAGCGCCTCCGGCAGTGGGACCGA
>JBIPLY010000222.1:0-6785 GCA_044369385.1 Acetobacteraceae bacterium | reverse complement strand
CGCGCGATACCGGCCAGGGCGAATTGCGCGCCCAGCGCCTGCATCAGCGGCATCTCCAGCGTGCTGGACAGCACCAGGCCGGGCATGATGACCGAGGCCGCCTCGGCCGCCGCGGCCACCAGCGCGGCCCAGGCCGACAGCTGGGCGACGCGCGCGGTGATGCGGCCGCCGGCCGCGCCCAGCAGCCAGGCGCGCGGCTGCGCCAGGAAGACCAGGAACATCGCGCCGCCCAGGGCCGCCGACTGCGCGGCCAGCGTCACGCCATGGCAGACGATCGAGAGGTAGCCGAACAGATCGACCAGGAGTTCCATGTCAGGGGGCGACCACGGTGAAGGGCAGGTCGCCGCGGGTGATGTGGCCGTCGATCGCCAGCACCTGCCAGCGCAGCGTGTGGGCGCCCGGCGCCAGGGTGACGGCGGCGGCGAGCTGGTCGTCGGGCCCGTCCAGCAGCGCCAGCACCGTCTGTGACCGGTCCGGCCGGGTCAGGGTGAGGCGGGAGCGCAGGCGGTCGAGCCGGGAGTTGAAGCGCAACGACAGAGTATGCGCGCCGGGCGGAAGGCGCGCGGCATGGGCGGGGTCGCTCTGCACCAGGATCGCGTGGGCGTGGGCCGGGCGGGCGGCCAGGGCAGCGGGGGGCAGGGCGGCGAGGAGGAGCCAGGCGCGGCGGGGCAATCGGGTCACGGCGGATACCTGATCGGGGTGGCGCGGTGTAGCGCCGGCGGCGGGGGGCTGTCCAATGGCGGCTTGCGGCTGGACCTGCGGCGGCAAAGCATGTTCAGTGCGGCGGTTCGTTCCCTGCCGAAGGTCTCGATGTCCGATCGCCCGCCCGCCCCGCGCCGCGCCGAGTTCCGCTGGTTCCACGGGTTGGGCACGCGGTGGATGGACAACGACGTCTATGGGCATGTGAACAACGTGGTGTATTATTCCTGGATCGACACGGCGGTGAACCGGTTCCTGATCGACCATGGTTGCCTGGTGATCGGGCAGAGCGATGTGGTGGGCATCGTGGCGGAGACCGGGTGCCGGTTCATGGCGCAGATGGCCTATCCCGACGATGTCACGGTGGGGCTGGCGGTGGGCCGGCTGGGGCGCAGTTCGGTGCGCTACGAGATCGGCATTTTTCGCAACGCCGAGGACAGTGCCTCGGCGGCCGCGCATTTCGTGCATGTCTATGTCGACCGTGCGACGATGCGGCCGGTGCCGATTCCGGAGCATATCCGGGTGGAACTCGAAAAGATCAGCAAGACTGGAGGGGAATGACCATGGATCTCGGAATTCGCGGCAAGAAGGCGATCGTCTGCGCGGCCAGCAAGGGGCTCGGGCGGGCCTGTGCGATCTCGCTGGCGCGCGAGGGGGTGGATCTGGTGATCACCGCGCGCGGGGCCGAGGCGCTGGAGGCGACGGCAGCCGAGATCCGGGCGCAGTACCAGGTGAATGTGACCACGGTCGTCGGCGATATCAGCACCGAGGACGGCCGGGCGGCGGCGCTGGCGGCGTGCCCGAACCCGGACATCCTGGTGAACAATTGCGGCGGGCCGCCTCCCGGGGATTTCCGCGACTGGCAGCGCGAGGATTGGATCAAGGCCATCGATTCCAACATGCTGACGCCGATCTTCCTGATCAAGGCGGTGGTGGACGGCATGATCGGGCGGAAGTTCGGGCGGATCGTGAACATCACCTCGGCATCGGTGAAGTCGCCGATTCCGCATCTGGGCATGTCCAACGGCGCCCGGGCCGGGCTGACCGGGTTTGTCGCCGGGCTGGCGCGCCAGGTGGCCAAGCACAATGTGACGATCAACGGGCTGCTGCCGGGGCCGTTCAACACCGATCGCATCCGCAATTCGTCGCTGGCGATGGCGGTGAAGGCGGGCAAGACGCTGGACGAGGCGCTGGCCGACATGGGCAAGAACAACCCGGCCGGGCGGATCGGCGATCCCGCCGAGTTCGGCGAGGCCTGCGCGTTCCTGTGCGGGGCGCAGGCGGGGTTCATTGTCGGGCAGAACCTGGTGATGGATGGCGGGAACTTCAATTCGTCGATGGGGTGAGGAAGGAAGCGGTTCTTTTTTGAAAGAACTTTTTCCCGTTTGCACCCGTCTTTCCCGGGAGAGACGGGTGCAAACGGATAAAGTTTTTTTGCTTCTTTTTGTTCACAAAAAGAAGATTCTTTCTTGAGGTTTCTTATGACTGAGCTTGCTTTCCGCTCTGCCAAGCAACTCGCCGCCCTGGTGCGCAAGCGCAAGGTCGGTTGCGTCGAGCTGCTCGATCACTTCATCGCCCGGATCGAGCGGCTGGATGGGCGGCTGAATGCCGTGGTGGTGCGCGATTTCGAGGCGGCGCGGCGGCGGGCGAAGGCGCTGGACAAGGCCAAGGAGCCGATCGGGCCGCTGCACGGGGTGCCGGTGACGGTGAAGGAGAGTTTTGACGTCGCGGGGCTGGAGACGAGCTGGGGCGTGCCGGCGCTGCGGCGGGTGGCGACGGCGGATGCGGTGGCGGTGCGGCGGCTGCGCGCGGCGGGTGCCGTGGTGATGGGCAAGACCAATGTGCCGCCGATGCTGGAGGACTGGCAGGCGAGCAATCCGATCCATGGGACGACGAACAATCCCTGGGACCTGGCGCGGTCGCCGGGGGGGTCTTCGGGCGGGGCGGCGGCGGCGTTGGCGGCGGGGCTGACGGGGCTGGAATGCGGCAGCGACATTGGCGGGTCGATCCGGCAGCCGGCCCATGCCTGTGGGGTGTTCGGGCACAAGCCGAGCTGGGGGTTGCTGCCGGCCTATGGGCATCAGCCGGTGGCGGTGGGCTCGGGCGAGGTGGATGTGGCCTGTATCGGGCCGCTGGCGCGTACGGCGGGCGACCTGGCGCTGGCGCTGGAGGTGCTGGGCGGGGCGGATGAACTGGACAGCGTGGCGACGCTGGCGCTGCCGAAGGGGCCGAAATCGGCCAAGGGGCTGCGGGTGGCGGTCTGGGCCGAGGATGGCGCGACGCGCACCGATGGGGAGGTGACGGCGGCAGTGGAGGCGGCGGGGCGGGCGCTGGGCAAGGCGGGGGCGAAGGTGAGTTTTTCGGCGCGGCCGGCGGTGGACCCGGCGGAGGCGTTTCGGCTCTACCTGCACCTGTTGGGGGCGGTGACGCTGAGCTTCCTGCCGCCGGAGGAAGAAGCGGCGATGGCGGCGCAGCTTGCGGCGTTGCCGGCGGCGGATCGTTCGGCGGATGGCGAGATTCTGCGCATGCTGGGGCTGCGCCATGCGCAGTGGCTGGAGCTGCATGCGCGGCGCAACCGGATGCGGCGGGCCTGGGGGGCGTTTTTCCAGGAATGGGACGTGCTGATCTGTCCGGCCTTTGCCGTGCCGGCGCAGCCGCACATGCCGGAGGCGGCGAAGTTCGCGGCGATCGATGGCAGGCCGGAGCCGTGGGGGGAGCTGCTGTTCTGGCCCGGGGTGATCGGGGCGATGCTGCTGCCGGCGACGGCCGCACCGGCGGGGTTCACCCGCGGCGGGCTGCCGATCGGCTGCCAGATCGTGGGGCCGATGCATGGCGATCGGACGACGATCGCGGTGGCGGGGATGCTGGAGACGGCCATGGGCGGGTTCCGGGCGCCGGAGGGGTGGGGGTAGCGCGCGGCGTACGTACGGGCGGCGCCCGTCCGGGGGGGTCCGGGGGCGCGTTTCGGGCGAGTCGGGGCGGCGTTCGGGCGTGGCGGGGCGCGCGCGGCTGGCTGGTGGCGAGGCATGGGCGCGGGTTGGCGCGGCGCGGCGATGCCGGACCGTTTTGCGATCGGAATATGGGGCGTGCGGCGCGGTGGGCGGGTGCGGGCCGGTTGGGCCTGGGCGGCCTGCCATTCGGCGACCATGGTGTCGAAGCGCCGGGCGATTTTCTCCAGTTGGCGGATGGACGCGCGGCATCCCCCCGCGAGCATGGGGTGCTCGCGGGCGTGTTCGGCGAGGGCGGCGATCAGGAGTTCGATGATTGCCGCGAGCGCCTGGCCCAATGGGGTAGCCGGGATGTGCTGCATAGTTAGTTTTTATACTAACTGCGTTAGTGATGCAAGAGGTTTCTGCGGGTGCCGGGAGGGGGGCTATCGGTCTTGGGCGCTGTGCCAGACCCGCAGGATGCGCAGCGTCGATTCCTCGATCGCATAGACGAGGATATAGGGCCGCACCGCGGCCAGTTCTCGCGTGCCTGGCATCAGTCCGGCGCGCCCGCGCTGCGGGAACAGGGTCAGGCTGTCGCCGGCGACCACCAGTTCCTGGGCGATCCGGCGGGCGGCGGCCGGGTTCTCGGCAGCGATGTACTCGACGAGCCTGCGGATATCGTCCAGTGCGGCGGCCTGCCAGAGCACCTTCACGCCGGGCGGGGAACCGGAGGCGGGGCGTCGAACTCGCCGGCGGCAAGCCGCAGCAGCCAGGCGCGCATTTCGTCATGGGGAACGGAGCGGTCATCGGCGCGGGCGCGGGCGACCGCCAGGGCCAAGGCATCGGCCTCTGCGGTGTCGTCGGCGGGCGGCGGAAGCAGCGTGTCCATGGCACGTGTCTAGCACAGATTCGCAGGCGGTGCTGCGGAATGGTGCGGGCGGCGGGATTCGAACCCGCACTCCCCGGAGGGAAGCAGATTTTAAGTCTGCTGCGGCTACCGTTTCGCCACGCCCGCACAGGAGGGAAGGAAGGTCTTCTTTTTGTGAACAAAAAGAAGCAAAAAAACTTTACCCATTGGCGTCCGTTTCTCCCAGGGGAGACGGGTGCAAACGGACAAAAGTTTTTTGGTTCTTTTTTTCAAAAAAGAACATCTTACTTTATTTCTTCTTTCAGCGCCGCCGCAAACGCCGCGACATCGGCCTCATCATTATAGACATGCGGGCTGACGCGCATCACGCCGAGGCGGTCGGCGACGTGGATGCCGCGGGCGGTCAGGCGGTCGAGCAGGCCCGGTTTCAGCCCGCCGGCCAGGCGCAGGCCGAGGATGTGCGGGGCGCGGAGGGTGCGCGGCAGGGTGGAGATGCCGGGCAGGTCGGCGGTGGCTTCGGCCAGGGCGTCCGTCAGCGAGCGCAGGCGGGCGGCGATGGCGGGGCGGTCCCAGGCGAGGACCTGTTCGAGGCCCGCGGCGCCCATCGGCAGGCCGACGGGGTCGTTGCGCTCGCCGCGGTCGAAGCGGCGGGCGGTGGGGATGTAGGAATTGCTGCCGGGCTGGCGGGCGGGGCCGTGGTTTTCCAGCGGGGCGCCGGTTTGGTGTTCGGGCGCGACGTAGAGGAAGGCCAGGGAATAGGGGCCGAGGACCCATTTGTAGGTGGGGAAGGCGAGGAAATCAGGGCGCAGGGCGGCGAGGTCGAGGTCGAGCACGCCGGCGGATTGGGTGGCGTCGATGACGATTTTCGCACCCTGGGCGTGCAGGGCGGGGGCGATGCGGAGCAGGTCGATGACGGCGCCGTCGCTCCAATGCAGGGGGGTGAGGGCGGCCAGGCCCACGGGCGGGGCGCCGGGGCGGGTGATGGCGGCGAGGATGGCGCTGGTCCAGTCGGCGTCGGCGGGGCGGGGGACGATTTCGACGGTGGCGCCGGCGGCTTCGGCGAGGTCCGGCCAGACCAGGGCGAGGGAGGGAAACTCGCCCTCGATCATCAGGACGCGGGAGCCGCGGGGGATGGTGAGGTTGCGGGCGGCGGTGGCGATGCCGTAGCTGACGGCGCCGGTGATGGCGACGTTGTCGGCCGCCGTGCCGAGCAGGGTGGCGGCGGCGGTGCGGGCGCGCTCGGCGATCTCGGTGCCGTGGCTGTTGGTCATGTCCCAGGGGGCGGATTTGGTGGTGACGCCACGCTGGCCGGCCTCGCGGACGGCGCGCGGCAGGGGGACGTAGGCGGCGGCGTTGAGATAGGTGATGCCGGCGGGGATTTCGAACAGGTCGCGCTGGCAGGCGAGGGGCTGGGTCACGGCGTGTTCCGTCCGAGGGTTTCGGGGTTGACGACATAGCCGGGGTCGAGCTTGCCGTCGAAGTATTCGAGGATGTTGGCCACGGCCCGGCGGGACATCTTGGCGTAGCATTCCAGCGGGGCGGCGGCATTGTGCGGGGCGAGCACGATGTTCGGCAGCTTGAACAGGGGGTTGTCCGGGTTGGGCGGCTCCTGGACCATCACGTCGATCCCGGCGGCCTCGATGGTGCCGTCGGCAAGCGCCGTGGCGAGGGCGGCTTCGTCGACCAGGCCGCCGCGGGCGGTGTTGATGAGCCAGGCGGTCGGCTTCATCTGCTTCAGGAAGCTGGCGTCGACCATGTGGCGGGTTTCGGCGCTGAGCGGGCAGTGCAGCGAGATGACGTCGGCCTGCGGCACGGCTTCCATCAGGTTCGGGGCCGGGGTGTGGCCATCGGCGGCGATGCGGGGGGTGGGGAAGGCGGGGTCGTGGACCATCACCTTCATGCCGAAGGCGGTGCAGAGCCTGGCCACGCGGGTGCCGATGCGGCCGTAACCGACGATCAGGATGCTGCGTTCGGAGAGTTCGTGCATGCGGCGGCCGGTCTGGATCATCCAGGTGCCGGCGCGCACCGAGGCGTCGTATTCGGTGGTGCGGCGGGCGACGGCGAGCATCAGCATCATGGCGTGTTCGGCGACGGACAGGTCGTTGGCGCCGTTGACGACGCCGACGGTGACGCCCCGGCGGGTGCATTCGGGGATGTCCAGCGTGTCGAAGCCGACGCCGAAGCGGCTGACCATGCGCAGTTTGGGGGCGGTGGCGAGCAGGTCGGCCTGGATCTTTTCGAGGCCGACCATGATGGCGTCGGCGTCCGGGATGCTGGCGGCCAGGGCG
>JBIPLY010000221.1:0-6827 GCA_044369385.1 Acetobacteraceae bacterium | reverse complement strand
CGGCCCTCCGGGGGAAGCCGGGTGCAAACGGATAGAAGTTTTTTGGTTCTTTTTTTCAAAAAAGAACTTCTTTCTTTCTAGGCATGCAACCCCGGCGCCTCCTGCCCGGTCCGTGCCACATACTCCGAATACCCGCCGTCATACTGGTGCACCCCGTCCTCGGTCAGCTCCAGCACCCGGTTCGACAGCGCCGCCAGAAAATGCCGGTCATGCGAGACGAACAGCATCGTCCCCTCGTACTGCGCCAGCGCGGCGATCAGCATCTCCTTGGTCGCCATGTCCAGGTGGTTGGTCGGCTCGTCCAGCACCAGCAGGTTGGGCGGGTCATAGAGCATCAGCGCCATCACCAGCCGCGCCTTTTCGCCGCCCGACAGCACCCGGCATTTCTTGTCCACATCGTCGCCCGGAAAGCCGAAGGCGCCGGCCAGCGTGCGCAGCGAGCTTTGCGCGGCGCGGGGATGCTCGGCCTCCAGCGCCTCGATCACCGTGCGGTCGCCGTCCAGCAGCTCCATCGCATGCTGGGCGAAGTAGCCCATCTTCACGCTGCCGCCGCGCACCACGGTCCCCGCATCCGGCGCCGTGGTGCCCGCCACCAGCCGCAACAGTGTCGACTTGCCGGCCCCGTTCACCCCCAGCACGCAGCACCGCTCCCGCCGCCGCACCAACAGGTCGAGCCCGTCATAGATCACCCGGTTGCCATAGCGCTTGCTGACACCCTTCAGGCTGACCACATCGTCGCCGGAACGCGGGGCAGGGGGGAAATCGAACGCCAGCGACTGCCGCCGCCGCGGCGGCTCCACCCGATCGATCTTGTCCAGCTTTTTCACCCGGCTCTGCACCTGGCTGGCGTGGCTGGCCCGCGCCTTGAAGCGCTCGATGAACTTGATCTCCTTGGCCAGCATCGCCTGCTGGCGCTCGAACTGCGCCTGCTGCTGCTTCTCGTTCAGCGCCCGCTGCTGCTCGTAGAAGGCGTAATCGCCGGAGAAGCTGGTCAGCGTGCCGCCATCGATCTCGATGATCCGGCCCACCACCCGGTTCATGAATTCCCGGTCGTGCGAGGTCATCAGCAATGCCCCGTCATAGCCGGCCAGGAACTGCTCCAGCCAGATCAGGCTTTCCAGGTCCAGATGGTTGGACGGCTCGTCCAGCAGCATCACATCAGGCCGCATCAGCAGGATGCGCGCCAGCGCCACGCGCATCTTCCAGCCGCCGGACAGCGCGCCGACATCGCCGTCCATCATCTCCTGGCTGAACGACAGCCCGGCCAGCACCTCCCGCGCGCGGCTTTCCAGCGCATAGCCGCCCAGCGCCTCGAACCGCGCCTGGACCTCGCCGAAGCGCTCGATGATCGCCTCGATCCGGTCGAGCTGCTCCGGATCGGCCATCGCCGCTTCCAGCTCGCGCAACTCGGCCGCCACGCCGGAGACATCGCCGGCGCCGTCCATCACCTCGGCGACGGCCGAGCGCCCGGCCATCTCGCCGACATCCTGGCTGAAGAAGCCGATCGACACGCCGCGATCGACCAGGATGTGGCCCTCGTCGGGCTGCTCCTCGCCGGTGATCATGCGGAACACCGTGGTCTTGCCGGCGCCGTTCGGCCCGACCAGGCCGATCTTCTCGCCGCGCTGCAAGGCAGCCGAGGCTTCGATGAACAGCAACTGGCGGCCGTTCTGCTTGCTGACATTGTCGAGGCGGATCATCGGAAGCCCTGGCGCAATGGAGGCGCGCTTATGCCACGCCGCCGCCGGTCTGCGTCACCCCGTCCGTCACGCCCCAGGTATCCGCCACGCGATACCCGGCGGGGTAGGGGTCCGTGGGATCGACGACATAGGAGTGGAACCCGGTGATCCAGGCCCGCCCGCGGATCGCCGGCACGATCGCAGGCAGAGTGCCAACGCGGGCGGCGGCCACGATCCGGCCCTGGAACCGGCTGCCGATCAGGCTGGTGTGGTCATAGCGGTCGCCGATGCCCAGCACCCCGCGCGCCGCCAGGGCCGCCAGCCGTGCGGACAGCCCGGTGCCGGTGGGCGAACGGTCGGACCGGCCGGGCGCGATGATGCAGGTATTGCGGCTCTCGCCCCCGGGCGCGGTGAACGGCGAATGCAACTGCACGATCGAAACCCCGGAAATCGCGGCATTCTCCGGGTGCGCCACCGGATGCTGCGCGCGCGCCGCCAGGCGGATGCGCTCACCCAGCACCGCCAGTTCGCGCGCCTCGTCGGGCGCGATGCGGAACCCCAGCTTCGTGGCGTCGGTCATGGCGTAGAACATGCCGCCATAGGCGATGTCGATGTCGAGGGTGCCGACCCCCTCGACCTCCAGCGAAACACCGAGATGGGTGGCGAAGCAGGGCACGTTGGTCAGCTCCACCCATTCCACCCGCCCGTCACGGCAGCCGGCCACGACATCGACCGGCCCGGCGGGCATGTCCAGGCGCAGCGCGGTGGTGGGCTCGGTCATCGCCACCATGCCGGTCTCCAGCAGGACGGTGACGATGCACATGGTGTTGGAGCCGGACATTGGCGGGTATTCGGTCGGCTCCATGATGATGGCGCCGGCGACGCAATCGGCCCGTTTCGCCGGCACGATCAGGTTGACGTGGCGGGCCACCGAGCCGCGCGGCTCGCAGATCAGCAGCTGGCGGATGTGGTCATGATCGCGCTGCATCGCCGCGCGCTGGTCGAACACCGTGCCGCCGGCCGGCGGCAGCACGCCGCCGACGATGACGTCGCCCACCTCGCCCTCGGCATGGCAGCCGACCACCTGGATCACCCGGTTCGCGCGCATCGCTCAGCCTCCGCGCGCCCTGGGCAGGGGGTCGATCAGGCCGTGGCCGCGGGGTTGATGCGGCGGGATTCAGCCTCGAACGCGTCGGAAATGAAGGGCGGGCGCTTGTAGAGGCCCTTCATCCAGCTCGCCATCATGCACAATTCCTCAAGCCGCAGTACCTCGTCTAGGGTGCCCGGCGGAAACCGCACGGCGAAGCTGTCGGCGATCACGGCCATCGTCTCCTCGACCTGTTCGATCGACAGGCCGAGTTCGGTCTCCAACAGGGCACTGCGGGTCAGGCGCGATTCCTCGATGCCATGGTCGTCGCGGATCGCTTTCACGATCCAGCGGAACATGGTCATCCAGTTGGTCACGCCATCAGTCGATCGGGCGAGCATGGCACGGAACCTAGCCCGCAAACCGCAACAACCGGTTAAGCGCGCCGCAGATGGCGGGCCAGGGCGCGCGCGGTGCGCGAAACCGGGGGCAGGGCGTTGGACAGGGTCCGCCAGGCGAAGCGCCGCCTTGGATAGCCCTGGGCATGCATCTGCCGTACCCGGGCCCGCTCGCCCGGCGACAAGACCCGGCCGCCGCGGCCGCGCAAGACGATCGGCAGCGGCGTGGCCAGGTTCACCACCAGCAGCCGGCGCCGCGCCTGTGCGCAGCCCGCCCGAACGCGACGGATATCGGCCCCGTCCAAGGGATAGGCGATCACCAGCAGCGCCGGCGGGCGTCGCCGCGCCAGCGTCAGCACCGCCTCCAGCGCCATGCGCCAGCGTTGCCGGTTCGGCAGATGGCGCGGGCCGGCGTGATCGTCGCCATCCACGAAGGCCGCGCGCGGCAGCAGGGCGGCCAGGGCGGCGCCGACGGTGCTCTTGCCGCTGCCGATGGCGCCGTTCAGCCAGATGACGGTCATGATGCGGCGCGTCGAACTGTCGCAGAAGATATATTATGGAAAGTCATATGGCCGGGCGCAACGGCATCACCAGCGGATGTCCCGGTTGACGTCCTTGTAGAGCAGATAGGCGGAATCCTCCCAGCCGGTGGGATAGAATTGCTGCGGGCAGTATGGGCCCATCCAGATGAAGTCGTCCTTCCAGACCTCGTGCCAGGTGCGGCCCAGCAGATACATGCCCTGGCCGGCCAGCATCAGCAGGCCGTGCTCCATGATGTGCGTCTCGACCATGGCGAAATGCGTGCCGGGCTTGAAGTGCAGGATGTTGACCGCGAGGTCGTAGCGCAGGTCCTCCTCGGGCAGCAGGTGTTGCCAGCTTCGCCCGGTCGTGTGGCGCAGCGTGTGCGCCACGGCATCGGTGCTGCTGATGATCGCCGGCGGCAGGCCCAACCCGGCATCGTCGAACGGCTTGCGGATCCAGGCGATCCGCGCGCCCTCGGCGGATTGGAGCCGGTGGGCCGTGCCGGGCGGCACATAGGCGTAGCCGCCCTTTGACAGCCGATGCGTCGCTTCACCAATTATAATATCACATGATTGTTCTATCACATAATAGAAATGCGACAGACCTTCCACCACGCTGGGCGCCCCACGGCCGCCGGGCGGCATCACCAGCAGCGCCTGGGCGAATTTCGCGCCCATCTGCGGCGAGGTCTGGAAGAACACCTGGGTGCCCGGCCAACCCGGCAGCCGGCTTTCCAGGATGCCCTGCGGCGGCAGCACCGCGAAGTTCGGGTCCACCATCGACCGGTTGTGCCCGGCCACGCCGGGTGGAATCGTGCCAGGTACCATCGTCATCTCCTTTGCATCCCGCCGTGCATCGCTATGCCGCGCGCCGGAAGGCCCAGCTTTCCAGCGCCGCCACGACCACCAGCACCAGCGCCACCGCGGCGGCCAGCGCCAGCGGCGACATCATGCCGCCGACCCCCGCCAGCAGCGCCAGCGCGACCAGCCCGCCCAGGTGTGATTGCTGCCACCAGCCGCGCAATGCGTGCTTGAAGGCGCTCAATCCCGCCAGGAACAGCGCCGGCCCGCCGACCAGGCCGAATAACGCCCCTGCCCCGGCCCGCCCATCGGGATGCGCCAGCACCATTTCGTCGCCTACCGCCGTCACCACGATGCCGGCGATGATCGGCAGATGCAGATAGGTATAGGCCAGCCGCCCCAGCCGGCCAGGGTCCGCCGCCCCGGTGATCTGGGCCACGCCCAGCGCCGCACCGCGATGGAAATACAGCCACCACATCGCAATGCTGCCGGTCACCGCCACGGCGAAGGCCGCCAGCACCGCCGGCGTCCAAGCCATGCCGGCCATCGTCGCCCCGGTCACCAGGATCGATTCGCCCAGCGCGATGATCACGAACAGGCCACAGCGCTCCGCCATGTGCCCGCCCTCGATCGCCCAGTCCTGCACCCGCGAGGCGCCCAGCCCCGGCACCCGGAAGCCCATTGCGGGGCCAGCCAGGTCGACCGCCACCGCCGCCGCCCACAGCGCCATCCGGCCCTGGCCTTCGAGCAGCGCGCCGCCGAGCCACAGCGGCGCCGAGGCGGCAAACCAGATCAGGATGCGCTGCGAATTGCGCAACGGCGCCGTGCGGCTGCGCCAAAGTGCGGCCATCAGGAAGGTGGTGCGGCCGAGCTGCATCGCCACATAGGCGCCGGCAAAAACCATCCCGCGCCCTTCGAAGGCCTTGGGAATCGCGGCGGCCAGCGCCAGGCCGCCCAGCATCATGGCGAACAGCATCAGCCGCACCAGCGCGTGCTCGGGGTCGACCCAGTTGGTCACCCAGGCGGTGTAGATCCACAGCCACCACACCGCCGCCATCAGCAGCGCGGTCTGCGCCACGCCGAGCGGGGACAGATGCGCCAGCAGCCCATGCGAGAGCTGGGTGATGGCGAAGACGAACACCAGGTCGAAGAACAGCTCGGCGAAGCCGACGCGGTGATGGCCATGGGCGCCGGCGCGCAGCAGCGCGGGTTCAGCCATGACAGCACGAAGCCGGCGCGCTGCCTTCGGTCGCCCGCGGCAGGTCCATCGCCGGGTTGGCCGACAGGAAGCCGCTGGGTTTCAGCATGAAGCCGGCATACTCGACCGGCATGATCGGCATGTCCTCCGGCTTGCAGACATGGGTGTGGCCGAAATTGTGCCAGACGACGATGTCCGCGTTCGCGATCGGCCGGTTGGCGGCGATCCAGGCCGGCAGGCCCTCGCCGCCCGGGTGCTGGTTCGGGAATTCGCCGGCGGGGAAGCGTTCGCGCGGGTCGTGCGCCGTGACCCAGAGATGCTTGGTGGCGAAGCCGGCGCGGTTGCGGATGGCGCTGCCCTCCTGCGCCAGCAGCAGCGGGGTGGCCTGCACCGCCAGCTTGTACGCCGGGGCAGCGCCGACCACGTTGGTCTTGTTCGGGTTGAAGATTTTCCAGTAGCGGCCCGTGCGCCCGTCGGCCTCGCGCGCCGCATCGCGTTCGCGGGCGAGGAGGCGCGATGTGGTGTCGAAGACGTTGCCGTGGGGGTTGTCCGTGCCCCAGGGGCGGGGGACGAATTCGTGCTCGCTGACCGAATTGCCCTCGCCGTCCAGGCTCATGTGCAGCCGGGCACAGAAGAAATGCTGGTGCGTCGGCCCGCCCAGGCCCGGCCCGATCATGCCGCCCCAGGGATAGGGCGCGCCGGGCGTGACCGCTGCGGTCTGGATGATGCCGGTCAGCTTGGCTTCGAGCTGGATGGTGCCGTCCTGGTAGAAATACCAGTAGAAGCCGTAGTCGTAGTTTCCGACGGTGGCGAAGAAGCTGACCACCAGGCGGCGGGAGCGGCGGACCTCCTGCACGTCGTTGCGGAATTCATAGTGCTTCCAGAGGGTTCCGTAGTCTTCCTCGTGCAGGCAGATGGCGTTCTCCTGCAATCCGGGCACGCCGTGGTCGTCGGCGGCGGGGACGTTGAAATAGTGGATCGTGCCCAGGCAATCGCAGCCCAGCTTCAGTGCGTTGGCGAGCTTGCCGAGGCCGTATTCGCCGGCGTCGAAGGCGTTCTTCCAGAAATGGTTGGTGGTGGGGTCGGCATAGGGCACCACCATCTCGGCGATCGAGGCGCGGTGCAGGATCGGGCGCTCAACCC
>JBIPLY010000572.1:0-20166 GCA_044369385.1 Acetobacteraceae bacterium | reverse complement strand
GCAGTTACCTGTAAAAAAGTAATTCTGCCCGATGGTTCTTTTTATACTCAAAAAGAGGTGGTTCACGGATTCGTTGCCATTCAGAACGCAATTCAAATCGTTAAGGAATATGGTTTGAGTTAATTTGTTTAAAAAAAGCGATCGCATTTTATTAAGAGTGCGATCGCTTTTTTGTGTCCAAACAAAATCTTCCGTATGTACGGAGTATTTTATTTTTTGATGTATTTCTACCAGTCGAACTCTTGTAATTGCTTCATTTGATCAGGAAACTCTTGAGGAGCAAAATCAAGGTTTGTGTTTAACCGATATTCACCACACACCAATTCAACTTCCCCTGTGGCAACGCCATAGACTCTCGGATTGAGAGCGGTTCGATATTGTAACTCGAATTTATTACCTTGGTGGATCATCGAATTGCAATTAGCCAAATCTTCTGGATTCCAGCCCATCTTTACGCACCGAGAAGTCGCAATATCTGGGGGAGTATCTAACAGGTTTGCAAATCCAGAATTGATTGCAACCTGTTTTTGGGTTGGGATATGAACTAATGCCATCGGACGATCCGATTCAACCATTCGATCTAATACTTGGAGTATCGACCGATTCAGTGTTAACCCGTTTGACGGGAACACAAGATTTTTGGGACAAGCAAGACTGTTATAATTGACGGACATTCCATGTTCTCCATAATTGTGTGCGGGGGGAAGCACTTCGTAGTGTTCCCTTCCTGCAATTCCTACTAGAATATTGATGCTTTTTGCCATGTCTTTCAACTTGCCGAGAAAATCATCATCGAAAAACTTAAAAAATTCTCTTTCATTTGGCGCACTCAACCGCATCGAATACGGACTAACTCGAACATCCCAAGTTCTCCACAAGGATAGACTAGACTCCATTACTGACCCCCTCTCTTTTCTCGTTGCCGTTTTTGAATGATATTTTCAGAATCTCCTCAAGTTTGTCTTGAGGAATGTTGAGTGCCACCGCAATCCTCAAAACGTGAACTTCTTCTGGCTTTTGTCCATCAGCGATCGCATCTAAAACCCTACTTGGGACAGATCCTAATCGCTTTAAATCTTCTCGATTTTCCTGTACGAGAACAGCTAACGTCTTGACCGGGTTGTAAACTCCCTCCTCAACCAACCTGGCGATCGCCAGCTCATTCAGAAATTTCCCCATCGTTAAGTTGTTAGATGTGCAAAACATCTTGAGAGCGCGATGTTCGTCTCGGTGAAAATAAACCGAAACCTGAACCCTTTTTCCGTCTGAACGTGCCATTTTTTAGCTTCCATCGGTATGTAACCAATTATCCATTAATTTTTTTCTTATTTCAATTTTATTGTACTTGAATACTTTACACTTTTAGGGTACAGTATTTGCATTACACAGAAAAAGTGATGAAAACTTTTATCTACAATCCCGCAATCCAACTCCTGTTACTGGACGCCTTGATTGGATTTTTGCTCACAACCCTCGCAATGAAAGGAATTACGCCGTGAAACAGACTATTCCAAAAAACCAGTTGAAATTTTATGTCTCGGCGATCGTTAACGAGACTTTCCCTGCCGAACCTTTTGATATCCACGCCTTTGTTGAGGAAGTCAGAAGTATGGGTGGGGACTTAAAGATAGTTGCCTTAATGATGGGGGCAAGCGATCGCAGTGTCATGAACTGGCTCAAAAAAGGTAGTCAACCTAACCCAGTTCACCGCGAACTAGGGAGTTTGATGTTGAGAGAAGTAAAAAAATCCCACTCAACAAATTCTTCTCTACTAAATGCGGTAATCGAAACCCAGAATCGCTTATTCCCTATCACTAGATATCCGTTTAACTTACAGAAGTTTGTTTGGGAAATTCAAGATTTGGGTGGATCTTACGAAACTGTCTGCCAAATTATGCGATGCCATAGAAACTCCCTGTGTCAATGGATGTCCAGTGAAGTCGAACCCTCACTGGTTCATATTCAAGTCGGTATTTTCCTTAAATCAAAATTAGAAAAGATTCTTTTACAAAAAGATGATTTTTTAGCTGCCTAGCCACAACTACCAAATTATTTGCAAAAAGTACCTGAAGCCTAGTGTTTCAGGTACTTTTTGCTTTTAACCCCATATCACCCCAAAACAAAGTACATTTTTTCGCACATTCTTTCATTGACACTCCTAGTTTCAACTGCGATACTGACAAACATAGACCTCAAAAAAGCCCCTCGAAAGTTCCTAACAACGAACCTAGATAGCTCAAAAGCACTCTATAACAGAACCTTGAAAACTGAATAGCCGTACCATACGCTTTGAGAAGCCTCTTTGGAAAGCAAATTGTAAAACTTAGTCAAAGGATTGAAATGGTTTTTTGCTACCTAGAAGAAAAACCTGTTCAAAAAGCAATTCATACTATCTTGATTCAAATCAACGAGATTTTAGGCATCTTCGTTCCTCCTGTTGTCACGATTGACCAGGACTGGAAACACGACCCAACTAATCTCAAAAGAAATGAAACCACCAACTTTCAAGTAGCTCTTAACAATGAGCCGTTTGCTTTGTTGGTAGATAGTACGGGAGCTATGCGACTCAGGAAGAAAACGTTGTCCGCCGACAATAAATTTCTAAGTAAGCTGAACAGGCAAATCAAAAAATTTAATTTCTGGGATTTTTTGGTTCGGGAAACGGAAGTTATTCCCGAAACTAAAAAACTCAAGTTAATTACCTCCGAAGGTAAGTCGGGACACAATAAATCAGTCGGGGAGTTTGCGAAATCACTTCCTTCCCACAGAGGGGTGGGACGAAAACCCGCAACTCTGAGATCGTGGATTGAAATCATCCTTTTCTTTGGGCCAGATGATTTTATTCAGCACTATAAGGAGCGCAAGGCTTACAACCCTTACGTTCAAGAGTGGCTGACGATGATCAATAACTACGACCTAGATCAACCACTGTCAGCAGACAGACCAACAATAATTCAGGAGTTTGTCGCAAATACAGCCCCTATTTTCAATTATTCGATTTACAAGAAGGAGTTAAACGGCAATGAGTCAACAACCAAACCAACAGAAGAATGTGATCGAGCAATTATCCGAGTTGCTCAATATTACCCCCAAGCAACTGCTAGTTGAAATTCGTAAAATGGGGCGCGAACCTGGACTGGCGGATTTGAGTTGGAAGGACGCGATCGCATCTCACCTCAAAGGTCAAAAACCTCCAGTATTAAATGACAAACCGCCCGAACCCGAATCATTTAGTTTAGATGAGGATGAGTTAATGGATTGGGGGGAGTTGGAGGAGGAGTTGGGACAGGGCGTACTTGTTCTAGCGCGAGAGTTGGGTTACTCGACTGAAGGAAAAATCAGCGTTTCGGATGCCGAAGCAATCAGGGAAATGTTGACACTCGACTCCGTTCACGAATCTTTGGGCGAAAAGATTATTGCCGCCGAGGGTTTGCAGCAAGGGTTCGCCGAACAATACGTTCAGGATCAGTTAGAGGTTGGACGTGCGATCGCTGAAGCCGGAAATATTGCACTCACCACTGGATTTTTCCAAGGAAAGGTCAATGGGTTGCAGCAAATTTCCGAATTAAGTCAAACGCTCCACGGTGAACTTCTAGGAAAACTAACCCAAGATACCGTCAAAGTGGGGACGATGGGAAAGGGGGAGTCGAATCAGATTGTGATGACCCTTGGGAAACGGGAGGTCATAAAACAAAATGCGAGACAAAAGAAAGGATCAACAAAAAGCAAAAGGTTCAATCTGGAGAATATTCGATCCTCCGCGAAGAAATAAACCAAATCAACCAACACCTAGCTCAACTAGAAATCCTTCAGTATCAAGAGCTAGGGTTCTTAATCGAACAATACGCACAAATTCAACAAAATCAGGGAGGCTGCATGAGACGTTTTTTAAATCTGTTGAAAAATATCGTAGAGCAACACACCTATCAAAACGATGCTCTACACCTTCAATTAATCGCTTGCTCATTTTAGTTTTTAGTTCAAACAAAGGATTTAAAGCCATGAAAAAATTGCTTGTAACAACGATTGCTCTTTTAGGAATCTTTTCTTCACCTGCGATCGCGCAATCCAGTAGCGGATTCATACATCCATCTAAAACGGTTGTTGTACAAAACGAAGCTCGTTATGGAGGAATCTATCAGTGGGAGATATACAATCACCTCGATAAACCAGTTAATGTTCGGATCGTAATTGATGACTATTCCTACTCTATCAACGGAAGAAGTTACAAGCCGGGGCAACCAGCTTTCGTCGTTTTACCACCGAATCAATACACCCCCATCAAAATCAATCTAAAAAAAGTAGGGGCTGTCCCTATTCGAGTCGAAGTCAAACCCTATTAATAAACTTAATAAACCAAGAGCTATGGACGAACCAATTGTGACAACAGCGCGATCGCCCAGACCACCTAGACCAACAATTCCAGGTTGGGCAATCAAATACAAAAATTACCTGATCATGGGCTGTGTCACTGTCCCAATGGGAACGGTAATTGCATCAATGTATTTCCTAAGTCAACCGTACAGACAGGTTGACACACCCCCAGAACTCGATCCTAACGCCGTCGTTCAAGAGGCTCAGTCCAGCGCTCTTGCTGTAGAGCAACAGATGAAACTCTATTTGGATGGGGGTTCTGAACCTGGTGAGATTTATCGCATTCAAACAGTGAAGGCGAGAGAAATCCAAAATCACGTTGATAAAGCGGTAAGAAAGAAAGGTAATGTTTGCTACAGGCTAAAGAAAAACAGTTGTTTCGATTTGCTTGAGGCGGGAGTTAAAAAAGAACTGGAAACTGCCGCACTTGACTACAAAACAGACAACTATTTATTGGCTCTGTCCAAATATAAAGCGATTCAATTAGCAAGAGAGAAGGTTCCTTCGGAAGATGTAAGGCCATCGACTTTTAAGGTTCTTGTAGAAAAAGTACAAGATTCTCGGAAACTAGAATCTCAAACCTCTATAGAGAACCAGTCAACGGAGGTTTTAATTCAAAAAAACGAAGCCAACGAAGCTGAGGACAATTATGAACAGTAGATTTAAGAGTGCATTGCTGGCGTTTGCGCTGATGGGTGCAAGTTTTTGGGTGGCTAAGGTTTCGACAACCACCGAAAGGATTGTCACCGACAGGGATCTTACCCATTACCAACAAACTTCTCTAGCAAGCTTCACGGTAAAACCTCCGATTTGGGGTGGTTGGGGGATGTTGTTTTCTGGCAGCTTACTAATAGGAGGAGGTTATCAAATTGTAAAAGCCCTAGACAAAACTCCTCCAGTAAAAACCACTCGACAAGCTCGAAATCTGGAATCAGCAGAAGATGAATCGACTGATTCTGATCAAGTGGAATCAGAAGAAACCCTGGATGAAACCCTAGATGAAACCCAGGACAGTTCCCGCACTGATTTTACACCCCGCCTACCGGAAGTCGATCACCCTCTATACAAAGAATCGAAGGTTTTGATTGATCTACTGGAACAGATGAATCTTCACTCGGATTTTGTGGAAGCGATCGCGGGGCCTTCAATTATTGAAATTACTGTCCAACCCCAAATAATTCCTAAACTTGGCCGTCGGGTTACAGTTTCAAATATCGAAAAAGCCTCACCTGACTTGCAAGTAAAACTTTCAACAAAACGTCCTCCTGTTATCAGGGCATCCGAGAAAGGGGTTCAAATTCAAATTCCTCGCAAACCCGAAGATAGAGAAATCATTCCGTTTGAAACCATTAACTCATCTTGGCAGTTAAGCGATAACCCGGTTGACGTAGAACTATTATTGGGCTGCGATATCAACTTTAAACCTGTTCGCGCAAAGTTCAGAGATTTACCCCACTGGTTTATTTTAGGGGAAAGCGGAGGAGGGAAAACTGTACTACTTCAGTGTCAAGTAGCGGACTTAATGCAGAACTATTCATGGGAAGCCATTCAACTTGTATTGAGTGACCTTAAAGGTGAAACATTCTACGAAATATCTAATGATTCGCCTTGGTTGGCTCAACCGATCGCACTTGACGACCCCGAATCTTCTCTTAAACAAATTAATTGGTTAGTTGAGGAATCCGAAAGACGGCAAAAAATCTTTGAATCTGCGGGTGTCCCTAGTTGGGAAAGTCATGTTGAATTGATGCGACAACAAGGGAAACCGATTATACCTCGCTTGATTTACTTCTCTGACGAAAACAGTGACCTAAGCGAGAAGATTTCCGAATGGTCGCCTGAATGGGAAAAATTGATGTCTAAGTTCGTTCGTAAATGTCGAAGTCGAGGAATTGACGTAATTATTGCCCAACAAAGAGGTGTCGCAGACCAAATCAGTAGATCCGTTGTTTCTAATCTTCAAGGGAGAATTTGTTTGTCAGTTGTTGACGAACCAAATAGCAAGGTTTGTATCGGTTCATCTGGTGGTGAAAACTTATTAGGTAAAGGCGATTTACTTGCTAGAACCAAGTTTGAATTGATTAGGCTTCAATCACCTTATTTGAGTCCGAAGTTAAAATGGTTTTCTTCAATCCCAGAAGAATACAAATCAGGTCAGAAAGTTGAACCCAAAAATGAAGTTGTTTCAACCAAAACCGAGGAGTTTGAATTTACGATTCCCAAAACTAAAGAGCCAAGTTTTCAACCTAATGAAAACGACTGGGAACACTTTGTCTTAGATTCGTCCCAGGAGGACTTGAAGCAAATAATCAACCTCGCTAAAAGCAAACTCAAGTCTGTAGATTATGCCCCTGCTGAGGTTGATGTAGAGGTTGTAGAATCTACATCTATAGAATCTACACCTCTACAAGCGATCGCAGAAAAATCTACAGACGTAGATTCCGTCTCTACACTACCCAGTAATCTTTCTTGGGAACAAGTAGATGAATCTACATTTAAGATTGTCTACGGCGATAAGTACCCAGAAATGACGGGAAAAGAAATTGAAACCTTCTTTTGGGAGAAAGTTAAGAGTGCGATCGTGGAAGGTTCTTTAGCGTCTGACATTGCTCGTAAAGTCCTACTCTGTACGTCAACTAGAGATAGCTCCAGCCGTAATTACAGCAAGATTGGGATTCCTTTATTGAATTACTTTCTACAAAGCTATGGGTTAAAAGACCCAGACATTGCTAGTAAGGTAAGAAGTAATTTTAGGATCTTCAAATGATTAGAGAAAAAGTCCGTACCCAAAGCGGCAGGAGGACGGTGCAAACCCTCCTCAAAACTGGGAGTAATCCCTTAAACAAAACAGTTTGATTTATGTTAACAAGGAGAAATGAAATGGCTAGTAAAATGCCTGCTGATTATGACCCAGACAGCAATCACTGGGCAATGTTCGATCACATAGTTGGAATGCTAGTTGTCATGAAAAAACATCCCGTCAAATCGCTCATTGTAGTTCTTGGTGTTGGCAGTACCCCGTTCTTTGTTGGTGCGATGTTGATTGGGATGTTCCGAGGAACACAGTTTGCTTCAAAAGGAGGTTTTGACCCCGTGGCAATGGGTTCCAGTTTTGGGGCTAACGTAGCTCGTCCGGTTGTCTTTGGTGCGGGTCAAGCTGTGGAAGCGACCTTTGTTTCCTGGTCTGGTGATCAGCCTGTAGCTACACCAGTTGACCTTCGCCGACAACAACAAAATCGGCAAAGAAATCGGAACTGGGCGGTTGTCCCAACTGCCTACGAAGGCAGATGATTTTATTAGAGGGGAGGTTATTCCCCTCTTTCCTTGGAGGTTTATGTTTATTAGATTTCAGACTCCACAAGTTGTTTTCGTTTCAATATCTCTTGGGGCTTTAATCCTCAACCTTAGAGCCGGAGAATACGGGAAATTTAACTTCAAAGAAACCTACACAGAGAATCGCGATCGCGTCGCCCAACTCGCGGAAATCTCCATCAGTTCTGCCAAACCCGCAAATATTACCAAGTTTGGGAAGGATCAATTCAAGGAGGTGTACGACCTTCTTAAAAAACCGGGAACCGATAAACGAGATATTGAAGCTCAAATCGGGAAGGGCAAACCCGAATCCCCTAACAGCAATAAGACCGTTTATGAATCAGAGAACGGTAAGAAGTTAGTAATTGATTACGAGGAGGGCGGATTCCTGAAAGAAGCCCAATGGAACAACAAGGTTATTACGGAAAAAACATGACTTATGAACTTGCTCAAACTCCAACAATTGTTATCAATAACCGTCGCCAGACCTCCTCCTCACCGGAAGTCGCACTACAAAGAGGAAAGTTTGTTGGAATGCTAATTTGTTTGGGGTGTTGGGGTGCGATCGCATTCCCAGGAGTAAATGCCTCACTTCAAAATTCCGCAGGGATACTGGTTAGGGGTGGCACACCAACAAAAGAAGCAACAACAGCAACATCGGCAGTAACAACACAAGTATCTAATCCAGGGAAAAAAAAGACTGTTGATGCGATCGCACCTAGTAATATTCCCAATTCAGGGCTAGGTAAGAAAATTATTGCTGCGATGCAAGCCAAAGGATACAAAGTCAATTCCAAAGGAAGTATCGTTTTTGTTAAGGGTTTTTATTGCAAAGACACGCCTGACCGATGGTGCGATCTACAGACCGTTGTAAAGGCTGATGGAACGATTCTTTATCAAGGGCGATCGACGACCCGACCTGGAAATGCCTGGTATCCCTCTAAATCGAACCCAAGCGGAGTTCTCCAAATTAAAGAAGGGCAATTTGCTTCATGGAAATTTGGAGAACATTGCGGGGCATCAGGCAGATGTCACTCGGCACTGGTTCAAACCAACAATATTAGTGCCACTCGTTCCTTTAGTACGGCTCGTCAAGGCGAAACTTCTGTATCTGGGGTATATGGAGCGAACATTCATTCCGGGCCATCAACATTTAGTGATTCCGTTGGCTTATGGAGTGCAGGTTGTTTAGTTGCCTCCACTCGTAAGGAACACGAACAATTTATGGGTGTTGTCAGGGGCATCTACAGCGACAACGATACTATCACCGCAACTGTTTTAAGGTTTTAAAGATGACTTATGATTTTTCCCACAATTCAATTCCGGTCATTGTTATTGAAGACGATTGCCCGACCACCTCCCCAGAGGTTGCTCTACAAAGAGGAAAGTTTGTTGGAATGATGATTTGCTTAGGGTGTTTGAGTGCGATCGCATTCCCTGGACTAAACTCTGTTCTACAAAATTCCGCAGGAACTTTAATTCGAGGAGGCACACCTACAGCACAACAGAGAACTACCAACGAAAAACCGGAAACGGTGCAAACACCGCCCTCTAACGAACCTAAGCCTACGAATGATTTTAAACCATCTAAAGATGCTCCAAAATTTCAGAAACCTTTAAATGGTGAAATCAGGATTGGTTCAGGGTTCGGCCCAAGGATTCATCCCATCACTCGCAAACCCCAGAAGCACTCAGGTATCGATCTCAATCCTAATCTTCTTGACAAGAAGGGCAATAGGATATCAACAAAAGGTCAACCTATTTTAGCGGTGGCAGACGGGAAGGTTCAGGCTGTTGGGTGGCTAGACAAGTCCTGTGGAAACGGGGTAACGGTTTTACATTCTGGCGGATACAAGAGTATCTACTGCCACGCTTCTAAATTATTAGTCAAACCTGATCAATCCGTGAAAGCGGGTGACAAGATCGCGCTAATCGGATCTACAGGCGCATCAACAGGCCCTCATCTTCACTTGGGAATGAAGTTGAACGGTGAATCAATAGATCCCAAAAAAGTTGTTCCACTAAACTAAGGTTAAAACGATGATTTTCAAACTAAAAGGTTTATTCGCTCTAACGGTTTTAATTACTGGTGTTTTGTCTACTGGTGTTGCGATCGCTCAAGACGATCAAGAAGAAGTAGGCAATCAAGGAAAAGTTGAGCAAACAACCTGCGAGGCAAAAAAGAGTGGCATGAAGAAAGAAGAATACTTATCCGAATACCCAACTCAAGAGGAAGTTGACAAAGCCACAGGAGAGAACAAATCCAACCTCCAGGCTTTACTAGAAGATAAGCAACGGACTTCTAAAGAATGGGATAACTGCGGGAAGTAAATGCTCAAAATCATGAGAGATATTTGTACAATCGTTGGCCTGGGTTTTATTGTGACACTGTTTTTCTACCCCCAACTCGTTCCGCCAACGGTTGTTTTCTTGAATACATACTGGAATCGAGCAACAAATTTATCCGAATTAATCACAAAGGAATGGAATCATGACAAACGCTAAAACTCAGGGAGATTTTAATTGGGACACTGTAAGTACGGTAGCAACAATTGCGATCGCATCATACGTTGTTATTCCTCTTGCGCCACCCCCAGTAGTTGCTCAGGTACAAATAGCTACGGAAGCAGTAACAGGAAAAACCAATAAGCAAGCTACCCAACTGGTTGCAGATACATCCACTGGTAAGGACAAAAAAGTTGACGCTGCTCTGAAATTGATATTTAATTCCGAGGGCAAGTGCCAGAACTGGAATAGTGACTCTGGTAATTATTTTCAGGGGAGAAAGGGGTATACTTGCGAGGGGATTATCCCTGAGACGTTGTGGAGTGCTAAAGAAATTTTCTCTTACTGTATGAGTGGCTTCACTGGACATCCAGCAGACTCCGTGAAGTTCTGTTACGACAAAGATCCTAAAAAGTTTCACCAAGCTGCCATACAGACCTATATTCAAAAATACTTCGCACCTGGAAAATGTTCCGATCTAAAACAACCTGCATTTGAAGCTTGCGCTGATGCTTCAATCCTTTCTGGTATCGGGAAGTCCAGACAGTTTGTGAATCAGTCCGAAGGAATTTCTGACCCAGTGGCACGGGCAAAAAAAATCAATGATCTTCATCGCCAGCAACTCATGGGGATAAGTAGCAAGCCTGAGTATCATAACGGTTGGTCGAATAGAAAGGATAGGATGGATAGCTATATTGGTAAGTTCAACTCCGTGTCCAGTACGGAAGAGAAAACTAATGACGGTGAAGTTGGACGTGGATCTGGTCGTAGAGAAATGCACAGCAAGGGTAACGAATATGAAAACGCCTACAGAGCATAAGTTGTATGAATTAGCTGCGGAAAAAGCTAATGAGTACATTCAATTAATTCCAAATTATCCTTATTGTTTGTCATCTCAGCATGGGGCGATCGCATTATTTGGATTACTCCTAGCAAAAGAGCAAATGCAAGGGTATGAAAGAACAAAAGAAGATCAAGAGTTGAGCGATCGCGTTAATTCTTGGATAGATCCAAAACTAAAATTCAAAGGAGAACCATGACAGATTCAATGATTTTAAGTCCTACTGAACATATAGAAATAGTCGAGCGCATGGACAAAGCTGCTCTAGGTGTCTTAGGATTTGATCCGTTTTCGTTAAAGGGTAAAACGGTTGAATTAACCATCTTCGGGCAACCAAAAGAAGTTAGTATTTTCGGGAATACAAAAAAGGTATTGTTACTTTTGGCGAATGACTATTTGTTTCACGTCAAAATCCAACAGGTTATGCGGGAGATTGACGGGATGTTTATTGTCTATCACTTCTTGACAGACTTAAAACAAGAAGATATAGATATGTTGTTCGGGTCAGAGAAACTTACTTGCGATCAAATTCAATTAAATTTGACACTAGATTTTGAGGAGGATGATGTCTTGAACCCCATCTCTCGCATTAGTTCTAGTCTTGATTTGGTGGTAATGGAAAAGATAATGGGGTTAATACCTAATCGGTTTAACGTTTATCTTGAAGCGGACATTTCATTTTAGCTAAGGAGGATTCATGAGGGAAATTATCATTCCGGGTAGAGGGATTTTTACCGAGGTCAAGATAGAAGCCAAAAAGCATCGCCCGATATATCTATTATTCGAGGGGAAGATTGATAAAGAAAGGCTGTGTTTTTTTGAAAACCGTGAAATTCAAGAAATTGTTTACGACAATTTTGTAAAAACAAAAGAAAGTCCCCCATTTCTAGCGTTAATCGTGGCAGGAAAAATGACTTCTTTAGCATCGGACTTTTACGACAAAGATGAGTACAAGTCAAAAGCCTTACTACTTACAGCAGACCAGATAGCAAAGAGTTTTTGTTCGCATAGAGATGAACCATTTCAGATTAGATGAAAATTGACACAAAAAAGCGATCGCACTTATATTAAATGCGATCGCTTTCTTTTAACAACTAGGGATGTAATAACATAATTCTTCTTGTTTAGAGTTTAGTACAGAAATTCCGTATTGAACTCCTTCGGGCATACCCAGTAAGTTCCTTGCTAGACCAGTATTCAAACAACAACCTTCTTTTAGGAGTGGATGTGTTGCTGTATCTACCGAAGTCATCCCCATTCGGAAATCAGGTGTTTCTAACCATATTCCGGCGTACTTTACTTTAGCGAAATGAATAAAAAAATCTTTATTCGTTATTATTTGTTGAATTGTTTTTTCTAGGTCGGTAGCAAACTTTCGTTTGACGGTAAACTCACCGTCAATACACGGAACAGAAAAAGCCGCAAGATCGCGATCTCCCAACCAACGAATTTCAATCATTTTATTTGTTTAACTCAACTTGAGGTATCTTAATACTTATTTAATTAAAAGTCAATAAAAAACGCACCTTTTTAGGGTGCGCTCTTGATGATTAACTTCCAGTACCGAGTCGTTTTAACTCCCTGGAATTAGCAGGATTTATTTGTTGATGCAAGTTTATTTTGTCGGCAGCTTTATAACCTTCGGACATTGCAGACCTTTTTTTTGCATCAAGTAAATCCGATTCTTTTAATGTGGAAACCAATTTTATTGGCATCCCTATATTTTTTACATATTCGTTGACCGCGCCTTCTTGTTTTTCAAACATTGAGCGTACAACAATCGCGGGAACAGAAGGAGTATCGGAAGTGCCTGTCACTCCTGACTCTTTCATTTTATTTCGCTTCTCTATTAGGCGATGAGCTAGTCGGTTTGCACATCCCACCTTAAAACTGTTTAGGTAAGATGTGCCTTTCCCTTTATGTTCTTTGGAACTGTTTTGAATAGCCCCAACCAAATATTCATAAAGATGTTGACAAATCATGGTATTAGTCTTGTTGCCATAAAAGACCAATTTAGCTCCCTTTCCGCGATAGTTCCATTTAAGGGATTTACAACTATTTGCTATTGCAACTCCATGTGAAAGAGTAAGTTTCCAGTCGTAAATTTTACCAGATTCTTCTATATCGACCTCCAGAATTTCGTTATCCGAATCAGATAAGTCGGAAATTTCTAGGTTGTGCAATACCAGAAGTTCTTGTGCTTTTTGGGCAGCGATCGCAGCTTCATTCTCATTAGAAGATACAGAAAGAGCTAAAAGTTTTTTGATTTTCTCAATCAGTTTTTGCATAATTAGTATGTAACTCAACGGGACTATTTTACTATAATTATTATTAAAAGTAAAGCGATCGCACTTAATTAAAAATGCGATCGCATCCCAACTCAATTAACTATGATTTCTTTAAATTACTCAGAAAGTTTAGGACTGGGTTTGCGAGACGAATGGAACTATAGATATTCCCACCGTGTTCATCTACCAATAACTGTTCCAATGTAGTAGGAACCGTTCGTATCTTCTCTGCTGATATAACAACATTCTTACCAACATATTCCTCTAGTGTTTTATCGGGAATATTTGTGACTCGATAGCGATTGTTTTGTACGTCTCCATATCGAGCAAATTCTTTAACGGGAAATTCTAAATAGAAATTCCCACGTTCTTTAATTATTATACCTTTTACTTCAATCACTGGTTTTCTCCTTGTTTAAAATTAAAACCCCAATACAATAAATTATATCAGGGTTTTAAGGGATTGCGATCGCACTTATTTAATCTTCTATAGCGATCGCTCCGATATCAACTAACGCTTGTTTTATTTCTGGATGATGAGAAAAATGTAGATCAACCTTCTGTATTTTTGGAATTTTTTCGTTATTGTCTTGGTTGTTATTGAGATAACCACTATCACCCCGATCTTTGTTTGAAATTAAATTACCAGGGATTTCCACTCTAGGAATTTCTATTCCAGTAATTTTCTTCCTAAACTCAGGAATATCTGAATCTGGAAATAATTGTTTTGCCAGAGGCTTTTCCTTGCCCCAGTATTCTTTGATTGCTAACAAGTCTTCTTCGGACATTTTAGCAAACACATCTTTAAGGCTGTTTTTGTTGGTATCCATGTTTTGTCTTCTCCCGTGAAAATAATATTTTAACATTTGAGTTAGCGATCGCAAACAATATCAATGAAGCAATGATTTGAGAATACCAACTGATCCTTGTCTTTGTTTTATGAAATTTGAGAAAAACTCTGGATCTATCGGAGAATCAAGTACCTCAAGATCACGAAGTTCCATGCTGTAACACATAAAATTATCGTTTTGTTCATCTGGCGGATAATGCTCTTTCAGGTATGAGGTGAACATCCATCTGTTTTCACACTTCCATGCAATCCCCTTGCTTCCTAATGGTGGGTAGCAATCTACAGTTAGACCCGATTTGGGACACACAATCGCTTCAAAAGCTAACTGACTCATAAATACTCCTTTTTGATTATTTACCGTACATATAACATACCCCAGAATACCCCACAAAGTCAATCTTCTAGGTTAGCGATCGCACACACAAAAAAACACCCCGTCGAAATTAATCAACGAGGTGTTGGTCTATATATTTACTTGAGTTAATCTAGTGGTATAACGTATTTGATACTGTCATCTATCCAAGCCATTGTTCCACATAGATGTACAGTAAAACGCTTTAATGGTTTGCAATAAATATTTCCATTGTTATATTGCTCAACAAGATAATTTCCACTATTTTTCATTCTTGGCATCCCGTATTTTAGCAATGATGTAACAGAGCTATATTGGTGAAAAACACTCGCGTCTTCAGTTCCCAGCGACGGGGTTAAATCCTTGCGAATCAAACTAACTATGAAGCTAAACTTACCCATTTTGTACCACAAACTCAACAATACTATTTTAGTATACTAACAACTCAAAGTCAACAAAAATAGCTATTATTCTAATCCTCTAAATTAGAGATCGCATACCTACTCCGACCTGGCTCATAGAAAGAAACATGAACCGCAGCATTAGCAAAAGCATCACAGTGATGGAAGTGGTCGGGCATTCCAGAAGGTTCTACCCAACGCCAAACACCGTTAATTAAAACGCGATCGCTTGTTACATAATGCAGAATTAAATTATTTTTATCACTGGGGTCGTAATGGCAGCGAGAAGGGAAATGTTGTTGCTTGCGGTAAACCCGATAACGAATGCGGTCTAAATAATATGTCCGGTCAATGCTGTAAATAATTGCTCGTTTAGGACGTTTAATTCTGGGGTCTTTGACTTCCCCAACAATTCGTTCTGTGCGATTGTACTTTTTCCCTTTTAAGCTGTCAATTTGGTCAAATAGGTAAACTTGCCCTTTGCTTTTCCAACTTTGGTAGCCGCCGGAATCGGGGAGGTGGGATAGGGAATAATCCACAGCGTTATCGTATTCTGGTTCGTTATCCATTGCCACGACATCAATATCCCAACGTTCTACCAACTCATCAATATCAGTTGACAGGTTTCCCAGTAAACCCCAAGCCTTGATTTCAACATGGGCATCCTTCCACATTTTTTCCCTATCAGGATCTTCTTCCTTAAACCACCAATGCTGAACTAAATAAGGATTCCCGTAACGCCCTTGGTCAATTCCACAAACTACGATGTCGGGCTTGCGGTCAAAGGGAACTGCTAAACCAATACAATTTTTAATCCGATTCAGGGATATTTTACCCCCGCCCAACGTAATAGCTTTTCCTAGTGATTGTTGAATTGTGTTAGGTGGGTTATCGGTGCTATACATTTTCTCGATCATTTTCAATGGATCGAAATATCGGGAAGCCAGACGAGGGAGTCGGATTGCGATCGCGCCATTAATCGGTTTCTGACGTTTTAAACTATCTGCCAGTAATTCCCGTAGGGGGATTTGGGTATTTTTGCAAACGAATCGGCCGTGGGTGACATCTTCCCAAGTTAGTTTTCCCCAACAATGAAAACACCCAATACAAGCCTTCCCATCAATTTCCTCTTGAGAGGAACCAAATTCACTAGAATCCTTGAAAAATTGCAAGGGGTATCCCAATTGATCAACATAACGAACTTCGACAACTCCCTCATCTTCTGTTTCAATAGGCATAAGGAAATTACCAAAGGCATCTAAAAACTGTCTTTCTCCGCAGTGGGGGCAAACAATTTCCCATTCAAACAGATATTTGGATTTGCGAACTTCCCTGTCTACGATTCCCCCCTCTTGAGCAGGGGTTGACCCGGCTCTCAGAATTTTAGTAGGTAGGGGGGAACTGTTCATCCGATCTTCCATTGCATCTAGCGCACCTTTCGGCCATAAACCAAATTCATCAGCAAAAATTCCATAAGCAGTAAATGACCGTTGAGATGAGGGGGCTTGGTAATCCATACTCTCCACGTTGCGACTGTTATTTGTCCCGGCGTAAAACATCGTTAAGGGAACCCCTGCGATCGTAATCGTGGCTTTCGTGTTGGTATCTTTACGCCCAACGGTTTTCTGTTGTTCCTGGGTAAGTTCCTGCAACGGGACACAAAAATCAAAGCTAGGCTGCACCCGTTGTGCAACCATTAACTGTAGTTTTTGCCTTTCCTCAAACCCTAACCCGATGGGAATCCTAAGTTTCCCCAAACAAAACGCACTCAACGCAATCAATACTTCTGTGTAACCAATCTGGGCTGACTTCTCTGTGACAATCTTTTCTGCCCAAGGATGCCCCATCAATAAGCAATACTCCTCAAAAAAGGGTTCATCCCATTTAAGTTTTTCCCCTGTATTAGTCCGGTAGTGTTCCTGAATCCAATCTACAAATAGTTGTCCTCCGGTTGTTAGCCATTGCGCGATCGCATCCCCACGCAAAATCGCCCGACTTTCAGTATATTTTTCCTGCTGAAGTTTTTCGGTGGTTTTTTCTAGGGATGTGACTAGATTTTTGTATCGAATCATAATTATTTACTGATTTTTAAATATTTTATTGAAAATAAATGAACCCGTTTCGGCATCTTGGGTGATTACAATTGACAACAAATTATCGTCTTTAGGTAAACCATTTTTAAAAAGCCCTTTAACAATACCCTCAATATCTTGGGGATCTATAACTTGTTTAGCCTCTTTGTTATCCCAAATCTGTTGGTTTTCCGCAATGTCATCCAGGTTCGGAAGTATTTCCTTGATCTTTGCTTCCGATGTTTCAACCAATTGATTGATTTGATTCATGTCGATCTTAATTTTCTCCAACCCATCCGGTGAAATTGATTCGTTTATTGTTTTAATAAAATCCGTACCCCTTCCCGATAAATCAAGTAAAGATCTTGATATTAAATTTCTAAGCATCAAATCCTTGTCGGACGAGACGATATTGTCTTTGTTATGGTTAATAGTCCAATTCATCGCATTGTAAACATCGTGGTTACCGCGACTCCCGTATTTGTTGTATGTGACTTGTGTATGTTCAAGTCCCGAAAGCGTAAAAGATGTTTTCCTTCTATTGAAAATAATTGTGATGCAGGGGTTTTGATAAGAGATCATATCGGATGATATTCCTCTTATTTCTCTTGTTTTGGGATTTACCATTCGAGTGCGTAAAGAATCAGGGCCATGATACCCTGCATTATCGTAAGACACCTTGTTATCAATAATTTCACGCCATTGTATTCCGGTGTTTCCGAGTGCGTAACTCCTGAGATGTACTTCTTGAGTTGACTGCTCTGTTAATGATTCAATGGGTTCGTATTTTACATTTTTTTCTAATTTTTCTATTAAATTTTCAGATTCCTCTTGTACCTGTTGTTTTGTAGGTTCTTCTACAACTTCTTCTTTTACTTCTTGTTTGACTTGCTGTTCTAAAACTTCTTCAGATTTATTTTCGATATTATTCAATGCTTTGTTTGTTTTTTTTATTTTATTATTAACACCCGTAACTAACCCACCTGCCAAAATCCCAGCGACCATACTCGCTCCAATTCTTAAAGCAGGATTATTTATTTCGAGTTTATCCATGCCTTTTTGTACAGCAAAATCCGCAGCTTCACCAAGAGCTACAGAACTGAGTACAGTTGCCCAATTCACGCTTTGAGCCAAAAACAAGGGAATCGCAACTTCAAATCCCAATGCGATCGCTAAACTTACTCCAATTGGAATAGCAGCAGCAGCGGCTTTGCCAATTGTTTCATCGCGCTTACTGAAATTTTCAGGGGAATCCAAGGCTTCTTTATAAGCCGCGTATTGAGCAACCCGAAATTCCATCTTTTCATTAAACGAGGCATCTTTAGGGGGTTGCGCCAAATTCGCCTTCCGAATTGCCTGAGCCATCGGGTTTTTATCATCCCCATACTGATCAGCAAATTCTTTAGTGGCATTAGCAATCCATTCATCTAACTTCTCGGTCAATTTAGGATTTAATCTGGCTTGAGTTGCGAGATTGCTAATTAATTTTGCCATCGGTAATCCCACAGCAAGTCCCGCCCTCTTTCTGAATTCAGGGTCTTTGATTAGAGACTGAATCGTATCACCAGTCAAATCAAATCCTTGTTTCAAGATAGCGGTCGTGTTCTGAACCGATTGAGCAACGGAAGCCCCTTTTTTGGCAAACTTCCCCGTCCCATCCCTGACCACGGTATCAGTATTTTTCAACCAATCCGCCTTATATTCCTTAGCTGCTTCCGCTTGTAGCAAACCCTGTACAATCAGACTTCGAGATTGAAATTCTAAGATTAAACACAACAGTTCGGTATTGTTTGGCATAGGATTTTAAATAAAAAACCGGAGACAGAATATCCTACCTCCGGTTCGAGTTAATTCTAGTTTACCAAATTTGATACAGATTGGGATTTGAAATAGTTAACAAAATACTCCGTATGTACGGGATATTTTATTGGGGTGCGATCGCATTTAAACAAACTTGACTCATGGGGTAAGATGGGGTAAACTAAATCAAAGTATAGGCAAGGTAAAAATGGAAATCAAAATAGCAACGACCGATGGCTTCAAAAGTATTGAACCGATTAAGTTTGTATCCCCTTGGTTATGCTTAATCGAAGGTAAATATACCTTGAATTTGACACACATCCCTTCTGGATTAAAAATCGTAGGATTTTACAAGGATACAGATAACCCGCTAGTAACCGCAAGTCAAATCATACAAAGATTATCAAGGGATTTTATTGAGAACAAAATCTGGAAAAATGACGATCTTTTAGAAAATGAAGTCTTTAAAATTCTTGGGGAAGAAGGAATCCCCATTGGTTTAAGGAAGGATGGAAATGTCAGAATTAATGAGATTTTCCTAAGTATATATCTCCCGTTCTTGGTAATAGGAGCAAATCAATTCGGTATTTTTATCTCCGTCAGGAAGTTTTGGTTCGATTCCTGGTTTGCATGGTTTATTTAGTTTGATGTTTAAAAAGCGATCGCGTATTCAATACACACGATCGCTTTTTTATTTATTATAATAAATTAAATACACTTCAATATTTGTTATGAGCAAAAGAAAAGGAATTAAATTCAATCCTAGTCACGGTGTCTCTATTGAAGATAGTCTGATTACCAGTAACCATCTAATTGTCTACAATGGCAAAGTTTTTGATTCTGCACTCGAATATGATGATGCGGTTAAGGTAGCTTTATGGCTGCGACGACAAATCAAGATCGGCAATCCTCCTCCTGATATAGAGAACCATGATGCTCTTTTACGTTGGCTATCAAGAGTTGATATCATGTGTCCAGAGGTTGACGCAGAAACTATTACTATTAGGAGTAATGGAATGTCTTTTAGTACCTACAAAAAAAGTTTGTTTTAGTTTAAAAAATGCGATCGCATTTCTATTGAAGTGCGATCGCATTTTTTAATCCTGATATATAATAGATTTGTTTATTCAAGAGAGAAGATAATGAGGGTATTTCCTATTGTTAAAGTTCACTGGTTTTTCTATGGGTTTGTTGATTTTTATTTGATTTTGAAATATTGGTGGGACGTTATTATGTCTCCTTTCGATCCCGATTCTGTTGTCCCGTATGGCTTTTTTGATTCCTTAACATTGCCCTACCACGAATTGTGGTGGGATGTAGATCCTGAAGAAGCATGGTCAGCAGAGGATTAGTTTGATTTTAATTAGTAAA
>JBIPLY010000220.1:0-6842 GCA_044369385.1 Acetobacteraceae bacterium | reverse complement strand
CGGGGCGGGCGGCCGGGGTCGAGGCGCCGCGCATCGACAGCAGCAGGAAGGTCATGTCGTTGCGGCCGAGATCGATGGCCAGCTCGACGGCGGTCAGGCCGAGGATGTTGCGCGACTCGACCTCTGCGCCGCGGCTGAGCGCGTCGCGGGCGGCGGCGACATCGCCGCGGTTGACGGCGTCGAACAGCGCCTCGTTCGGGGCCAGCTCGGCGGAGCGGCGCTCGGACGGGGCGACGGCGGCGGGCAGGCCGGCACGGGCGCCGGGCACGCCGGTGGGCTTGATGGCGACGCGCGGGCGGTCGGCTTCCGGGTTCTCGGTGAACTGCCGGATGCCGCCGGTCTGCGCCTGTGCCGCGGGGGCGGCCAGGAGGGCGAGGCCGATCAGGAGATGGCGCGGGTGGAGCAGGCGCGTCATGGCATCCTCGATTCGTCGATCGGACGAGCCAGGCTCGTCGGGCCGTGTCACGGGTTCAACCAGCGGAACCCGGCATTGAGATACGTCGCATAGAGGGTCCAAAGCAAATAGGGCAGCATCAGGGCCGCGGCGCGCGGGTCGAGGCGGCGGAAGGCCAGGATCGTCGCCACGATCAGCGGCAGCAGGGCGGCCAGCACCACCAGGCCCAGCGTGGGGCTGTGCAGGCCGAAGAAGGCGGGCGACCACAGCGCGTTGGCCAGGAGCTGCAGCCCCCACAGCCGCAGCGCCGGCCAGGGGGCCGGGCGGCGCCAGGCGAGCCAGGCGGCCAGCCCCATCATGATGTAGAGCGTGGTCCAGACCACCGGGAAGACGGCGCTGGGCGGCACGCCGGGCGGGCGGGCGAGGGTCAGGTACCAGCCGCGCACGGCATCGGCCGTCACCGCGCCGCCGGCCGCGCCCACCAGCAGGGGGAGGCCGATGAAGCCGGCCAGGGCGAGCAAGGCGCGCACCGTCAGGCACCTTCACGGCGCCAGGCCATCAGCGCCAGGCCGAGGATCAGCGGCAAGGCGAGCCAGGCGGGCAGCAGCGGGGTGGTGGCGATGCCGGTCACCACGTGGTCGTGGCGGCGTTGCAGGCCGATCCAGCCGGTGCCGCTGGCTTCCCGCCCCGGTTCGGTGCGGCGCAACGTGGGGCTCCCGGGGGCGGGGCTGCCGGCGGGCTGGCGCGGGTCGTCCAGCCAATGAACGCTGCCGCCGGTGGCGCGGATCTGCGGGGCGAGCAGGGTGGCGGTGGCGCGCAGGTCGGCGATCTCCGGCGGGTTGGCGGTGGCGGAGGCGGCAAAGGCGGTGCGGGTGCCGTCGGTGACGGTCCAGACGCCGGGGGCCGCGGCGGGGAGGCTGCCGGCGGCGCGGCCGGGGCGCAGCGGGGTGGGGAGCAGCGTGGTTTGCGCGCCGGCGGGGTCGGTGACGGTCAGCGGCGGGGGCGGGGCGTCGTCGGTGCTGCGGCGCTCCGCGGTGAGCTGGCCGCGTTCGATGCGGGCGAGCAGGGCGGTTTCCTCCAGCTCCGGCTCCTTCATCAGCCAATGGGCGATGCGGCGCAGCAGCTCGCCCTGCGGCCCGCCGCCGTCATGGCCGCGCGACCACAGCCAGATCTGGTCGGAGAGCAGCAGGGCGGCGCGCCCCTCGCCGACATGCTCCAGGGTCAGCAGCGGGGCTTCGCCGGAGGGTGTGGGGGCGGCCAGCACCACGTCGCCGCGCAGGGCGGTGGGCTCGATGCGGCGGTACCAGCTTCCCCAGTTGGCGCCGGCGGCGGACCAGCCGGGCAGCGCCTCGGTGACCGGGTGGCGGGCGCCCAGCGCGGTGACCTGGGGGCGGAAGGCGGCTTCGATCACCGCGTTGCCGGGCGCGGGGCGGGCCGGCAGCGCCGCGGCCAGCGGGGTGCCGGCGAGCGAGGCGGCGGAAGCGAACTCGGGGCCGGCGCTGACCAGCAGCGCGCCGCCCTGTTGCACGTAATCGGCGATGTTGCGCAGGTAGACCGGCGGCAGGGTGGAGCGGTTGGCGAAGCGATCCATGATGATCAGGTCGAATTCCTTGATCTTCACCTGGAACAGCTCGCGCACCGGGAAGGCGATCAGCGCCAGCTCGTTCAGCGGCGTCATGTCGTCCTTTTCCGGCGGGCGCAGGATGGTGAAGTGGACCAGGTCGACGGCGGGATCGGACTTCAGCAGCCTCCGCCAGGTGCGCTCGCCGGGATGCGGCTCACCGGACACCAGCAGCACGCGCAGGCGGTCGCGCACGCCGTTGATGGTCACGACGGCGCGGTTGTTGGCCTGGCTGACTTCGCCGGGCAGGGGGTCGACGGACAGTTCGACGACCGTCGGGCCGCCGCGGGTGATGGGGATTTCGACGTCCTGTTCGACGCCGGGCGGGGTCTCGGCCTGGATCGGCGCCTCGCCGTCGCGGCGGATGGTCAGGCGGGCGAGGCGGCCGGGGGACAGGCCGCGATTGGGCAGGCCGAGATCCTCGACCACCACGCGCAGCGCGACGGATTTTCCGACGATTCCGTAGCCCGGGGCCTGGACGATGCGCACGCGGCGGTCCTGTTCCTCGGCGCGGGCGGGGATCAGCACGTGCAGCGGGGCGTCGGCGATCGGGGAGTCCGGGGTGTCGTGGGCCTGGCCGTCGGTGATGGCGATGATCCCCGCCAGGCGGGCGCGGGGAATGTCGGCCAGGGCGCGCTCGATGGCGGTGAACAGGCGGGTGCCCTCGCTGCCGGCCTCCGGCACGGTGACGCGCTTCAGCTCCAGGCCGGGCAGGTCGCGGGCCAACGCCTCGATGCGGGCGCGGGCGCGCTCGGCCAGGGCGGCGCGGGGGCCGACCTGCATGCTGGCGCTCTCGTCGACCGCGATCAGGGCGATGTCGGGCAGGGTCTCGCGGGTTTCCTCGACCACGCGCGGGCCGGAGAGCCAGAGGAGGAGGGCGGCGAAGGCGGCGGCACGCCAGATGGTGCCGCGGGCGCGCAGCCACAGGGCGGTGCCGATGGCCACGGCGCACAGGGCCGCCAGGGCGAACAGGAGGGGGAGGGGGAGGGCCGGATCGAAGCGGATCGCGGCGATGGCTTGTTCCATGCGCATCAGGAAAGCGTCTTCTTTTTTGTGAACAAAAAAGAAGCAAAAAAAACTTTACCCATTGGCGGGGTGCTCAACGGTCGGAGGTGGGCGCGCGCGGGGGGGCTTGCAATCGGATGAAGTTTTTTTGCTTCTTTTTGTTCACAAAAAGAAGAATCCTTCACTGCCCTAACCTTTCGAGGATGGCCGGAATATGCACCTGATCGCCTTTGTAGTTCCCGGTCAGCGCGTACATGACAAGATTGACCCCAAAGCGGTAGGCGATGGTGCGCTGCCGGGTGCCGCCGGGCATGGTGGCGTAGGGGTTGCGGCCTTGCGCATCGATGGCCCAGGCCGCGGCCCAGTCGTGGCCGCCGATGATGACCGGGGAGACGCTGTCGTTGGTGCGGTCCTGGGCGCGCTGGACCCAGACCGGGTCGCCGGTGAAGCGGCCGGGGAAGTCCTGCAGCAGGTAGAAGCTGCGCGCCAGGACGTGCTGTGTGGTGAGTTCGGTCAGCGGCGGGACGGCGAGGTTCTTCGCCAGCTGTTCCAGGGCGGCCTCGCTGCCGGCGTTGAAGCCCTCGCCGCTGCCGCCGTTGCGGGTGTCGATCAGGATGATGCCGCCATGGGACATGAAGTCGTTCAGCGCGGTGACCTGCGCGCCGGTCAGCGGGCCGGCGCCGGGGACGATCGGCCAGTACAGCAGCGGGAAAAAGGCCAGCTCGGTCTCGCCGGGGGTGATGGCGGCGGGCTCGCCCAGGGCGGCGTTGGTGCGGCGGTTGACGTAGTCCGACAGGCCGGCCAGCCCGGCGCGGGAGACGGCGTCGACGGTGGCGTCGCCGGTGACGATGTAGGCCAGGCGGGTGACCAGGGCGGGGTTGGCGGCTTGCTGGTTGGGGACCAGGGTCTGGGCGTGGCCGGGGGTGGCGAGCGCCAGCAGCATAACGGCCGCGAGCGCGCGGCGGCCGCGAAACAGGCCGCGCAGGCGCAGCGAGACCAGCATGTCGATCGCCAGCAGGGCCAGGGCCGCGGCGAGCAGCCAGGGGGCGAGCAGGCGTTCGGCGGCGGTGCCGGCCACCGGCTCCTCGCGCGCGCCGGGGATCGATGGGGCGGCGCTGGGCGGGGGATGACGGGTGGCGAGGTTGAGCACGCGGCGGCCGGATTCCGGGCCGTAGAGGCCGGGCGGATGGCGCGGGGAGGCGGCGGTGGTGGCAAACGCGTCGGCGGCGAGCGGGCCGGCGGCGGGCTGCGGCGGGCCGGCGGTGCCGAAGCCGTCCAGCGTCTCGACCGGGGCCAGGCGGGTGCCCTCGGCCTCGGCGGCGACGCCGGCGGACAGCGCGACCAGGCGGCGCAGCATGTCGACGAACAGGCCGGACAGCGACAGGTCGGACCAGTCGGCGTTCGCCGTGGTGTGGAACAGAACCACCCGGCCGAGGCCGCGCCCGGCCTGGGTGACCAGGGGCGTGCCGTCGGTCAGCCGGGCCCAGGTGGCTTCGGCCAGCTTCGCGTCGGGCTGGGCGAGGACCTGGCGCGTCACCCGCACCTCGGCCGGCACCGGCAGGCCGATGAAGGGCGCCGCCGCCGGGAAGGCGTCCAGCGCCGCCGGCTGGCTCCAGGACATCGCGCCGCCGAGCTGGCGGTCGCCGGCCAGCAGGCGGACCGGCAGCAGCGCATCGGGCTGCTCGGCCATGCGCGGGCCGGCGAAGCGCAGCAGCAGGCCGCCCTTTTCCACCCAGTTGGCCAGCATCGCCGCCTCCGGCCCCTCGGCGACGACGTGGTCGACCAGCACCAGCACCGAGATCTCGCGCGCCAGCAGGGTGGCGAGGTCGCCGACGCGCAGCTCCGCATAGGGATCGAGCGCGCGGCGCAGGTAGAACAGCGTGCCGGTCAGCGGGATGTCGGCGGCCACCGCGTCGCCGGCCAAGAGCCCGACCGGGCGGCGGCGCCAGCGTTCGTCGAGCAGCGCGACGGCGCCGGCCGAGGGCGGGCCCTCGATCACCAGCCGGGCCAGGCGGTTGCGCAGCTCGGGCGGCAGGACGAAGGCGACCTCAGCCTCGGCGGCGCCGGCCGGGATGGTGGCCGTCGCGCGCGCCAGGGTGCGGGCGTCGCCGGACTGGGCGAGCACGGCGATCTCCTCCGGCAATGGGCGCGGGGCCTGCTGCACGCGCGCGACGAGGCGATCGGCGCTGCCGGAGTCGCCCAGGCGCGGCGGCAGCAGCAGGCGGGCCGGCGGGATGTCGTCGCGCAGCACGGTGAGCGGGCCGATGGCGGACAGGGCGGCGGCCAGCGTGTGCCAGTTGTCGCCGGCCAGGCCGTCCGCGACATAGGCGGCCCCGCCCTTTCCGGCCCAGGGGCGCAGCGCGGCGGCGGCGGCGGCACGGTCGGCGGGCCAGGGTTTCGGGCGCAGCGCGGCCAGGCGCGGGCGCATCTCGGCCACGGCCATCGCCGGCGTGGCGGCCGGGGCGGCGCCGGTTTCGCCGGGTGCCGTGGTCAGCAGCACCACCTGGCGCCCGGCGCGTTCGGCGCGGTCCAGCACGCCGGACGCCGCCGCCATGCGTCGCGACCAGTCCGGGGCGGCGGCCCAGCCGTCATCGACCACCAGCACCAGCGGGCCGCTGCCGGACAGCGAGCCGCCGGCGTCCAGCACCGGGCGGGCCAGGCCGACAATCACCAGGGCGGCGGCCGTCATGCGCAGCGCCAGCAGCCACCAGGGGGTGCGGGCCGGCGTCTCCTCCGGCGCGGTCAGGCCGAACAGCAGGCGGATGGCGGGAAACCGCTCCGTGCGCGGGCTGGGCGGCGTGATGCGCAGCAGCCACCACAGCAGCGGCAGCCCGGCCAGCGCCAGCAGCACCCAGGGCGTGGCAAAGATCATCGGCGGCCCACCTGCGGCGCCAGCGCGGTATACAGCCCCAGCAACGCGGCCTCTGGCGCATGGTCCGTGCGGTGCATGGCAAAACTCCAGCCCGCCGCGCGCGCGATCGCCGCCAGCCCGGCCTGTTGGGCGGCCAGCCGTTCCGCATAGGCGCCGCGCACGCCCTCCACGCGGGGGATCAGCATCTCGCGCTCATGCTCCAGCCCCTCGAACCGCACCCGGCCGGCATAGGGCAGCACCGCCTCGGCCGGGTCCAGCACCTGTAACAGATGCCCGCCCGCCGGCACCGCCGCCAGCCGGGCCACACCCGCTTCGATCTCCGCCAGCGGGCCGAGGAAATCGCCGATCAGCACGACGCGGGCATGGCGCGGCACCGGGCTTTCCGGGGGCATCCCATCGCCATCCGGCACCCGGCCCAACTGCTCCACCAGGCGGTCCAGCCCGCCCCGACCCGTCAGGCCGCGGGGCTCGCCGCCCAGCAGCCGCACCCGCTCCCCCCCGCGCATCAGCAGCGAGGCCAGCGCCACCAGCAACAACTCCGCCCGCTCGACCTTCTCCGCCCCCGCCTCCCGCGAGTGCCACCGCATGCTGGCGCTGCCATCCCGCCACAGGCACACCGTCTGCGCCGCCTCCCACTCCGTCTCGCGCACATAATGCCGGTCCGACCGCGCCGACTGTCGCCAGTCAATCCGCGCCGCATCATCCCCCGCCAGAAACGGCCGATACTGCCAGAACGAATCGCCCTGCCCAACCCGCCGCCGCCCATGCACCCCCTGCGCCACCGTCGCCGCCACCCGATCCGCCGCCACCTGCAACGGCGGCAGCCTCGCACCGAGTGCTTCAGCCCGGCGGGCGGAAACGGTCTTGGGTGAGGGGGGGAAGAAGAAAGGAAGGCTGGGGCTTTGCCCCAGACCCCACCAGGGTCCGAGACCCTGGACCTCTTCATTCTC
>JBIPLY010000219.1:0-6870 GCA_044369385.1 Acetobacteraceae bacterium | reverse complement strand
CCAGCCCTCGATCGAGGCATCGATGAAGCGCTGCACCACATCCGGCTTGGTGTCGACCAGCCTGCGGGAGGTGGTGACGATGTTGGCATAGCCGAGATAGCCGGCATCCGAGATCATCAGCACCTGCGGCACGATGCCGGACTCCTTCTGGATCAGGAACGGCTCGGACGAGACATAGCCCTGCTGCACCATGGTCCGGTTGGCGATGAACGGCGCCATGTTGAAGGTGTAGGGCCGGATCTGGCTGTCGGTGTAGCCGTAGCGGGCGGCCAGGAAGCGCCACCAGCCGGCCCGGGTATCGGCCCCGATGGCGATCGGCTTGCCCTTGAGCGCCTCGAAGCTGTCATTGCCCATGTTCGGATGGGCGATCAGCACCGCCGGCTCCTTCTGGAACATCGCGGCCACGGCCAGGTACGGCAGGCCCTCGGCGGCGAACTCGATGGCGCGGCCGCCGGCCAGGTTGAGGTCGATCGAGCCGGCGATCATCATCTGCATGTGGTTCACCTGCGGCCCACCCTGGCGGATGGTGACCTGAAGGCCGCGCCGCGCGTAGAGCCCGGTGGCGACGGCCTGGTAGTAGCCGCCGTATTCGGCCTGCGCGACCCAATCGAGCCCGAAGACCAACCGGTCCTGCGCCTGAGCATGGCGCGGCGCCAAGCCGCCCAGCGCCAGCACGAGCGCCAGCACCAGCGCCAGCAGCCTTGGCATCAGCATCGCGCGCAGCATCATCGTCCCGCCCCCCGGTTTGCCCGCCACAGGATGTTGGCTCCCGCCCCCGCTTGTCGAGAGGTTTGGTCCATTCGCCGCCGTGCCGGGCAGACCATCGCGCACGCCTGCTTGCCGCGGGGGGGTGCGCTGGGCTACGTCTGCGGCATCATGATTTAAGTTCCACACTGCACCCGTCGCGGAGCCCGCTCCGCCCGCCCGACGCGCCGCCCCCCCTGCGCCGCGCGCCTCCGCTGCCTTGCGCAGTGTGAACCCAAGGTCCACCCCCCATGATCCGCCAGTTCCTGCAGTTCTACCGCCCGCACCGGCGCCTGCTGATGCTCGATTTCGGCTGCGCGGCACTCTCCGGCGTGCTGGAGCTGATGTTCCCGATGGCGGTGCGCGCCGTGATCGACCGCCTCCTGCCGCAGCAGGACCTGTATGTGATTACCGTCGCCGTGGTCGGGCTGTTCGTGGTCTATCTGCTGAACTCCGGGCTGATGGCGATCGTCACCTATTTCGGCCACGTCCTGGGCATCGCCATCGAGACCGAGCTGCGCCGGCGCGCCTTCGACCATCTGCAGAAACTCTCGCTCTCCTTCTTCGACAACCAGAAAACCGGCCACCTGGTCGGGCGCGTCACCAAGGACCTGGAGGAGATCGGCGAGGTCGCCCATCACGGTCCGGAAGACGTGCTGATCGCGGTGCTGACCTTCACCGGCGCCTTCACCCTGATGGCGCTGATCAACTGGCAGCTCGCCCTGATCGCCGCCACGATCGTCCCGGCCGCGGCCTTCGTGGTGGCGCGCTACGGCGGGCGGATGACGCTGAACTGGCAGGCCCAGTTCGGCCGCGTCTACGCCTTCAACGCCCGCATCGAGGAGACCGTCGGCGGCATCCGCGTGGTCCAGGCCTTCGCCAACGAGGACCACGAGCGCCGCCTGTTCGCCGAGGCCAACGACAAATACCGCCGCGTGAAGCTGGACGCCTATCGCCTGATGGCCGCGGGGATCACGCTGAACTACGTGGCGATGCGCGCGGTGCAGGTGGTGGTGATGCTGGCCGGCGCGTATCTGATCGTGCGCGGCGGCCTGTCGGTGGGCGATTTCGTCGCCTTCCTGCTGCTGGTCGGCGTGTTCTACCGCCCGCTGGAGAAGATCAGCGCGGTGATCGAAACCTATCCGAAGGGCCTGGCCGGGCTGCGCAGCTACATGGCCCTGCTGGCCACCGAACCCGACATCGCCGACCGCCCCGGCGCCCGCGCCGTCACGGCGCTCACCGGCGAGCTGCGCTACGAGGGCGTCACCTTCGGCTACGACCCCGCCCGCCCGGTGCTGCGCGACATGGACCTGTCGGTGCGCGCCGGGGAGACCGTCGCCCTGGTCGGCCCCTCGGGCGCCGGCAAGACCACGATCTGCGCCCTGCTGCCGCGCTTCTACGAAGTGACCCAGGGCCGCATCACCATCGACGGCACCGACATCCGCGACATGACCCTGGCCTCCCTGCGCCGCCAGATCGGCATCGTGCAGCAGGATGTCTTCCTGTTCGCCGGCACGATCCGCGAGAACATCGCCTATGGCCGCCTCGGCGCCAGCGACGCCGACATCGCCGCCGCCGCCCACCGCGCCCGGCTGGACGAGGTCATCGCCGCCCTGCCCCAGGGGCTGGACACCCCGATCGGCGAACGCGGCGTGAAACTGTCCGGCGGGCAGAAGCAGCGCCTGGCGATCGCGCGCATCTTCCTGAAGAACCCGCCGATCCTGATCCTGGACGAAGCCACCAGCGCGCTGGATACCGCCACCGAGCTGGCGATCCAGCAATCGCTGGCGGAGCTGGCCCAGGGGCGAACCACCTTGGTCATCGCCCACCGCCTGGCGACGATCCGCAACGCCGACCGTATCGTGGTGGTCACCGAACAGGGCATCGCCGAACAGGGCACGCATCGGGAATTGCTGGAGCGCGATGGGGTGTATCGCACGTTGCACAGCGCGCAGTTTGCGGCGGAGTAAGGAAGCAAGAATCTTCTTTTTGTGAACAAAAAGAAGAAAAAAACTTTATCCGTTTAAGCGCAGGCCAGCCGAGAGCGAACGGATAAAAAGTTTTTTGGTTCTTTTTTTCAAAAAAGAACCGCTTTCTTGCTTGCCTTGGGCAACCCCAACGCCACCCCAATCCCCACCAGATTGGCCACCCCCGCAATCAGCACCGCCCCGCCATAGCCGCCGCTGATGTCGTACAGATGCCCCGCCAGCACCGGCAGCCCGACCGCCGCCGCGCACCAGGCGATATAGGTCCGCCCCGCCACCCGCCCGAAATCCGCCACCGGCCAGTACAGCCCGATGCTGCCGGCGGTGGCCCCGGACACGAAGCCATACCCCACCCCGATCATCCCCAGCCCCAGCACCGCCGCCGCCGGCCCGGGCGCCAGGCTCAGCAGGGCCGCCCCGCACAGCGACAGCCCGTGCGCCGCCGCCATCACGAACGGCACCGGGAACCGGTCCACCAGCCAGCCGCCGGACAGCCGCGCGGCCGCGATCGCCGCGGTGATGCCGGTGGTGGCCGCCACCGCCAGCGCCACCGCCCCACCATAGGCGGCCACGATCTCCCGCGCCTGGCTCATCACCATCAACCCGGCCGAGGCGGCGAGAAAGAACGTGCCCGACAGCTTCAGGAAATTCACCCCCAGCCGCGCCGGCGCCGCCCCCCCGGCCGCGACGGCCAGCCGCGCCCCGCCATGGCGCACCAGCAGCGCGGCCACGACCCCGCACACCACCAGCACGCCCGCCAGCCCGTGCAGCGTGACCCGCCAGCCGAAGGCGCCGTTGCACCAATGGAAGGCCGGCGTGGCGATCACCGCGCCCAGCGGATACAGGCTGACGATATAGCCGTTCACCAGCCCCTGGCGCCGGCGCACCAGCATGTTCACCCCCTGCTGCAACAGGATGTAGGCCACCCCGCCGCCGGTGCCGAACACCACCCCGTAGCCCAGCAGGAGCTGCGCCAACCCCTCCGCCGAAGCCGCCACCGCAATGCCGGATGCCGCCGCCAGCGCCGCGCCCAGCACCAGCCACGGTGCCGAGGCAACCCGGAACAGGAATGCCGCGCCCACCGACCCCACGGTGAACCCCACCGTGGCCAGCCCGAACACCAGCGACAGCGCCGCGCGCGGAATCGCCAGCTCCGCTTCGATCGGGCGCAGGAACACGCTGAAGGAATAGACTGACCCCAACGGCAGGTTCAGCAGCGTCGCCGCCAGCAGCGCGGCCCACAGCCGCTCGGGCCGGGCGGGATTCGGATCGGTCATGCCCCAGCCTCGGCGCAGCACAAAACGCGGTCAACCCATCGCCCATACGGTTGCCAGCCGGCCCGAACAGACGCACTCTGCGGCGTCGCAATGCCGGGGACCGCACCATGAACGAAATGACCTCCGCCGCCGCCCTTTCGGGCCTGAAATGGCGCTGCATCGGCCCGTCGCGCGGCGGGCGCGTGGTGGCCGTGGCCGGCGACTTCAACGATCCGATGACCTTCTATTTCGGCGCCTGTGCCGGCGGCGTCTACAAGACCACCGATGGCGGCATCTACTGGCGCAACGTGACCGACGGGTTCATCGAAACCGCCACGGTCGGCGCGCTGGCCGTCGCCCGCTCGGACAGCAACGTGGTCTATGCCGGCATGGGCGAGACCACCATTCGCCTGGATGTCTCCTATGGCGACGGCGTCTACAAGACCACCGATGGCGGCCGGACATGGGCCAATATCGGCCTGCGGGACACCAAGCATATCGGCCGCGTGCTGATCCACCCGACCAACCCCGACCTGGTCTACATCGCGGCCCTGGGCGACATCTTCGGGCCGAGCGAGGCGCGCGGCGTCTATCGCACCAAGGATGGCGGCAAGAGCTGGGAGAAGATCCTCTACCGCGACGAGAACAGCGGCGCCGTCGACATGTCGATGGACCCGAACAACCCGCGGGTGATCTACGCCAGCATCTGGCAGACCCGGCGCAACTTCTGGAACATCTCTTCGGGTGGCCCCGGCTGCGGGCTGTTCAAGTCCACCGATGGCGGCGACACCTGGGTTGAAATCTCGCGCAACAAGGGCTTGCCCACCGGCCCGCTCGGCAAGATCGGCGTCGCCGTCTCCCCGGCCCGCACCGGCCGCGTCTGGGCGCTGGTTGAGGCGGAAGCGGAAAAATGCGGCCTGTACCGCTCCGACGATCACGGCGAGACCTGGACCCAGACCCAGGCCAGCCGCGACCTGATGCACCGCCCCTGGTACTACACCCATGTCTTCGCCGACCCGAGCCACGGCGACACGGTGTACGTCACCAACCTCGCCATGTGGAAGTCCACCGACGGCGGCACCAACTTCACCGAAATCAACACCAGCCACGGCGACAACCACGACCTGTGGATCGACCCCACCGACAGCAACCGCATGATCGAGGGCAATGACGGCGGCGCCCAGGTCACCTTCAACGGCGGCTACACCTGGTCCAGCATCTACAACCAGATGACCGGCCAGTTCTATCGCATCGATGTCGACGACCGCTTCCCGTACCGCGTCTATGGCACGCAGCAGGACAACACCTCGATCGCCGTGCCCTCCTCGGCCGTCTGGGGCGCCATCTCGCTGGTCGATGCCACCTACCCCGGCACCGGCGAAAGCGGCTTCATCGCCGTCAAGCCGAACAACCCTGATGTCGTCTTCTGCGGCGCGGTCGGGTCGAGCCCCGGCGGCGCCGGCGCATTGCAGCGCTACGACTATTCCACTGACCAGATCTCCCTGGTCAACGTCTGGCCGGAAGAATCCACCGGCATGGCGCCGAAGGATCTGAAATACCGCTTCGCCTGGACCTTCCCGATCGTCTTCTCCCCGCACGATCCGGACACGCTCTATGCCGGCGGCAACGTGGTGTTCAAATCCACCAACGAGGGCCAGAGCTGGGAGCCGATCTCGCCCGACCTCAGCCTGAACGACAAGGCGCGCCAGGGCCATTCGGGCGGCGACATCACCCGCGAAAGCGCCGGGGCCGAGGTTCACGCCACCACCGCCTGCGTCTTCGAATCCCCGCACCGCAAGGGCGAGATCTGGGCGTCGACCGACGACGGCCTGGTGCAGGTGATGCGCGCCGGGGCCAACACCTGGTCCAACGTCACCCCGCCCACCCTGCCGGAACTGGCCTATGTCGGCTGCGTCGAGCCCAGCCCGCACGACGCCGACACCGTCTACATGGCCGCCACGCGCTACAAGCTGTCGGACTACAAGCCCTATCTGTACCGCACCACCGACGGCGGCCGCACCTGGCAGTCGATCAACGGCAACTTCCCGGAAGGCGAGATCACCCGCGTCGTCCGCGCCGATCCGGTGCGAAAGGGCCTGCTGTTCGCCGGCACCGAAACCGGCGTGTTCTTCACCCTGAACGACGGCGCCAGCTGGGCGCGCCTGCCCGGCGGCCTGCCGGTGGTACCGGTCTACGACCTGAAGATCAAGCACGACGACCTGATCGCCGGCACCCATGGCCGCGCCTTCTGGATCCTGGACGACCTGACCAGCCTGCGCGCCCTGCCCGCCAAGGCGGACGCGCCGGCCCTGCTGCCCCCGCGCAAGACCATCCGCTCCCGCCTGCATCACGGCGCGCTGGGCGGCGCCAAGGGCCCGGTGAGCTTCCAGCTCGTCTTCGGCATCGGCGGCGCCATCGCCCACGGCGAAAAGCCGGACGGCACGAAGACGCGGGAATTCCTCGACATCGGCGAGAACCCGCCGCAGGGCACCATCGTCTGGTACTGGCTGCCGGAAAACCACAGCGGCCCGGTCAAGCTCACCTTCCGCACCGCAGCCGGCCAGGAGATCATCAGCTTCGCCAGCGACGACGCCAACACCCCGGGCCCGAAGAAGCCCGGCACCAAGCCCGGCCTGAACCGCTATGTCTGGGACATGCGCTATCCCGGCCCGGCGAAGCTGGACAACAGCCTGGGGCTGCCGAAGCCCAAGCCCCTGGTCGCCGACGGCGACGCCCAGTCCGGCCCGCTCGCCGTGCCCGGCAGCTACACGGTCGAGCTGACCGCCGGCGGCAGCACGCAGTCCCAGCCGATGACCATCGTCAAGGACCCGCGCCTGTCCACCACGCCGGCGCAGCACCAGGCCCAGTTCGACCTGGCCGCCGAG
>JBIPLY010000640.1:0-6919 GCA_044369385.1 Acetobacteraceae bacterium | reverse complement strand
ACTATTTCTATTAATAAAATTGTTATAATAATAAGTGTCCCCGCAATGCGGAAACATTCGGGGACGTGAGCCAACCTATACAGCAGGTCAACTATGAATCATAATAGCAAAATTGTTCCACTTCAGTTTGAAGGGATTAAGATTTCTGTTCGGGAGTCAGATGGGTATGTGAACCTGACTCAAATGTGCAAAGCCTACAACACAAGACTTGATAACTGGTTACGACTGAAATCCTCAAAGGCTGAAATGGATGCCCTGTCTAATTCCCTCACATCTGAGGAATCACTCTTAGAGGTTGTGAAAGGGAAATTTTCAGACAATAGGGAGCAGGGAACATGGGGACATCCATTACTGGCGGTTAAGGTTGCCCGATGGATTAGTCCAGAACTTGCCAACTGGCTTGATGCCCACTCCTACGTTCTGATGACGGACGGCAAAACTTCCCTAGACATTGACCCGTTTGCTCGGATGTTTGAAATCATGGCAGAAAACTATAGGGATATTGAGGATCAAACCTTAATAGACGACCGCTTCTACGATATCGAGGCTTATTCTAGTTGGTCTATTGAGTCAGGGAATTAGGCGATCGCCAAACTAAAACACATAGGACAAAAATGGATATTCTCAAATTTCAGCAAGAGCTATTGAAATATTTTGAAATCAAAGATTTTAATAGCGTCATTAACTATTCAACCTCAAGGACACTTAATCGCCCCGTTCTGGATGTAATAGCATTCGATGAATTACTAGGGGAGAGACACGGGAACTATTGTGAGGAACGTGGTTTAGCAATGAGCGATATTATCATCCTGAATTACGGGACGGAGGCTTGGGAGTGGTTTATCAATCATCTAATCAAACCCGGATTATTTAAAAAGTCTCAACCTTAGATCGATACTGCGATCGCCAAACTAAAAACCCAGAACTTAACATCCTGGGTTTTTAGTTGACATATAGAAAATGCCACTTTTCTATACATGTTTCCACAACACATATAGATTTTCGCTATTTTTGAGATATATTCGTCTTGGTGTGGCACTATACTATTTCAACCTTCTACACCGCCAAAACATCAACAACAGATTCAAACCATTGCAAGTGTTGACGGGTTGCGTCCTTAATCCCCTTCTGTGCGGCGAGTAACAACTTAGAAAATTCTGATCCTTTTGACGTTGGCAACCAAGCCGGATCTTTCCCGTGAGGGTTTGGGGTTTAGCATAAATGTAACCCTTTAATCCAATCTAATCCACTCAACGAAAACCCCGTTTTTGAGACAGATTTTTTCTACCATTTCTTTGAAACTTGAATGAGCGCAACCAAATAAATAGATTACCTTCCTATGTGATGGATAGTAATATCCATAAGCCAATACTTGCCCAATCGCTTCCTTCCATTTTTTTGCTTCTTTAAATTCAATCAAGTCCTTTTCAGTTAGTAAATCTATTTTTCCTGCCGGTGTCAAAACTTCTGACTGACCACCCATGCAGCATTGAATCTTCTTTTGGATAACTTTCTCTGTCCTTTCAGAAAGTCTTTTTCTTGCTTTTATTGCCTTTATTTGTTGAAAACAATTAGCGGACAATAGTAACAAATGCGACGGTCGCCCAGTTGTCGGATATTTATCATTGCCGTATACATAATCATTTCCTTCCGTAAACAGGTCTTTTAACGCTCTTATAGCAGACCTTTTTGTGCTGTAACCTAGCTGTTGCCAAACCTCGTCAAAATCAATAAGGAATAGATTGTCAGGGCTTGACGGCGTTACCAATTCTTTGTTAAAATCAATCATTGTGATACCTCTGAATCAGGTTTACAGCCCTTGGGTGTTGATGCACCGCGAAGGGCAATTTACTATTAATATTATATCACAGTTAATATTAATTAATCTGGCAATCTTTCCATTAGTTTCATTCTACTTAACAGCAATCCATCCAGAAAAGTTCATCCAACGCCAAAAACAATCAACCTCAGTAAAACCAGACAATCTAAGCATTTCTTCATTCCAATTAGCTGTTACCGGAACAAGTACACCCTCTAGGCTTATTTTTTTCCGTTCTATCTCATAAATAGAATAACCATTCTGATGTTTTAAGTTATAATACTGATTGGTCAATAAACTGTCAATATCAGCAGACCCCCCAATAACTTTTTCAACTAAAATAAAACACCCGCCTTTTCGAGTTGAATCATAGATTTTTTTGAGTAGTCTTAATCTGTATTCAATCGGAATAAACTGTAAAGTTAAAACCGACAAAGTGACGGATACGTTTTTAAGAGTTAACCAATCTTTTCTTAAATCTAATTCATGTAAACTGACGCATTCAAAACCCTTAAACTTTTCCCTACTCGCGTTAATCATCGGTTGACTAACTTCGATTCCATAATAGGTGCAATTAGTCCCATAGGATTGAATTAGTCGAGATATCTGCTCACCTCTTGAGCATCCAATATCTATGACAGAACTGGCGGGTTTTATGTATTCACGAGCGATATTGGTAACAGCGTCTCTCATTACCTCGTATTGAGGAATTGAACGAGCCAACATATCATCAAAAATGTCTGTTACTGATTCGTCAAATTCCCATTTATCTTTAGATGGGACGTGATAATTATTCATGTTAATCCTTGGGTAAGTATCCAAAAGTTTTCTTTAGTTCGTTGTTGTAAAATTTTATTGGCGATGCTATATTTTTCTCTGTCCAATCGGACACACCACTACCACCTTGAAAAGTATCCTTAACCCTGGATATCACCCATTTAGGTAGCAGTCTAGCCGACGCGGATTTCAGTAGTTTTTTATTTGGTGGTGATTGCGAGAGGTCTAAGTTTATGGCATATTCAACTAACTTCACATCCATAAAAGGCAATCTACACTCTACGCCACCATACATAAAAGACTTATTGCACCTAACAAAATTACCTCTTGCCATTTTTGCTAATTGACTTTTTCTAAGAGATATAACTTCTGTATTTGTGCTTTTGGATGCCTGAATACAGAAATTACCATAACCACCAAAAAGCTCGTCGGCAGCTTCACCAGATAAGCAAGATTTAAAGCCTTCTGCCCTTATCCTTTGTGCTAATGGTAGACATAATGAAGCTATCTCTATTTGAGCTTTGCTGTTAATTTCTATTACCTTGGCTGCGTTAGTTAAAGAATCTAAATCAATAGATACTGGCACTTCTATTAATTGAATTTCATACTCACTACATATCTTCCTGGCTGCTAGTAAATCATTTGAATCATTACGCATTTTTGCTGTAAAAGCTACGATGTTTTTGTTTATAGACTTTGCTATTTGCAGAACCAAGACGCTATCTAATCCGCCCGATATAAGACAGCAGACGGGAGCATCAGCATTTAATCTTTGTTCTACACCCCTATTCAAGCAATCTAATATATTTTGCTGTGGTGTTGTTCCTGGTAGCTTGTACCATTGAAACCACTCGCCTTTCACTAGATTAAAAGCATAGCCCGGAGGAACGGCAACAGGCATAACACCACTAGGAAATGCTTTTCTTTCAGATGCCCAAATATACCCTTTATTCGTTTTTGCCAGATACAAGGGTATCTCACCAAAACGGTCTCTCACAAGCCAATGCTCATCCCCTTTACTCCATACAAAAGCAAACATTCCCTCTAGTTGATTTAGCCGTGAAACACCGTAAATATCTAAAAATTGACTCAATACTTCGGTGTCACCTGTTGTATTGAATTTGCACCCGTCGTCTTGTAACTTCTTTTTTATATCTCTATAATTCCATATCTCACCATTAAATGAAAGAGTGGAATTATTTAAGATAAAAGGTTGTTTAGATGCCGAACTTAAATCAAGTAAAGACAGCCTAACGTGACCATGAACAGTGTCTTCATGCTTGTGAACACCTTGACCATCTCGCCCCCTATGTATTATTTTAAGAAGCATAGACTCTACATCTACGCTGGATTTGTATGTACCCGCTAATCCACACATTTTTCTAGTATTTCTAATTGAATTGTTTTGGCAATATGTGACATCATAACAGGGGGAACAGCACGCCCCAGTCGTTCCCATTGTTTAGCAAATGAACCTAATAATATAAAGTCATCTGGGAAAGCACAGATACGCTTTAATTCTGAAATAGTAAATGTTCTGGGTATCTCTGGGTGACATATACCCTGGCTACTTTGTAGAATAGTCCTAGACGGTAAATCCCAACAAGCTCTCGCAAAATTAAAATAAGACTCCTTGCCGTACAATCTGTAATGTGCATCTTCAAATCTACCTTTCTCGTCATCTCTTGTGTTCATATAAACATCTAACATTTTACCTTTAGGAAGTTTATAAAACAAACTATTGTCAATCCCTAGATTTGATATTGCATCCCTAACAGTGTATTGTTTTTTGCATGGTATAGGGTAGACGATATCCAAGTTAATATCGTCTCTAATCCCTATAAAAATAGTCCGTTGCCTGGCCTGTGGAACACCTAACCACTGAGCATCTAAAACTTTACACTTAACTTTGTAGCCACAGGCTTTTAAAGTTCTCAGTATCTCTAAAAAATAACCTTTAGCAACACCTGTAACTAAACCTGCTACATTTTCAGCAACAAATACTTTAGGCTTTGTTCCTTGGATTAGTCTGGTGTATTCAAAAAACAAATCGTCAACCCGTTGCGTGGTATCTGAATATTTCTTTACGACACCCCATCCTTTATCACGTTTACCTGCTTTAGAAAAAGCTGCACACGGGGGCGAACCATCGAATATGTCAATTTCGCCAACACCTAAGCCAGTTGCTCTTAAAATGTCTTCTGGCTGTACCAACCGAATATCTCTCCTATCAAGGATGGAATTCGGGTGATTTGCTTTATAAGAATCCTGAGCCGCAGGAATAAATTCATTAGCCCACAACACCCGATAACCAGCCATCCGATAGCCAAGACATGAGCCACCAGTACCACTAAAGGTAGAAACAACATTAAACCCGTTCCAGGGGATTTCTTCTATCTCTTTCATTAGAGGAACACGATAAATGGGTTTGGTATTCATTTATTTACCTCCAGACCATTTGTAACCACATTTAGGGCAACAGTGTTCGGTTTCGATATCTTCTCCATATTCCTTAAAATCTTCTGGTGATTCTGGGTTTCCATCTTCCTTGGGTTCAGTATTGCCAAAACTTTCACCTTTACCCAATGACTCTAACAATTCATTCAATTTATCATCAGGGAAAAACTCACTAAAATCTACCTCTTGGGCTAAATCATTTAAAAGATCAAAGTCCCATGTTGAGAAATCAGAAGCCGTATTATCAGCGATCGCATATTGTTTCCAATCCGACTCTGACAACCCTTTACGCTTAACAGCAACAATCGTATTACCATCGGCTTCTACAACCAAAACCTTCTCAATCCCTAATTGACCCGCCTCCTCAAAGGTTCCATTACCCGCCCGAATCACGTCATTTTCATCGACAACAATACTTCGAGCTGCCCCAAACTGTTCTAACGATTTCCTAATAACGCTTGCCGACAATGGTGTTCTTTTCCGTGCGTTATTCGGATCGGGAGTCAATTTGCTGATATCAGTCTCAGTAATTTTAGGTTTACTCATATTTTAAGTTGTAGCAATGTTTTCAACTATGTTAACTTTAAAGTGTTGTTATTGCGTAAGGTTGCGAAATAAAGGGAGGTAAGGCACATCTGATCAAAGATGCTGTTAAGGCATTTCTTGACAACCCATCCCTGTCCAACAGAGAGGTTGCCAGTCAGATTGGAGTTTCAGAAGGGATAATAAGACACTGGAAAAAACAACCCATTTGGGAAGAAAGGAAACGAGAGATTATTAACGAAAAAATGGAGGCAATTAAATCAATGATTGAGGAAAATAGAGAGAAGTATAAAAAGGATCTTGAGGATGGAATCAAAAGGATGGAGGTTTATTTGCGTGGGTTAGACGTAATCGCATCATCTTCTATTGCTGTTAGTGCAAAGGCTTATAGTCAAGCATCCAAGAGCGATGACCCAATGAAAGCCTGTGGCAAGTTAACCAAATCAGGGACGCATATTCACGGAAGGATGGCAGTAGAGACGGTTAAAGCCATTGCCACACTCCATGAACAAATCTATCAAACGGGCGTAGTATTTGACCATATCCAAAGTTTAGAAGATGAAGATAATGGGGATATCTAGGGATTATTGTAGGGTATTTAATATAATTTACCACCGCACAATTTTAATATTATTTACTTGCTAAATACCCCGTTTTTTATTCAAGCTCCTGTTAATTTGGTGTATAATATAGGAATGAGAAAAGCCGGAGGAAGTAGTAAGTCTCCAGCTTTTCTCAAAAATTACTTATAACAACCCAAAGGAGGGTTATATGTCTAGTTTAGCATTGTCTGGCAATCAAGATCACGATCAGTCTAAATCTCCTTTTGATTCCATTAAGCGCATTGACCGTGAAGGTTGCGAGTATTGGATGGCACGGGAGTTAATGGTTCTGTTGGGGTATACAAACTGGCGACAATTCAACGAAGTCACTCAAAGGGCAATTGTATCTTGTCGGGTTCACGGTGAAAATGTAGAACACCACTTTGAGGTTGAGTTCAATCTGGTGAAACGCTCTCAAGGAGGGGGATCTAAGCAACAGAACTATAAACTATCTCGTTACGCGGCATATCTCATTGCGATGAACGGTGATGTCCGCAAACCGGAAATCGCCCAAGCCCAAGCCTACTTTGTGGTTAAAACCCGTGAAGCGGAAACCGTCATTCCTCAGCAACACGATGAATTAGAAGCACTCCGACTGCAAGTCCGAATTGCCGAAGCCCAAGCCAGTTCCATGAAAGATCAGCGATTTGTTTTAGAATCCAGTGCCTCTATCGTCACCATTCACGGTGCAGGAATGTTAGCACTCATCCAAGGTCGCCCC
>JBIPLY010000218.1:0-6928 GCA_044369385.1 Acetobacteraceae bacterium | reverse complement strand
GCGCATGAATGACGTGAAATCCTATGTGGCACCCCAGGGCCTGGACCAGGTGATGGGTGGCGGCATGGCCGGCGAGGTGGTGCAGAGCCGCCACCCCGGCTTCGCGCCCGGCGACGCGGTGGTCGGCCCCGGCGGGTGGCAGGATTTCTCCGCCATCAACGGCCGCCTGCTGCGCAAGGTGGATGCGCAGAAGCTGCCGCTGGAGGCCTATCTCGGGCCGGCCGGGATGCCCGGGGTGACCGCCTGGTTCGGCACGCTGAAGCTGATCGCGCCGAAGCCTGGCCAGACCGTGGTGGTCTCGGCCGCCGCCGGGGCGGTGGGCTCGGTGGTCGGGCAGTTGGCCAAGCAGGAGGGGGCGCGCGTGGTCGGCGTGGCTGGCGGGGCGGAGAAGTGCCGCCATGTGGTGGAGGAACTCGGCTTTGACGCCTGCATCGACTACAAGGCCGGCAATCTGGATGCCGACTTCGCCGCCGCGGCCCCCGATGGGGTGGACGGTATTTTCGAGAATGTCGGCGGCGCGGTGATGGATGCGGCGATGCGGCGGCTGAACCCGTTCGCCCGCATCGCGCTCTGCGGCCTGATCGGCAGCGGCTACAAGGCGGCGCGCCAGCCGATCGCGGATGCCACCGTGCTGCTGACCTGCAAGGTGACGCTGACCGGCTTCATCATCTCCGATCACCCCGAACACTTCCCGCCCGCGCTGGCCGACCTGTCGGACCGGCTGGCGGCGGGCAGGCTGGTGTGGCGCCGGACGATCACCGAGGGGCTGGAGAACACGCCGGCGGCGTTCATCGGGATGCTCGGGGGCGCGAATACCGGCAAGGCGCTGGTGCGCGTGTCGTAAGAAAGCGTGTTCTTTTTTGAAAAAAAGAACCAAAAAACTTTTCCCCCTTTTGGCCGCGCTCCCCCGGGAGAGCGCGGCGCCAATGGATGAAGTTTTTTTGCTTCTTTTTGTTCACAAAAAGAAGATTCTTCCTGTCTTTTCCTAGGAGACCCCGATGATCCGTGTATTGAAACCCGGCCGCTCCCCTGACGCCAAGGCCGAGGACGCCGCCCGCGTGAAGCAATCGGTGGAGGCCATCCTGGCCGACATCCAGGCGCGCGGCGATGCGGCGGTACGGGAGTATTCGCAGAAATTCGACACGTGGAACCCGCCCAGCTTCCGCCTGTCGCAGGCCGAGATCGACGCCTGTTTCGCCGCGTTGTCGCCGCGCGATATCGAGGACATCAAGTTCGCCCAGGCCCAGGTGCGCAATTTCGCCGAGCACCAGAAGGCCGCCCTGCGCGACATCGAGGTGGAGACGATGCCGGGCATCGTGCTGGGCCACCGGAACATCCCGATCGACACCATTGGCGCCTATGTGCCCGGTGGAAAATATCCGCTGGTGGCCTCGGCGCATATGGCCATCGTCACCGCCAAGACCGCCGGCGTGCGCCGGGTGATCGCCTGCACCCCGCCGTTCGAGGGGCGGCCGGCGCCGGCGGTGATCGTGGCGATGGCGCTGGCCGGGGCGGATGAGATCTACATTCTCGGCGGCATCCAGGCGATCGGCGCGATGGCCTATGGCACGCAGAGCATCCCGGCGGTCGATTTCCTGGTCGGTCCCGGCAACGCCTATGTCGCGGAGGCCAAGCGCCAGGTGTTCGGCCGCGTCGGCATCGATCTGCTGGCCGGGCCGACCGAGACGCTGGTGATCGCCGATGACAGCGTGGACGCGGAGCTGTGCGCCACCGACCTGCTGGGCCAGGCCGAGCACGGCCCGACCTCGCCTTCGGTGTTCCTGACCGACAGCCAGGCACTGGCGGAGGCGACGATGGCGGAGGTGGAACGGCTGCTGGGCATCCTGCCCACCGCCCCGATCGCGCGCCAGGCCTGGGCGGATTTCGGCCAGGTGATCGTCTGCGACACCACCGAGGAGCTGATCGCCGAGGCCGACCGGATTGCCAGCGAACACGTTCAGGTGATGACCCGCGACCCCGAGCAGTTCCTGGCGCGCATGACCAATTACGGCGCGCTGTTCCTCGGCCCGCGCACCAATGTCTCCTATGGCGACAAGGTGATCGGCACCAACCACACGCTGCCCACCCTGGGGGCGGCGCGCTACACCGGCGGGCTGTGGGTGGGAAAGTTCCTGAAGACCGTCACCTATCAGCGGGTTACCACCGATGCCGCCAGCGCCATGATGGGGGAATACTGCTCCCGCCTGTGCATGCTGGAGGGCTTCGTGGGCCATGCCGAACAGGCCAATATCCGGGTGCGGCGCTATGGCGGGCGCAACATCGCCTATGGAACGGCCGCGGAATAGTCAGGCGCAGGGGCGGCTTGATCCGGCGGCCGGCGGGCCGGTAAGGTCCGGGGTCATCGCGAACCGGACGTCGTTGCAGTGTCGGCTCATCCTACCCTTCAGGCGGCAGAGCCGATGCCGGGCGCCCGCCAGCTTCTGATCCTCGGCACGCGCGGGGTTCCGGCCGCCCATGGCGGGTTCGAGACGTTTGCCGAACGTCTGGCCCTGCATCTGGTGGGGCGCGGCTGGGCGGTGGAGGTGGCCTGCCAGGTCGACGGGCCCGATCCGCATCCGCCGGTCTGGCAGGGCGTGCGGCGGATGGCGATCCGCAGCCCGGGCGGAGCGCTGGGCACGCTGCTGTTCGACCTGCGCGCCACCATCGCCGCGTTGCGGCGGCCCGGCGTGGTGCTGACGCTGGGCTACAACACGGCGGTGCTGGGGCTGCTGCTGCGCCTGGCCGGGCGGCGCCATGCGATGAACATGGACGGGATCGAGTGGCAGCGCGCGAAATGGTCCTGGGCGTTCCGGCTGTGGTTCCGCGCCAATGAGCGCATCGCCGGATATGCCGCCCGGCCGCTGATCGCCGACCACCCGGCCATCGCCGACCACCTGGCCCGCCATGTGCCGCGCGAACGCATCGCCACCATCCCCTATGGCGCCGACCGGATCGAGGCGGCCGATCCGGCGCCGCTGACGGCGCTCGGCCTGGTGCCCGGCGGCTACTGCCTGGTGATCGCGCGGCCGGAGCCGGAGAATTCGATCCGCGAGATCGTCGCTGCGTTCTCGGCCCGCGCGCGCGGGGTGCGGCTGGTGGTGCTGGGGCGGTTTGATCCGGCGGTGGCGTATCATCGCGCGGTGCGGAAGGCGGCGTCGGGCGAGGTGGTGTTTGCCGGGGCGATCTATGACCGGGAGGTGGTCGCGGCGTTGCGCTGCCATGCGGCGCTCTATCTGCATGGCCATCAGGTGGGCGGCACCAATCCGTCGCTGGTGGAGGCGCTGGGGGCCGGCAATGCGGTGCTGGCGCATGACAACCGGTTCAACCGCTGGGTGGCCGGGCCGGCGGGGGCGTATTTTTCCGGGATCGAGGACTGCGATGCGGCGCTGGGCGCGCTGCTGGGCGATCCCGCGCGGCTGGTGGCGATGCGGGCGGCGGCGCGGGCGCGGCATGCGGCGGATTTCACCTGGCCGGCGGTGCTCGGCGCCTATGAGCGGTTGCTGGCGGGCTAGGCGGTGCAGTTCAACTCGATCGACTACCTGATCTTCCTGCCGCTGGTGGCGCTCGGCGTCTGGTCGCTGCCGGCGCGGTGGCGCTGGGCGGGGATGCTGGCGGCGAGCTATGTGTTCTATGCGTGGTGGAACCTGGGCTTCACCGTGCTGCTCTTCGCCTCCACCGTGCTGCACTACGCCGCGGCGCGGATGATCGCGGCGGCGGGCGATCCGCGGCGGCGGCGGTGGGTGCTGGTGGCCGCGATCGGCTGCGACCTGGGGCTGCTGGGCTACTTCAAATACGCCAATTTCCTGCTGGGCATCGCCACCGGGCTGTCGGGCGGGGGGGAGGCGCCGCGGCTGGACATCCTGCTGCCGACGGCGATCTCGTTCTACACGCTGCAATCGATCGGCTACACGGTTGATGTCTATCGCGGCAAGGTGGCGGCCGAGCGGCATTTCGGGCGCTTCGCGGTGTTCGTGGCGTTCTTTCCGCAGCTTGTCGCCGGCCCCATCGAGCGGGCGGCGCATCTGTTGCCGCAGTTGCGGGCGCGCTGGGTGCCCGATGCGGCGCAGATCGGCACCGGGGCGCTGCTGATCACCTGGGGGCTGTTCAAGAAGCTGGTGGTGGCCGACCGGCTGGCCGCCTTCACCGATCCGGTGATGGCCGATCCCGCCGGGTTTGCGCCGATCCAGGTGCTGGCCGCACCGTTCCTGTTCATGTACCGGCTGTATTGCGATTTTTCCGGGTATAGCGACATTGCCGTCGGTTCGGCGCTGATCTTTGGCGTGCACCTGGTGCGGAACTTCGACCGGCCGTTTGCCGCGGTGACGCTGCGCGGGTTCTGGCAGCGCTGGCACATGTCGCTGACGCGGTGGATGATCGACTTCGTCTATGTCCCGCTGGCGCGGCGATCGCCGGATGCGCTGGGGCGGGGGTGGATCACGATTGCCAGCTTCACGCTGCTGGGGCTGTGGCATGGGGCGGCCTGGACATTCGTGCTGTTCGGGCTGCTGAACGGGATAATGCTGGTGATCGGCGACCGGCTGCCGGGGTTGCAGCGCTACGGGCGCCTGGGGCGGTGGGCGACGCGGGTGTCGTATTGGTGCTTCCTGGCGTTTGCGGTGCTGTTCTTCGCCTCGCCGGGGCTGTCCGCCACCTGGGCGGCGCTGGGGCGGATTGCGGAGTTGCGGCTGGATCCGGCGGCGGTGCTGGTGCTGCTGCGGGCGCCGCCGTTCTCGATGTACGAATGGCTGCTGGCGATTGCCGGGTTTGCGGCCGTGGAGGTGGCGGAGTGGCTGCGGGCGCGGCTGTCGGCGGGGCAGCGGCAGCGGAGCGTGCCGGCGCTGGTCGGCTGGGCGGGGTTCTATGCGATGCTGGCGGGGGTGCTGATGTTCGGGGTCTTCACCCACACGCCGTTCTACTACTTCCGGTTCTGAGCCGATGATGCGCTGGCCGCGGCTGATCCTTCCGGCGTTGCTGTTCGGCGTTGCGCTGATCTGGGGCTTGAACCGGATCAGCCAGGCGGTGCCGCCGGACGAGGTGGCGGTGTGGCAGGGATTGCAGGCGCGGGCGGAGCGGGTGGAGGTGCTGGGGATCGGCAGCTCGCTGGCTTCCGCGATCGAGCTGTCCGAACTCGGGATGGACGGGCACCTGATGTGGACGCCGGCCAGCGACCTGTTCGAAAACGAATACACGCTGCGCCTGGCGCTGGCGGCCGCACCGCGGGTGAAGCTGGTGCTGGTGGCGCTGACGCCGGTGAGCCTGCATTGGAGCAGCGCGGCGCGGGGCGAGGACGAGACGCGGCGGCGGCATTACCTGATGGGCGGGGGCGACCCTCGGGCGGGGGTGATCGACGGGGACTGGCGGAACCTGGCGATTGCCGGCGCCCTGCCGATGGTGCGGCATGACCAGTGGCGGGCGCCGGTGAGCGTGGCGTTGCGGGCGCTGGGGGTGCCGGCGCCGCCGCTGCCGACGCTGGTGCAGGATGGGGCGTGGATCCGGTTGACGTCGCATCGGGAGGGGGGGCTGACCGAGGAGGACCGGCGGCTGATCGGCTGGCAGCAGCGGGGGTTGGCGGCGTTCGCGGCGCGCCCGGGCGGCGAGTCTGAGCGGTTGCTGGCGACGCTGGGGCGGATGGCGGGGATGGCGCGGGCGCAGGGGGCGCGGATCGCCTTCTTCACCCCGCCGGTGGCGCCGGACTACCTGGCGGCGATGCGCGCGGCGGGGATGCCGGATGGGCGGGCGGCGTTTGCGGCGGCGGCGGCGCGGGAGGGGTTTTTCTACTACGATCTTGCCGAGGATGCGGCGATCGCGGCGGATGGGCGGAACTTCTTCGATTCGCACCACCTGAACGTGACCGGGGCGCGGGTGTTCACGCAGCGGCTGCGGGCGATGCTGGCGCGGGACGGGGTGCTCTGAGGGCGTGCGTCGGCGGCTCCCGGCCGGCGGTTTTCCGGGGGAGTTTCGCCGCGCTGGGGACGGCCGCCGGGCATGGGTCGACATCGGTCCGGGGCGCGGGCGCGCGGGATCGGCCGCGTGGGGGCGGCGGGCGGCCGGGCGGGCATTCGCCGATGCGGGCGGGGGAGGTGCGGGCGGGGGAGGTGCGGGCGGGGATGCGGCGGGCTGACGCCGGCGGCTTGCCGGGCCTGCCATTCGTCGGCCAGGGCCTGGAAGCGGTGCGAGATTTTTTCGAGCTGGCGGATGGACGCGCGAAGGCCCGGCGCGAGCATGGGGTGCTCGGCCGCGTGTTCGGCGAGGGCGGCGATCAGCATGGCGATGATCGCGGCGAGCGCCTGGCCTAGTTGGGTGTCCTTCACTGGTTCCATAGTTAGAGATATAGGCTAACTGCGTTAGCATTGCAAGGGGTTTCTTCGCGCGGCGCGCGGGTGCAGGATCGGGGGCATCAACCGGAGGGAGCCACGCCATGAGCCTGATGATCTACGGCATGCCGCAGTCGCGCGCCGCGCGCTGTTTGTGGATGGCGCGCGAACTGGGGGTGGCGCACGCCAACGACCCGGTGCATTTCCAGAAGACGCGCGAATCGCCGGCGCTGTTCGGGGCCAATCCGAACCAGCGCATTCCGGCGCTGGTCGACGGGGCGTTCTCGCTGTTCGAGTCGCTGGCGATCAACCTCTACCTGGCGAAGAAATACGGGGCGGGGACCGGGTTCGAATCGCCCTCGCTGGAGCATGAGGCGCTGGTGACGCAGTGGAGCTTCTGGGCGATGACCGAGCTGGAGAAGCCGCTGCTGGGGCTGCTGATGGCGGCCTTCGGGCGCGATGACGGCAAAGGCGACGAGCATCGCGCGGCGCTGGTGCGGCCGCTGAAGGTGCTGAACGACCACCTGGCGGGGCGGGCCTGGATCGTGGGGACCGCCTTCGGGACCGCCGATCTGAACGTGGCGGCGGTGTTGTCGTGGGCGCTGCCGGGGAAA
>JBIPLY010000217.1:0-6943 GCA_044369385.1 Acetobacteraceae bacterium | reverse complement strand
GGCGGGGGCACGCTTCCGCCCCCCTCCCTTGCCGCCCCCCTCCCTTGCCGCCCCCTCCCTTGCCGCCCCCCTCCCTTGCCGCGGTGCCCGCCTGCCGGTATGTCTGCCGCCCCTTGACCAGCAACGGCAGCGCCCACCCATCATGGCCCGCATCGTAATGAAGTTCGGCGGCACCTCCGTCGCCGACCTCGACCGCATCCGAAACGTCGCCGCCCGCGTCAAACGCGAGGTGGAGATGGGCAACGAGGTCGCCGTGGTGGTCTCCGCCATGTCCGGCGTCACCAATACCCTGGTGAAATACTGCCAGGACCTCTCCCCGCTCCACGACGCCCGCGAGTACGATGCCGTGGTCGCCACCGGGGAAAACGTCACCGCCGGCCTGACCGCGATCGCGCTGCAGGCAATCGGGGTCGAGGCCCGCAGCTTCGCCGGCTGGCAGATCCCGCTGGTCACCGACGACGCCCATGGCAAGGCCCGCATCGACCGCATCGACGGCGCCGCCCTGATCGCGCGCATGCAGGCCGGCCAGGTGCCGGTGGTCGCCGGCTTCCAGGGCATCGGCCCGGATAACCGCATCACCACGCTGGGCCGCGGCGGCTCGGACACCTCCGCCGTGGCGCTTGCCGCAGCCCTGAAGGCCGATCGCTGCGACATCTACACCGACGTCGACGGCGTCTACACGACCGATCCGCGCATCGTGCCCAAGGCGCGCAAGCTGGCGAAGATCGCGTATGAAGAGATGCTGGAACTCGCCTCGGTGGGGGCCAAGGTGCTGCAAACCCGCAGCGTCGAGCTGGCGATGAAGGAGCGGGTGCGGGTCCAGGTCCTGTCCAGCTTCGGCGAACAGACCGGCGCCAACCTGCCCGGCACGATGGTGGTGGACGAGGAAGAGATCATGGAAAAAGCCCTGGTGGCCGGCGTCGCCTATTCCCGCGACGAGGCGAAGATCACGGTGCGCCGGGTTCCGGACCGGCCCGGCATCGCGGCGGCGATCTTCGGCCCGCTGTCGGACGCCAACATCAATGTCGACATGATCGTGCAGAACGTCTCGGCCGACAGCATGACCGACATGACCTTCACCATCGGCCGCACCGACCTGCCCCGCGCCCAGGCGGTGCTGGCGGCCAACCAGGCCGAGATCGGCTACACGGAGTTGCTGAGCGACCCCGATGTGGCCAAGATCAGCGTGGTCGGCGTCGGCATGCGCAGCCATGCCGGCGTCGCCCGCACCATGTTTTCCGCTCTCGCCGCCAAGGGCATCAACATCCAGGTGATCTCCACCAGCGAGATCAAGGTTTCCGTGCTGATCGGCGCGGAATACACCGAACTGGCCGTCCGCGCCCTGCACACCGCCTACGGCCTGGACGCCGCCTGACACCCGAAAAGGGCCGACGCATGAGCGAGATCACCGCCGAGGCCCGCACCGCCGCCCGCGCCCACCTGGACCGGCTCTGGTCCCGCGGCCGCGACTTCCTCGGCACCGAGGTGGCCATCCTCGCCGGCGCCATGAGCTGGGTGTCCGAACGCCACCTGGTGTCCGCGATCAGCAATGCCGGCGGCTTCGGCGTGATCGCCTGCGGCTCGATGGGCCCGGACCTGCTGGCCCGCGAGATCGCCGCCACCCAGGCGCTGACGCAAAAGCCCTTCGGCGTGAACCTGATCACCATGCACCCCCAGCTCGACGACCTGGTGCGGGTGTGCCTCGAAGCGAAGGTCAGCCACATCGTCCTGGCCGGCGGCATCCCGCCCGGGGCCGCCGTGCGCGCGGTCAAGGATGGCGGCGCCAGGCTGATCGCCTTCGCCCCCGCGCTGGTCCTGGCCAAGCGCCTGGTGCGGTCCGGGGCGGACGCCATCATCATCGAGGGCAGCGAGGCCGGCGGGCATATCGGCCCGGTCTCGCTGACCGTGCTGGCGCAGGAGATTCTGCCCCATTTGCGCGATGTGCCGGTCTTCGTCGCCGGCGGCATCGGGCGGGGGGAGGCGATCCTGTCCTATCTGGAGATGGGCGCCGCCGGTGCCCAGCTCGGCACCCGCTTCGCCGCCTGCGTCGAAAGCGTCGCGCACGCCAACTTCAAGAAGGCCTTCGTCCGCGCCAATGCCCGCGACGCCCTGCCCAGCATCCAGCTCGACGAGCGCTTCCCGGTGATCCCGGTGCGCGGCCTGGCCAATGCCGGCACCAAGAAGTTCCTGGAACACCAGGCCGAGACGCTGAAGCGCTTCCAGTCCGGCGAACTGGACAAGGAGGCGGCCCAGCTCGCCATCGAGCATTTCTGGGCTGGTGCGCTGCGCCGGGCGGTGGTCGATGGCGATGTCGAGACCGGCTCGGTGATGGCCGGCCAGTCAGTCGGCATGGTGACCTCGATCCAGACGGCGGCGGAGATCATTGGCGAATTGGTGGAACAGGCCGTCGCGGCGCTCGAAGCAAGGAAGAACGTTCTTTTTTGAAAAAAAGAACCAAAAAACTTTCACTCGTTGGCGTGCGTCGCGCGGGTAGGCTCGGCCAAAACGGATAAAAGTCTTTTTGCTTCTTTTTCTTCAGAAAAAGACGATTCTTCCTTCCTGCCTTGATCCCGCCACCGCAACCCCGTCTAATCCGCACCATGTCAACGCCGCGCCGCCTGATGGCCCGGCTGCGCGACCTCATGGCGCGTGGCACGGCCCCGCTGCCGGAGCTTGTCCGCCTGGTGGCGGGCGAGCTGGTGAGCGAGGTGTGCTCGATCTACGTGATGCGCCCCGGCGAGGTGCTGGAGCTGATCGCCACCGAGGGGCTGCGGCCGGAGGCGATCGGGGTGACCCGGCTGCGCGTGGGCGAAGGCATTGTCGGGCTGGCCGCCGCCACCCAGGCGCCGCTGAACCTGGCCGACGCCCAGAACCATCCCGGCTTCGCCTGGCGCCCTGAGACCGGCGAGGACGGCTACGCCTCGATGCTGGCGATCCCGGTGCGCCGCGGCGGGCGGACCATCGGCATCATCGCCGTGCAGAACCGCGCCCCGCGCCATTACGACGCCGATGAGGTCGAGGTGGTCGAGACGGTGGCCATGCTGGTGGCCGGGCTGCTGGCCGCCGGCGGTCACGAGGCCAGTGAGCCGGCCCTGGTGGATACCCTGCCGCGCCGGTTCCAGGCCGTGGCGCTGGCGCCGGGCATGGCGATCGGCCCGGTGCGGATCAGCGGGCCCGCCGCCGCCCCCCGCCGCCTGTTGGCCGATGATCCCGCGGCCGAGCAGGCAAGGCTTGAAGCGGCGGTGGTTCGGATGCAACAGGGGCTCGACGAATTGCTCGCCGCCGGCCTTCCCGACGGCACGCCGCGCGCCGAGGCCGCCGCCGGGCAGGAGATCCTGGAAGCCTATCGCCTGGTCGCCGCCGATACCGGTTGGCTGAAGCGGGTGGCCGAGGCGGTGCGCGGCGGATTGTCCGCCGAGGCGGCGGTGCATCGGGTGGCCGGCGACCTGCGCGACCGGATGCGGCGGATTTCCGATCCCTATCTGCGCGAGCGGCTGTCCGACATCGAGGACATGGTCGGCCGGCTGCTGGCGGCCCTGGGCGGCGACGGCGCCGGACCGGGGGAGGTGGTGCCCGGCTCACTGCTGCTGGCGCGGCGGCTGGGCCCGGCGGAGCTGCTGGACTGGCACGCCCGGGGCATCGGCGGCGTGGTGATCGAGGAGGCCAGCGCCAGCGGCCATGCCGCCATCCTGGCCCGCGCCCTGGGAATTCCGGCGCTGGCGGGGGCCCGAGGGGCGCTGGATGCCGCGGAGGCTGGCGACCAGGCGGTGATCGATGCCGATGAGGGGCAGCTGATCCTGCGGCCGGAGGCGGAGGTGGTGCAGGCGTATCGCCGGGCGCAGCAGGCGCGCCATGCGCGGGAGGTGGGCTGGGCCAGCCTGCGCGATCGGCCGGCGGCGACCGGTGACGGCACGCCGGTGTCGCTGATGCTCAATGTCGGCCTGGCGATGGAGCTGGCGCAGCTGGATGCCACCGGGGCCGCCGGGATCGGACTGTTCCGCACCGAGATCGCCATGCTGGCCCGAGGGGCGGTGATGGATACGCCGGAGCAGGCGGCGGTCTATGCCCGGGTGCTGGATGCCGCGGCCGGGCGGCCGGTGCTGTTCCGCACCCTGGACCTGGGCGGGGACAAGCTGCTGCCCGGGGTGGCGCCGACGGAAGAGAACCCGGCGATGGGGTGGCGGTCGCTGCGGATCGGGCTGGACCGGCCGGCGCTGTTGCGGCGGCAGTTGCGGGCGTTGCTGCTGGCGGCCGGCGGGCGGGAGCTGTCGGTGATGTTCCCGATGGTCGCCACCGTGGCGGAGTTCCGCGCCGCCCGGGCGCTGCTGCGCGCCGAGGTGGCGAAGGTGCGGCCGGCGCCGGTGCGGCTGCGCGTGGGGACGATGCTGGAGGTGCCGGCGCTGATGTGGCAGCTGGATACGCTGCTGGCGGAGGTGGATTTCGTCTCGGTGGGGACCAACGACCTGTTGCAGTTCCTGTTCGCCGCCGACCGGGGCACGCCGGGGCTGGCGGCACGCTATGACCTGTTGTCCCCGCCGGTGCTGGAGCTGCTGGCGCAGTTGGCCGGGGCGTGCGAACGGGCGGGGGTGGAGCTGTCGGTGTGCGGCGAGCATGCCGGGCGGCCGTTGGAGGCGATTGCGATGGTCGGGCTGGGGATCACCCGGCTGTCGATGCCGGCGGCCGGGCTGCTGGCGGTGAAGGCGGCGCTGGCGGCGCTGGACCTGCCGGGCCTGCGCGACCTGCTGTCGGCGCTGCGGCGGACCGGGGCGGGGGCGGCGAGCGTGCGGGAGCCGATCGCGGCGTGGGCCCGGGAGCATGGCGTGCCGGTGTGAGCGGGGGGCTGAACGGGCGATTGATGATCTTATGATGAAGGTCCGGATTCCTGCGGGTTGCGCCGGCTTTCGGGATTCGAATCGCAGGAAACTTCGTCCATCCCTTTGAAAAGCTCCTGTTGCTGAGTCGGGGTTTGGCGGGTGGCGGCCGACGAGGGCGTTGGCAAGGGCGGTGGCAGGGTTTAGAACGGCCGGGCGGGGAACCGGGCCGGACCGGGACACATTTCCGGCAACAGAATCGTTGGCGTGGGGTCGGGTTGTTCAATTTCGGACACAGGTTCAGGCTTGGGCAAGGACGGGGCGAGCGGCAAGGCGCCGGGTTGCCGGATGAGCTGGGCATGAGCGAGGCGCGCCTGGTCGGGGCGGAGCTTGCCGCCGCACGGGAGCGGCTGGGCTGGAGCCTGGCGGATGTGGCCAATCATTTGCGCATCCGGATGCCGTTCCTGGAGGCTATCGAACAAGGGCGGATCGATTCGCTGCCGGGCGGGGCCTATGCGCTCGGGTTCGTGCGGACCTATGCCAAGGCGCTGGGGCTGGAGCCCGATGGGGTGGCGCGGCGATTCCGGGCCGAAGTGGCCGAGGTGGCGCCGCCGCCGGAATTGGCGTTTCCGGCGCCGGTCCCCGAGCGCGGCGTGCCGGCCGGGGCGGTGGTGATGCTGGGGGCCGTGCTGGCGGTGGGCGCCTATGTCGGGTGGTACCGGGTCAGCGGGGAGAAACCCGGGGCGGAGCCGGTGCGGCCGGTGCCGGAGCGGTTGGCGGAGATGGTGGCGCCGCCGGTGGTTTTGCCCGTGGTGAGGCCGGAGGTGGCGGCGGTGGTGGTGGCGCCGCCGGTGGTTGGGGTTCCGACGCCGTTGCCGGTGGTGCCGCCGAGTTCGGCCGCCGCGGCCGGGGTGGCGAATGCGGTTTCGCCGTCGCTGGCGGTGCCTTCGGCGCCGTCGGCGGTGCTGGGGGTGTTGCCGGAGGGGACGCGGATCGTTTTGCGGGCGCGGGCGGAATCCTGGGTGCAGGTGCGGGATCGGCAGGGGCAGGTTCTGTTGAACCGGGTGCTGCGGGCGGGCGAGACCTGGCCGGTGCCGCCCAAATTGGCGTTGCTGCTGACGACGGGCAATGCCGGGGGGACCGAGTTGCTGGTGGATGGGGCAGCGACGGCGTCCCTCGGCGGGGATGGGGCGGTGCGGCGGGATCTGGTGCTGGATGCCGATGCCATCCGGGACGGGAAGCTGGCGGTGCCGGTGGCGCGGGCGCCCTGAGGGGCGGGGGCTGCGGCGGGCATTGGCTTGCCGGTATTGTTCTGATAGCGGAATAAAATGGACGTGCGTCGGTGGTCAGCCGAACCTGGGTTTCCAGGCGCGGGCGGCGGCGCGGACATAGGGCTCCAGCGGGGGGAAGAGCGGGGGGCGCGGCGCGCGGGGGGTTCTGACGCGGGGCGCCGGGGGTTTGGGCGGGGGCGGGGGGCCGGCTGGCTGGAGGACCGGGGGGAGGTCGATGGCCAGCAGGCGGCAGGGGGTGCGCAGCGCGCGGGCGAAGGCGGCGCGGGCGTGCGCGGGGGCGGCGGCCAGGACGGCCTGCGTCGCCGGGGCTTCGAGCAGGGTGCGGAGCTGGGAGGCGAAGCCGCGGGCCGGGTGGTCGCCGATGAGGGCGAGCCAGCCGGGGCGGCGGGGGATGTAGGGCGCGGGGGGGCCGCCCTTGCGGCCTGGGGGCTGTGGGGCGCGGGGTTTGGGGAAGGTGCCGTTGGCGATGTGATGGAGGATGGCGACCAGGCGGCGCTGGGCGCGGATGAGGCGGTGGTTGAGCGGGATGGCGAAGGCGGGGATGCGGCGGGCGATGCGGCTGATGAGGGCGAGGATGGCGGGGAAGATGAGGTCGAGCGCGCATGCGACTGCGATCGCCGGGTGAAGGGCGCCTGCAGCTTGGGGTGAGGTGGGCGATGCTTGCGGCATGATGGGTTTATATACCATTGCCGGCGGCGGTGCAAAGGATTTTTTTCGGTGCCGCGTGTGCGTGGGGCTACCCCTAACCCAACCCTCTCCCCCAATGCAGGGCGATCGCATATGGCCACATGCGCCATGCCTGAGGCGCAAGAAGGCAAGATTCACATGGAGGCGGAGAGG
>JBIPLY010000216.1:0-6949 GCA_044369385.1 Acetobacteraceae bacterium | reverse complement strand
GCCCTCGCGCATCAGCGAGCGGATGGCGGTCGGCGCGGTGTAGAAAATATTGACCCGGTGCTTGTCGACGACCTGCCAGAACCGCCCGGCATCCGGCCAGGTCGGAATCCCCTCGAACATCAGCGTGGTGGCGCCGTTGGCCAGCGGCCCATAGACGATATAGGTGTGGCCGGTGACCCAGCCGACATCGGCGGTGCACCAGTAGACCTCGCCCGGCTTGTAGTCGAACACCATCTCATGGGTGTAGCTGGCCCAGACCATGTAGCCGCCGGTGGTGTGCAGCGCGCCCTTCGGCTTGCCGGTGCTGCCGGAGGTGTAGAGGATGAACAGCGGATCCTCGGCGGCCATCGGCTCCGGTGCGCACCAGGGATCGGCGGCGGCGACCAGGGCGGCGTAGTCGTGGTCGCGGCCGGGGACCATCGCCACCTCGCCGCCGGTCACGCGCACCACCACCACGTGCTGGATGCTGGGGCATTGCGCGACCGCCGCATCGGCATTGGCCTTCAACGGCACGCGCCGCCCGCCGCGCCGCCCCTCGTCGGCGGTGATCAGGATGGCGCATTCGCTGTCCTGGATGCGGTTGGCCAGGCTGTCCGGCGAGAAGCCGCCGAACACCACCGAATGGATCGCCCCGATCCGCGCACAGGCCAGCATCGCGACGGCGGCTTCGACCACCATCGGCAGGTAGATGCAGATGCGATCGCCCTTCTTCGCCCCCAGCCCGCGCAGCGCATTGGCCAGCCGGCACACCCGCTCGTGCAGGTCGCGATAGGTCACCCGCTCGCTCGCCCCGGGGTCGTCGCCTTCCCAGATGATCGCCACCTTGTCGCCATTGCGCGCCAGATGCCGGTCCAGGCAGGAGACGGAGGCGTTCAAAACCCCGTCCTCGAACCATTTCACCCGCACATCGCCGGTGAAGTCGCCGGACACGGTCGCCGTCGGCGGCTTCATCCAGGCGACGCGATGGGTCTGCTCCAGCCAGAACCGCGCCGGATCGGCGGCGAGCCGCGCCTGCATGGCGGCAAGCCCGCCGGCATCGACATGGGCATGCGCGGCGATTTCGGGCTTCACCGGGAAGAGGGAATCGGTCATGGCTGGTTTCCCGTCCTGTCGTTTCTGGCGTTCGGCGAGGGTCTAGAGCCCCGCATCGGCGGGCACCAGCACCAGGCCGTCCTTCACCTCGATCATAACGGCTTCCAGCCGGTCGCCAAGGCAGGGACCGTGAATGCATTCGCCATCTTCGATGCGGAACTCGGCGCCATGCACCGCGCAGATGATCCGGCGGCCGTCCCGCGTCAGGAACCGGTGCGGCGCCCAGTCCAGCGGCACGCCGATATGCGGGCAGGAATTGACATAGACCCGCACCTCATCCCCCCGCCGCACCGCGAACAGCCCGGTGAACCCGCCGGGTGCGGCATCGAAGCCACGGGACTCGCCGTCGGGGATGTCGTCCAGCCGGCACAGCACGCGGTTCACGTAAAGAGAAACCTGACCCGATCGCCCTCGAACACCCCGCAGCTCAATGGCCCGCCCAGCACCGCGCCGGTGTCCAGCCCGATGCGGTTGGCGCGGATCACCGGGGTGTTCTCTTCCGGCGTGTGGCCATGCACCACGACGGCTTCGTGGATCGCGGGGCTGGACAGGAACGGCTCGCGGATCCACAGCAGGTCGGCGCGGGTCTGGTCCGCCAGGGCCAGGCCGGGGCGCACCCCGGCATGGACGAAGACGTAGCCGCCGGCGCGGTGCATCAACCCCAGCCCGCGCAGGAACGCCAGGTGCGGCGGCGGGATGAAGCCCTCCCATTTGCGGGGCGGCGTGCGCGGCGGCACGGCCCAGCTTTGCAGCGCGGCATGGCCGCCATTGGCCAGCCAGACCTCGGCCTCGCCGCGCCGGCCAGCGAGGGCGCCCAGCAGCAGGTCTTCGTGGTTGCCGGCCAGGTTCATGATCCGCGCCCCGGGCACCGGGGCCGGGGCGAGCAGCCGGCCGATCACGCCGGCGCTGTCCGGCCCGCGATCGATGTAGTCGCCCAGGTGGATCACCAGCGGGTCGGGATGCGGGCGCGCGCGCAGGTCGGCGGCGATGGCCCGGTGCATCGCCTCCAGCTGGTCCAGGCAGCCGTGTACGTCGCCCACCGCGTAGATCCGCTGGCCGGGCGGCAGCGCCGCGGGCGCTAACCTCTCGTTCATTCCCCCCCCTTACGCTGCGAAATCGCTCGCCACAAGCATCGCGCCCAAGGCGGGACAGTCGCCCCAGGATGGGGCACCCCAAGGCGAGGGACCGCGCGACATGACCGTGCACCAGGATGGTGTTCCGATGATGATGCTCCCCGGAGCGGGGCTGCCGACCGGCGGGGTGGCTGTCGCCGCGATGCCCAATGGTCCCATGCCCGCTGGTCCCATGCCCGTTGGCGCCGGCCGTGCGCAGCGCCGCGCCCGCGCGGCCGAGGTTCTGCTGCTGGACGCGCTGGACCGCGAATCGCGCGCGCCGCAGGGCCGCATCGCCGTGGTCGTGCGCCTGGCGCTGCTGCCCGCGCCCGGCCCGCGCCCCTATCACCGCCGCATCGCGCGCGCGCTGCTGGACGACTGCGCCCAGCGCCATGGTGGCCACGTCTTTCGCCTGTCCGGCGGCACGCTGGTGCTGTTGGCCGCCCCGCGCGCCGCGACAACCGCCGATGCCGGCCCGCTGGCCCTGCCGGCGCTGCTCGCCCGGCTGCTCCACGCCGAGGAGGCGCGCGAGCCGGTGGCCGAGGCGCTGGCGCTGGGCACCGAGCTGCCCCGGCTGCGCGCCTTGATCGACGCGGACGCCGCCGCGCCGGAGGAGCCGGAGCTGGACGAGCCGCGCCCGCGCAACCCCTTCGCCCGTCGCCGCGCCCCGGCCGCGGAGCCCGCGGATGGCCCCGCCGCCCGCGGGACTCCCGATTCGAGCGCGCTGGCATTGTCCGGCGGCATCGATACCCTGCTGGCCTTTTCCGCCGCCGTGCGCCTGCCGCATCACGGGGCACCGGCGGCGACGCCGATCCGCCCGGCCTGGCGCGCGCTGCGCGTGGTGCCCGCGCTGCTGGCGCAGCGGCTGGATGGCGCCGGGGCGGCCGATCCCTGGCTGCGGCTGCATCTGGCGCAGACGCTGGCCGCCGCCCTGGTGGCGCGGCTGGATGCCGCCTGGGGCGACGGCACGCCGCTGGACCCCACGCCGCGCCGCGGCATCCCGCCGCTGTTGCTGGCGCTGCCGCCGGCGGTGGTCAATGGCGCCGGCTTCGCCGCCCTGGCGCAGCGGCTGCGCGACCAGGCGGCACCGCATGGCGACGCCCCGGTCATCGCCATCGCCCTGGCGGAGGCCAGCGCCGACCCCGCCGCCTTCGCCAATGCCGCCGCCACGCTGCGCGCCGCGGGCATGCGCCTGATGCTGGATGGCGTCAGCCACCACGCGCTGCTGCTGGCCCGGCCGGAGGCGCTGGGGGCGGACCTGATCGCGCTGTCCTGGTCGGCCAGCCTGCCGCGCCTGACCACGGCCCGCCATGGCGAGCTGCTGGAGGCGATCCGCCGCGTCGGCCCCGGCCGCGTCGTGCTGGCCGGCGCGGATGGCGAGGCCGCGCTGCGCTGGGGCCGGGCTGCCGGCATCCAGCTGTTCCAGGGCAGCCATGCCGAGGCGATGCTGGCGGCAACCCGGCTGATGGCCTGCGGCGGGGCCTCGATCTGCCTGATGCGGGGCTGCCAGGGGCGCGCGGCGGCCGCAACGAACGCTGGGCGTGCCGGCTGCCGCTCGCCGCGCCTGCTGGATCAGGTCATGCCGGACCCGGTCCATTCGGTTGCCAGCGGGGCGGTCGCGAGCAGGGCGCTGGGTGCCGCATGACCGCCATTACCCTGCCGCCGCGCAGCCCCGCGCCCGGGGTGATCGCGCTGCACCTGCCGGCCAACCGCCGCGCCACCGCCGGGCGCGATGCCGCGCGCCAGCTGGAGGCGCTGGTGCAGGAGGCGGTGAGCACCGGCACCGCGCGCCAGGCCCTGTTGCTGCGGCTTTCCGCCCTGCCCCGCGCCCTGGCCCGGCCGCATCATCTGCGCCTGGCCATCGAGGCGTTGGAGCCGTTGACCGACGCCGACCGCGCCCGGCTGTTCGTGCTGCCCAACCACGACGCCGTGGTGATCTGGCGCGGCGCGGCGCAGGGGGCGCTGGCCGCCAGTCTCGACCGGTTGGAAACCTTGTTCGCCGGCGAGGGGGCGGCCCCGCCATCGCGGCTGCTGGCGCTGCCCGAGGCGGCCGGCGAATTGTTGCGCGCCGCCGCCGACAGCCTGCATCCGCCGGTCCCGGCCGCGCCGCCGCCGCCGCGCGCGCCGCTGGACGAGGCCGCGCTGCTGGCGCTGGAGGCGGCACTGGACCGCGCCGACCTCACCCGCTTCGCCCGCCGCCATCCGGTTGTGCGCCTGCTGCCGGACGGCACGTGGCGCCTGGCCTGGGACATGCGCCATTTCTCGCTGCCGGAACTGGCCGAGACGCTGGCGCCGGATCGCGACCTGGCCGCCGAGCCGTGGCTGCTGCGCCGGCTGACGCGCACGCTGGACCAGCGGATGATGGCGCTGCTGGCATCGCCGCGGGAGCTGGACGGGGCCGGGCCGTTCGGGCTGTCGCTGAACATCGATTCGATCCTGTCGCCCGGCTTCCTGCGCTTTGACGCCGCCCTGCCGCCGGCGCTGCGCGGGCAGGTGGTGCTGGCGGTGCGGCCGGAGGACCTGGCGGCGGACGCCCCGGCCTTCGCCTTTGCCCGCGGCTTCGCCCAGGCGCGCGGCTATCGCATCATGCTGGCGCCGCTGGGGGCGGCGACGGTCGCGGCGTTTCCGGCGGAGGCCAGCGGCGTGGACCTGGTGGAGCTGTGCTGGTCGCCGGAGCTTGACGTTGTGCCGCCGGGGCTGGTGCTGGCCGGGGTGGATACGCTGGCGGCGCTGGAATGGGCGCGGGGGCGGCGGGTGGAGTATGTGGCTGGAAAGGCAGTCAGGTAAGGATTCTTCTTTTTTGAAAAAAAGAAGCAAAAAACTTTATCCGTTGGCTTGGGCGCGCACCATCGTAAGGCCGTGCGGCGGTGCTGGCAGTGGATGAAGTTTTTTTGCTTCTTTTTGTTCACAAAAAGAAGATTCTTCCTTGTCTTTACACTCTTGGCTGTTTCCCCTAAATCCTCGCCATGACCCGCCCCACCGCCTTCTGGCTGATCCGCCACGCCCTGGTCGACGAGGCCGCGCGCGCTTTCCTGTATGGCAGCACCGACGTGCCGCTGTGCGAGACCACGCTGATGGACCAGGGGCCGATGTATGCCGCCCTGGCCGCGCGCCTGCCGCGCCCGGCGATCTGGGGCTGCACGCCGCTGTCGCGCACCCGTCTCACCGCGCAGGCCATCTTCCGTGCCGGCTATCCCGCGCAGGACCTCGCCGTGCATCCCGGGCTGATCGAGCAGTCGATGGGCGAGTGGCACGGCACACGGCACGAGCATCTGCCGGCCCAGCTCACCGAGCCCGCCCATCCGTTCTGGCCGCTCTCCGGCACCGAGCGCCCGCCCGGCGGCGAGAGCATGGCCGATGTCATCGCCCGCACCGGCCAAACGCTGGAGGCGCTGGCCGCCGCGCATCCGGCGCAGGACGTGGTCATCGTCAGCCATGGCGGCACCATCCGTGCGGCCGTGGCGCATGCGCTGGGGGTTTCGGCCACCCAGGCGCTGCACCTCTCGGTGGCCAATCTCGGCCTGACGCGGCTGGAGCGCGAGCCGGGCGGCTGGCGCGTGGTCTGCGTGAACGAGCTGCCGGGCTACTAGAGCGTGATCGTCGGAGGCGGAATCGCCGGAGACGTGAATCACGCGATCAAACAAAGGGCTACAGCAGGGCCAGCTTCACCGCGCTGGCCGCGGCGATCAGCCACACCGCGCCGCTGACCTCGCCCGCCCGCCCGGCGATGGTCTTGACCAGGGCGTGGGTGATGAAGCCCAGCCCGATCCCGGTGGCGATCGAGAAGCTGAACGGCATGGCGATCGCGGTCACCACCGCCGGCAGGTAGTCGGTCAGGTCGTCCCAGTTCAGGTCCTTCAGCGCGCGGGCCATCAGGCAGGCGACGAAGACCAGCGCCGGGGCGGTGGCGAAGGCCGGGATCGACTGGGCCAGCGGCGCCAGGAACAGCGTCAGCAGGAACAGCACGCCGCAGACCACCGCGGTCAGCCCGCTGCGCCCGCCGGCCTGGATGCCGGCGGCACTCTCGATGTAGCTGGTCACCGTGCTGGTCCCCAGCGCCGCGCCCAGCATCGCGCCGCCGGAATCCGCCGTCAGCGCCTCACGCAGCCGCGGCACGGAGCCGTCCTTGTTCATCAGCCCGGCCCGCTGGGTGGTGGCGATCAGCGTGCCGGCATTGTCCAGCAGGTCGACCAGGAAGAAGGTGAACACCACGCCGAGCACCCCCAGGCCGATGGCGCCGGCGAGGTCCATGGCCAGGAAGGTCGGCGCGATCGAGGGCGGCAGGGAGACCAGGCCCTTCCACTCCGTCAGGCCAAAGGGGATGCCCAGGGCCGCGGTGGCCAGGATCCCGATCAGCACGCCCGAGGCCAGCCCGCGCGCCGCCAGCCCGGCGATCAGCAGGAAGCCGGCGCAGGCCAGGATGGTCTTGGTGTCCTTCAGGTCGCCCAGCGTGATCATGGTGGCCGGGTGCTTCACCACCAGCCCCATGCCCTGCAGCCCGATCACCGCGAGGAACAGCCCGATCCCGGCGGCGATGCCCAGTTTCAGCGACAGCGGGATCGCATTGATCAGCCATTCGCGCCAGCGCATCAGGCTGACGATCAGGAACAGGATGCCGGAGATGAACACCGCGCCCAGTGCCACCTGCCACGGGATTTTCATCCCCAGCACCACGGCGAAGGCGAAATAGGCGTTCAGCCCCATGCCAGGCGCCAGGGCCAGCGGATAGTTCGCCCACAGCCCCA
>JBIPLY010000215.1:0-6955 GCA_044369385.1 Acetobacteraceae bacterium | reverse complement strand
TTTCCAGGTGCAGATCCCCGGCGGGCTGTCGGCCCATGCCGAGCGGGTGGTGGAATTGCGCCGGGTGGGCGACGGGGCGGCGGTGCCGGGCTCGCCGGTGGTGTTTGCGCCCGAGCCCCTGGTGGGGGCGGCGGCGCGCCGGGCGCTGGAGGATGCGGTTGCCGCCCGTGTGGGGGCGGCCAGCGAGGGCGACGCGGCCGTGATCGATGCGCTGGTGGCCGCGATCGCCGAGCGGCTGCCGGAGCCGGGCCCGCACCATGCCGCCCTGCTGGCGCGCCATGGCGTGGCAGTCGAGATGCCCGCTTCGGGGCGGCCGCGGGCGTTGGTGATCGACGAGTCGATCCCCGATCCCGGGCGCGATGCCGGCTCCTCGGCGATCCTGTCGCATATGCGGGCGCTGCGCCGGCTGGGCTTCGATGTCGAGATCGTCCCGGCGCATGACCTGGCCGCCGATGCCGGGGCGGTGGCGCGGATGGCGGCGGAGGGGTTTGCCGCCTGGACCGCGCCCTGGGTCGGGTCGGTCGAGGAGGTGTTGCGGCAGGGGGCGTTCGAGGTGGTCTACATCCACCGCCTGTCGCCGATGCTGCGCTATGCCGGGCTGGTGCGGCGCTGGTGCCCCGCGGCGCGGCTGGTCTATTGCGTGGCCGACCTGCACCATCTGCGCGCCGAGCGCGAGGCGGCCCTGGTCACCGGCATGGCCGGCAATGCCGCCACCGAGGAGCTGCGCGAGGCCGAGCTGGCGGCGATCCGGGCCGCCGATGCGCCGATCACCCATTCCGGGCCGGAACAGGCGCGGCTGGCGGCCCTTCTGCCGGGCGTGCGGGTGCATGTGGTGCCGTGGGACGTGGCGCTGCCGCCGCCGGTGGGGCCGGCTTCGCGGCGGCGCGGGGTGGCGTTTGTCGGCAGCTTCGGCCATGCGCCGAACCGCGACGCGGCGTGGGAGCTGCTGGAGGCGGTGATGCCGCGCGTCTGGGCGCAGGATGCCTCGATCCCGCTGCTGCTGGCCGGCAGTTCGATGCCGGCCGAGCTGGCCGAGGCGGCGCGCGGCGCGCGCGGGGCGGTGGAGGTGCTGGGGCGGGTTCCGGTGCTGGCCGATCTGTGGGGCCGCGCGCTGGTCTCGGCGGCGCCGCTGCGCTTCGGGGCGGGGATCAAGGGCAAGGTGCTGGACAGCCTGGCCGCCGGCATCCCCTGTCTGTGCACGCCGATCGCCGCCGAGGGGCTGGATTTTCCCGCGCCGCTGGCGCCGCTGGTGCAGCATGGGGCGGAGGGGATGGCGGCGGAGATTTTGCGCCTGCATGGCGATCCCGCGCTGGTGGACCGCATGGGTGCGGCCGGACGGGACTTCATTGCCGCGCACCATGCGGCGGCGATCATTGACGCGGCGCTGGCGCCGGCGCTTGGTTTGATCGCGTGATTCACGTCTCCGGCGGTTCCGCCTTCGACGATCACGCTCTGCGACGGGAGAATGCGACATGAGCCATATCGACGGCATCGCGGTGCCCGACGCCGACAGCATCGCCGCGACACGTCGCGCGCTGGCGCCGTGGGTCGCCACCACCCCGGTCTTCGCGCGCCGCGGCATCGCCGCCGGGCCGGCGGGGGCGACGCTGGAGTTCAAGTTCGAGCTGCTGCAGAACGCCGGCACCTTCAAGGCGCGCGGGGCGTTTTCGAACATTCTCGCCCTCGATGCCGAACAGCGCGCCCGCGGGGTGACCGCGATCTCGGCCGGCAACCATGCGATCGCCGTCGCCTATGCGGCGCAGAAGCTGGGGGTCCCCGCCAAGGTGGTGATGCTGGCCAGCGCCAATCCGGCCCGCCTGGCGCTGGCGCGCGGCTGCGGGGCGGAGGTGCTGCTGGCGCCGGACGGGGCGACCGGGTTCCAGATGGTGGCGGACATCCAGGCAGCGGAAGGAAAATTCTTCGTCCATCCGTTCAATGGTCGGCACACCGTGCTGGGCACCGCGACGCTGGGGGCGGAATGGGCGGAGCAATCGGCGGGACTGGACGCGCTGATCCTGCCGATCGGCGGCGGCGGGCTGGCCGCCGGGGTGGCCACCGCCTTCAAGCTGGCGATGCCCGGCGTGGAGATCTTCGGCGTGGAGCCGGCCGGCGCCAACGGCATGGCGCAGAGCTTCGCCGCCGGCGGGCCGATCAAGATGGGCGCGATGGCCTCGATCGCCGACAGCCTGTGCGCGCCGCATACCGAGGCCTATTCGCTGGGGCTGGTGCGCCGGGCGATCACGGAGCTGGTCACGATCGACGATGCCGGGCTGCGCGCGGCGATGGGCGTGCTGTTCGAGGAGCTGAAGCTGGCCGTGGAGCCAGCCTGCGCCGCGGCGACGGCCGCCGCCATGGGGCCGCTGCGCGCGCGGCTGGCGGGACAGCGCGTCGGCGTGCTGCTGTGCGGCAGCAACACCGATCTGGCGACGTTCGCGCGGCACATGGCGGGGTAGGGTTTTGTTTGGCTCGCCCCTCGGATGCTTCCAGGGTGCCTTGCAAGCCTGTGCATTGGAGCGGGCGCGGATTTGCGCTATGCGGGCCGCTTCACATCGCATGAGCACCACCTGATGGCCTTCAAGGGCGACAACTTCAAGGATCGCGCCACCGCCGCGGCCGACGCACGCAAGAAACTGGCCGAACGCTTCAAGGCAGCCCCGAAGCCGGATGATCCGCGCATCCAGGCGCTGCAAGCCGAGCGCAAGGCGATCGCCGAAGCCCGCGAAGCCCGCCAAGCCGAACGCGCCATCGCCCGCGCCGAGGAAGAAGCCCGCAAGGCCGAGCAAGCCCGCCTGCGCGCCATCGAGGAAGCCCGCGCCGCCGAGGAAGCCCGGCTCCTGGCGATCCAGGAACGCGCCAAACAGCTCCAGATGGCCGCCGAGCAGAAAGCCGCGCGCGATGCGCGATACGCGGCGCGCAAGGCGAAGAAGCGGTAGGCAAGAACGGGGGCCTTGCCCCCGTGCCCCCAGCAGGGGGCCGAGCCCCCTGCACCCTCGATTTTTTCCTGGTTGGGACGGGATCGCGGCGGCGCACGTCGCGGTCCTCGGCAAGTTCGATGCCCGGCATCGGACGATTTTTCTTGGCGCGGCGCGGTATTTTTCGGAAAATCTCCCTATATAGTGGAGATATGCCGATGAGTTGGATCCATCAAGGGCGGCAAGAGCACGGCTGGTTCGGCCATGGCCGGGCGCCGCAACCCATGCCCTTCGTTCGTCTGGCCCGCATGGATGGCTTGACGGGCCAACACCCTGCCAATCCGCAAGCCTCGACGCCCGCACGCTACATCGCCGCCGATCCGGAGCAATGGATCGGCCGGGACAGCGTGGGCTCCGGCGAGTGCGTCGATCTGGTCAAGGCGGCGGCCGGCACGCCGCCCACCAAGTTCTGGAAGCCGGGCCGGCTGGTCATGGGCGACCAGACGATCCCGCGCGGCGCGATCATCGCCACGTTCGACGAAAAGGGCGGCTACCTTGGGCACGCCGCGATCTATCTGGGGCAGGATGCCGGCGGCATCCGTGCTGTGGATCAGTGGAACAACCGTGACCCCGACACCCGCATTCTGATCAGTAAACAAAAGCCGAGACATCACTATCTCGAGTTTAGGCGCCCGCTGAGTGCCGGGGTCAATCGCGGGGAGATTTACCGTGTCGTGGAATAGCCGGTGCATGGCTTCCGCTGCACTGCTGGCGGCAACCCTCTCGGCAAGCGCGCGCGCCGAGCAAGTCGGTCTGCAGTGCCCTCCGTTTCTTGGTAGACGCCCCTTGGTCAGTGTGGGCCTCTTCTCCGGGCCGCCGGACAGGCACGCGGAATACATATCACGTCCCGGCGGATGGGATTTCGGCCCCTCCAGGCCGGGTATCGATCCCGCAATGACGCTGTTGTGCAGTTATGCCGGAGATGGCCCCACGCTGACGGTGGAACTGCCGATGGAAAGCACTGTCTGCGAATTCAATGCCAGAACTTGGCCCCATGTTAAATGCCGTTGAGCCGGATCATCCGGAGGAGTGCTGCCATGTGGCCGGGCCGGGCGGGTTGCCTGGCGGCACTGCTGTCCCTGATGGCCGGCATGGCACAGGCACAGACGGCGCAGGAGGGGCTTCAGTGTCCGCCATTCCTCGACAACCGCGCATTGGTCAACGTACAGGTCTTCTCCGGTTCCCCAGCCAGGCGCGCGGAAGACATACCGCGCCCCGGTGGGTGGGACTTTGGCCCGGGGCGGCCGGGCATCGATCCACCGATGACCCTGTTGTGCAGCTATGCCGGCGACGGCCCCACGCTGACGGTGGAACTGCCAATGGAAAGCACGGTCTGCGAATTCAATGCCAGAACTTGGCCGCATGTCATATGCCGTTGAGGCGCATAGCCCGGGGGAGTGCTGCCATGTGGCCGAGCCGGGTGGGTTGCCTCGCGGCATTGCTGTGTCTGGTGGCCGGCATGGCACAAGCACAGACGATGCAGGCCGGGCTGCGATGCCCGCCATTCCTCGACAACCGCGCATTGGACGATGTGCGCGTCTTCTCCGGGCCACCTGCCAATCGTGTCGAAGACCGGCCGCGCCCTGGTGGATGGGATTTCGGTCCGACAAGGCCGGGCATCGATCCGCCGATGACCCTGTTGTGCCGCTATGCCGGCGACGGCCCGACGCTGACGGTGGTGCTACCGCCAGAGAGCACCGCCTGCGCGTTCACTGCCAGCACCTGGCCGCATGTGGTCTGCCGCTGAGGCGCGCCGGGGATCAGGCCAGGCCGCGCATCCGCAGCAAGGCCGCCGTCGCCGGGGGGCGGCCGCGGAATTGCACATAGAGCTCCATCGGGTCGCGCGTGTCGCCGGATTGCAGGATGGTCTTCAGCCCGGCGGCGACCCCGGAGTGGAACGGATCGCCGGCCTCGGTGAAGGCGTCGAACCCGTCGGCGTCCAGCACTTCGGCCCACAGATACGAGTAGTAGCCGGCCGCGTAGCCGCCGCCGCTGAACAAATGCTGGAAATGCGCCGGGCGGTGGCGGGCGGTGATCTCGGCGGGCATGCCGAGATCGGCCAGCACCGTCTTCTCGAACGCCTCGATATCCAGGACGGCGGGGTCGGGGTGCAAATGCAGCTCCATGTCCAGGATGGCGCTGGCGAGGAATTCGACGGTGGCAAAACCCTGGTTGAAGGTCCGCGCGGCCAGCAGCCGGCCGATCAGCTCGTCCGGCAGGGCGGCGCCGGTTTCGTGGTGCTGGGCATAGGCGCGCAGGGTGTCGGGCAGTTCCAGCCAGTGCTCGTAGACCTGGCTGGGGAATTCGACGAAATCCCGCCGGACCGAGGTGCCGGACTGGCTGGGGTAGCGCACCTGGCTGAGCAGGCCATGGAGCGCGTGGCCGAATTCGTGGAACAGGGTGCTGGCATCGTCGAAGGACAGCAGGGTGGGGGTGCCGCGGGCGAAGTTGTTGTTGTTGATGATGATCGGCGCGGCCTGGGGCTCGCCGGGCATGGCTTCCTGATCGCGGAAACTGCTCATCCAGGCGCCGCTGCGCTTGTCCGGGCGGGCGAAGTGGTCGGCGAGGAACAGGCCGACATGGCCATCCGAATCGCGAACCTCGAAGGCGCGGACGTCCGGGTGATAGAGCGCCAAATCGTCGCGCGGGTGGAAGGTCAGGCCGAACAGACGGGTGGCGGTGTCGAAGGCGGCCTGCTGGATGCGGTCGAGCTGGAAATAGGGTTTCAGCAGCGTCTCATCCAGGTCGTATTCGCGCTGGCGCACCCGCTCGCTGTAGTGGCGCCAGTCCCAGGGTTCGATGCGGTCGTTGATGCCGTCGGTGCGGGCTTCTTGCAGCAGGCGGGCGGCTTCCTCGCCGGCGCGGCGGCGCCCGGCCTCCCAGACTTCGCCGGTCAGGCGCTGCACCGCTTCCGGCGTGCCGGCCATCGAGTCCGCGAGGCGGAAGGCGGCGAAATGCGCGAAGCCGAGCAGGCGGGCGCGTTCATTGCGCAGGGCCAGGATTTCGGGGATCAGCGGCCGGTTGTCATGCGCGCCCGGGTGCATGCCGCGGCTGACCCAGGCACGCCAGGCCGCCTGGCGCAGGTCGCGGCGCGGGGAGAAGGCCAGGAACGGCTCGATCAGGGAGCGCGACAGGGTCACCACATGACCGTCCAGCCCGCGCTCGGCGGCGGCCTGGCGCGCGCCTTCGACGACGAAGCCGGGCAGGCCGACGAGGTCGGGTTCGGCCAGCGCCATGGTCCAGTCGCGCTCGTCATGCAGCACGTTCTGGCCGAAATCGGTGTGCAGGGTGGCAAGGCGGCCATTGATCTCCGCCATGCGGGCGCGGCCGGCATCGTCCAGCGCCGCACCCGCGCGCACGAAGCCGAGATGGCTGCGCGCGACCAGCCGCGCCTGATCCGCGTCGAGCGGGCCGGGATTGGCATGCAGCGCGGCGACGCGGGCGAACAGGCGCGGGTCCAGCGTGATGCGGCTGGTGTGGGCGGCGAGCCTGGGGGCCATCTCGCGCTCGACGGCTTGCAGCTCGGCGTTGCCGTGGCTGGCGACGAGGTTGCCGAACACGGCGGCGACGCGCTTCAGCGCCCGGCCGGAGCGCTCCATCGCGGCGATGGTGTTCTCGAAGCTGGCCGGGGCGGGATCGGTGGCGATGGCCTCGATCTCGGTGAGGTGCGCTTCCATCGCGGCGGCGAAGGCCGGGGCGAAATGCGCGGGCCGGATGTCGCCGAAGGGCGGCGCGGCGAAGGGGGTGGTCCAGGGGGCCAGCAGGGGATTGGTGCTCATCCCCCCAAGGTCGGGGGGCGCGCGGGTTGCGTCAAGCGGGGCGGGCGGGCGAGATAGGGGGATGCAGGGTTTCACCGTCCACGAAATCGACGTCGACTGCCAGGTCTGGGCCACCCGCCCGATGCCGAAGCTGTCGGCCGCGCTGGAGGCGGAGATCGACCGGCACTGGGCCGCCGCCCAGGACTTCACCGGCGGCCGCCTGTT
>JBIPLY010000213.1:0-6974 GCA_044369385.1 Acetobacteraceae bacterium | reverse complement strand
CCTGGCTCAGCGACTACAACACCACAAGGCCACACTCAGCACTCAAGGGAAGGCCTCCCATCAGCCGTATCGACAGGGACAACCTCCTTGGCAATGACAGCTAGAGCATGGGCCGCGCTCCTGTCAGCGCGGATCATGCTCTAGCCAACCCGCCCCGCACGCCCCATCTTCCCGGCACCACCCCGCCGGACCCCGTCCCATGACCGACCCCGCCACAAGCCATGCCCGCCAGGTCGAAGCCTGGAACGGCCCGATGGGCACCCAATGGGCCGCCAACGAGGCCCGCACCGAACGCGGCCTGGCCCCCGTCCTCGAAGCCCTGCTCGCCTGGGCCGCGCCCACCCCGGGCATGCGCGTCGTCGATGTCGGCTGCGGCGCCGGCGGCACCACCCTGGCCCTGGCCCGCGCAACGGCCCCCACCGGCGAAGTCATCGGCCTCGATGTCTCCGCCGTCATCCTCCAAGCCGCCCGCGCCCGCCTCGCCGAAACCCCGAACGCCCGCCTGGAGCTGGCCGACGCCCTCACCTGGACGCTCGCAGGGCGCCCCGCCGACCTGCTCTTCTCCCGCTTCGGCGTGATGTTCTTCGGCGACCCCGTCGCCGCCTTCGCCAATCTCCGCCGCGCCCTGAAGCCCGAAGGCCGCTTCGCCTTCGCCGCCTGGGCCGCGCTGGAAGACAACCCCTGGATCAACACCGCCTACCAGGCCGCGCTCTCCGTCATCCCCCCGCCGCCCCCGGCCGACCCCGACGAGCCCGGCCAGTTCGCCTTCGGCAACCCCGCCCGCGTCCGCCGCATCCTGCACGCCGCCGGCTACAACCCCGTCCGCCACCGCGCCTTCGACTTCACCATGCGCTACCCCGCCGACGACCTGTCGCGCACCGCCACCGGCCTCGCCGCCATGGGCCAGGTCGGCCGCCTCCTGCGCGACCGCCCCGACACCGAGCGCAGCCGCGCCACCGAGGCGATCGCCGACGCCCTGGTGCCCCTGGTGCGCGGCGGCTGGATCGACCTCGGCGCGAAAGTCTGGCTGTTCGACGCCCGCCCCTGACCGCTCAGGCCGCCGCGGCCTGCCAATGCGCGCCCCCGGCGCGCCGCCAATGCGCCTCGCCGGCGCGCAGCACGAAGCCGATCTCGGACAACCCCCGCACATCCAGCTCCGCCGCCCCGTCGGTCCAGCGCCAGCCATCCTCCGCCCCATGCCACCCGCCGCGATAGCGCGGATGCACCAGCGGCGCCGCCCGCCCGTTCCAAACCGGGGCTGCAATCGCCACGCCCAACCGCCGCCCATCCAAGCTGCCCGGCCGCAACCGCTCCGGCACCCCGGCCCCGGACAGCAGTTGCAGGCTGCGCGCCCCGCGCGGCAACGTCACCAGCCACTGCGCCCCGCGCACCACCGGCCGCACCCGCCTGCCGTCGACATACACCCGCAGACTTGCCGCCCGGCGCATCCGCCAGCCCAGCGCCCGCGCCCGCGCCAACAGCCGGCGCTGCACCGCCTCCACCACCGCCCCGGCCAGGTGCAGCGGCGCACAGGCCCGGCTCTGCCAGGCCGCACTCGCCACATCCGCGGCAAACTCGGGATGCAGCCGCATCACGCCCGGCGCGTTGGCGAAATCGCCCCGATTGCCGGTGTCCAGATAGCTCTCCACCGCCAGCCCGGCCGCCGCGATCACATCGTGCCGCTCCAGCTCGACATGCCAATAGGTGATCTCGGCCACCGTCTCCTGCACGATGGTCGCATCGTTCAGCAGGTAGCGCACCGGCACCAGCACCCCATCGACAAACACGGCATGGTCCGGCGACAGCACCACGTCGCGCGCCGGCACCCCCGCGGCGAAGGCGCCCGCCCGCACCCGCACCGGCATCACATCCTGCGGCCGCGGATGCAGCCCGCACGCCACCCGCCGCCGGCCGATCCACACCACCCGCGCCGAAGCCCCGCCCAGGTGCGTCGGCAGCACATCGCCCACCGAAAGCGCCTCCACCGCCACCTCGCCGCGCCGCGTCGTCAGCCGCGTGCCCTGCGCGAAGCACGGCACCGTCAGCGCCATTTCGCCGCCGCCATCGGCCAGCGCGAAGGAGCCGCTGCTATAGGACCCGTCCATCGTCAGCGACGCGACCAGCGTGCCCGCGTTGGAGATGTTCAGCGTCCCGGGAAAGCCAGGGACCGGCACAAACTCCACCGCATCGGCCGCGGTCAGCCCCAGGTCGATCCGGTTGCCGATCTGGAAGCCCTTGATCACCGCGCCGAATGCCGAGGCGCCGAGGTTGAGGTTCAGCACCGCGGTGGCGTCGGCGAACTCGAAGCTGCCCGCGGCCACGCTGCCCAGGAAGGTCACCTCGGCATTGGCGGCGCGGATCGTGCCCCCGCCGGTGACGGTCTCGAACGCCGCGGTGGTGTTGCCCACCGGCGCCCCGGACGCGCCCACGATGTCGATCAACCCCTGGTTCTCGGTCACCACGCCGAAGCTCGGCACCCGGAACGACGCCTCCGACTCCGCGTCCTTCGGCGCCACGCTGATCGTGCCCTGGTTGATCAGCACCCCGGCCCCCAGCACGACCACCGGCGCATTCGCCGTGATGGTGCCCGTGTTCAGGATCGTCGAGGTGATGCCGGGGATCAGATAGAGGCTGGTCTCCGCTTCCAGCGTCACCGTGCCGGCGAACTGGTTGAAGCCGGTGGCCGCGATCACCAGCCCGTCCGCGTCGATGCTGCGCAGCGAGGTGGTGGCGCCCAGCGTGGTGCCCGACACCGTCAACTGGTTCGCCGCCACGATCTCGATCGTCTGTCCGACGATGTTCAGCCCGGACATGTCCGCCGTGGCGTTGGTCAACGTGCCATGCGCCACCACCGCGGTGTCACCGTTGCCTGGCGCAACCCCGCCCAGCCAGCTCGACCCGTCGCTCCAGGTGCCGTTGAAGACGTTCCAGAAGATCGTGGCCATCCTGCGCTCTCCGCCGCCCCCGTCCTGGGGGCGTTTCGCAGAGAGTCTAGGTCTGCGCTGGCTTCATGCCGATGACCTGGATCAACCCGGCCTCAATTCCCGGCCAGATACCCCATCGCCGCCTGCACCCCTCCGGCGGAATGCGGCACCCCGGCCGCCCGCAGCCCCATCTCCACCCCGCCCAGCGTGCCGATCAGGGAGAGATCGCCGAACTCGCCAAGATGCCCGATGCGGAACACCCGGTCGTTGAGCTGGCCCAGCCCGTTGCCCAGCGACATGTTGAACCGCTCCAGGATCACCGCCCGCAGCGCATTGGCGCTATGCCCCTCCGGCACCCGCACCGCGGTCAACGCCGAGGAATAGTGCCGCGCATCGGCGCACTGCACCTCCAGCCCCCAGGCCCGCACCGCGCGGCGCGTGGCTTCGGCATGCCGGTCATGGCGGGCGAAGACGTTCGAAAGCCCTTCCTCCAGCAGCATGGCACAGGCGGCATCCAGCCCGTACAGCAGGTTCGTCGCCGGCGTGAACGGGAAATACCCGGTGGCATTGGCCGCCAGCATCGGCCGCCAGTCCCAGTAGCTGCGCGGCAGGCGCGCCCCCTCGGCCGCCGCCAGCGCCTTGGCCGAGACCGCGTTGAACGACAGCCCCGGCGGCAGCATCAGCCCCTTCTGCGACCCGGCCACGGTCACATCCACGCCCCATTCGTCATGCCGGTAGTCGATGCTGCCCAGCGACGAAATCGTGTCCACCATCAGCAGCGCCGGATGCTTCGCGGCATCGATCGCCGCGCGCACCTCGTCGATCCGGCTGGTGCAGCCCGTCGAGGTCTCGTTGTGCACCACGCAGACCGCGCGGATTCGATGCCCGGAATCCGCGGCCAGCGCCGCCCCGATCGCCGCCACATCCGCGCCCCGCCGCCAGTCGGTCTCGACGAACTGCGCCACCAGGCCCAGCCGGCTGGCCATCTCGTGCCACAGATGCGCGAACCAGCCGGTGCGGCACATCAGCACGGTGTCGCCAGGCGACAGCGTGTTGACCAGCGCGGCTTCCCAGGCGCCGGTGCCGCTGGCGGGATAGATCACCACATGGCCCTCGGTCTGGAACACCTGCTTGAGCCTGGCCAGCACCTGCGCGCCAAGACGGCCGAAATCGGGGCCGCGATGGTCCATGGTAGGATTGTCCATGGCGCGCAGCACCCGGTCCGGCACGTTGGTCGGCCCTGGGATCTGCAGGAAATGGCGCCCGGCGCCGGGCTTGCTCTCGAAATAGGCCATGGGGATGCTCCTCGCTCCGGCGCAGCATGGCCGCCCGGCCCGGCTTTGCCAATTCGGCGCGCCTGGCCCGGGGTTTACGGTTTCTTCAGCAAACCGGCTTCGGCAACGGAATCGCGTCGGAAAAGTTGACACTCTTGCCGCTGTCGGCGCGGCGGGAACGGGCAAGCGATTGAAATCCATTGCCGTTCCTGCTTGGCACAAAACCTGCTTGGGAAGAACGACGATTGCCGTTTCCAGCCGTCCGAAGGACAGATCCCATGAAGAAGCTCTTGCTCGCCACCGCCGCCGCCGCCGTGCTGTTTTCCGCCGAGGCGCTGGCCGGCAGCATCCTGATCGTCAACGGCAGCAGCAGCACCAGCGAAGTGGGCACCACCAGCAGCATCACCACCCAGCTCAGCAACCTGCACATCGCCGCCGGCAACACGGTGACCATCGCTGACACCGTGCCGGGCAGCTTTGGCGGCTTCAACCAGATCTGGGACATTCGCTTCAGCAACGCCGGCGCGATGACGGGCGGTGAGCAGGCGCAGTACCTCGCCTTCCTGCAATCCGGCGGCGGCATGTTCGTGATGGGCGAGAACAGCTTCTTCACCAGCCGCAACAACTCGGTCCTGGCGTTGATCGACGATGCCACGGGTGACTCGCTGACATTTACGACCCCCGACAGCACCCAGACCGTGCTGGCGCCCTTCACCGGCCCGAACACCATCGCCGGCAACATCGTCTCCTACAGCGCGCCGGGTGGCGTCACCTCGGCGGGGACAACCGGCCAGTATATCTCCGTCGACGGCTCCAGCAACGGCACCGGCGTGGCCTGGGGCGTCGGCGACATGGCCAACGCCTCCGCCGGCGCGCTGACCGCGATCTTCGACGTGAACTTCATGCAGACTGACGCCAACGCCGAATCGCAGGCCCTGCTGCGCAACCTGATCAGCTTCGTCGATGTCGAGGTCAACGAGACCCCGGAGCCGGCCTCGCTGCTGATCTTCGGCGTCGGCATCGCCGCTCTCGCCGCCCGGCGGCGCCGCGCCTAAGGGTTACCCGGCGGCGCGCCTGCTCCGCCAACCTGACAAAGCCATTCCGGCCGGGCATCCTCCGGCCGGTTTGCGTTCAGCCGAACACCGCGCGCCCCAGCACGCGGGGCGGGATGAAGGTGAAGCCCCCGGCGATCACCAGCCCGCCGATGAACAGCCAGACCATGGTCCATTTGTGCGCCGCCACCCGCCCGCGCCGCACCGCCATGATCGCCACCGGCAGCATCACCAGCGTCAGGATCGACAACAGGTGGATCCACGACAGCTGCCCCGGCCCCGCCACCTCGCGGATGCCGAAGCTGGTCAGCGCCACCACCGCCATCAGCCCCACCCAGACCCAGCCCAGCCTCCGGTGCGGCAGCGTCCCCTTGGGCGCGGCGAACTGCACCAGCCCCAGCACGAAGGCCGCGGCGGCGGCCGCGGCATGAAGCTGCACCAGCAACGGCGCGGTCAGCAGGGGGTCCAGGGTCACGATGCGCCTTCTTGCCAAAACAGGGGTCCAGGCGCCTATCCTGGCCCATGAACGCCCCCTTCGCCACCGCATCCGTCGCCGACCGCCTCCGCCGCGAGACCGAGGGCGAGGTGCTGTTCGCCGCCGCCGATCGTGGCCGTTACGCCACTGACGCCTCGATCTACCAGGTCACCCCGATCGGCGTGCTGGTCCCCAAGACCATCGCCGACGTCCAGGCCGCCCTGTCCATCGCCCGCGAAGCCGGCATCCCCGTGCTGCCCCGCGGCGGCGGCACCAGCCAGTGCGGGCAGACCGTCAACCGTGCCCTGGTGATCGATTGCTCGAAACACCTGCGCCGGGTGCTGGCGGTCGACCCCGCCGCCGGCCGGGCGCTGGTGGAGCCGGGCCTGGTGCTCGGCCACCTCAACGCCGCGCTGAAGCCGCACAACCTGTTCTTCCCGGTCGACCCCTCCACCCACGCCCGCTGCACCCTCGGCGGCATGGCGGGCAACAACTCCTGCGGCAGCAAGTCGATCCGCTACGGGCTGATGGCCGACAATGTCAGCGCCATCGACGCGATCCTGGCCGACGGCACCGCCCACCGCTTCGGCGCCCTGCCCGACAATCTCGGCGCCGACATCCCCGCCCGCATCGCCGCCTTGATCCAGGATCTGCGCGCGCTGGGTGCAGCGGAGGCCGACGAGATCGCCGCCCGCTTCCCCGCCGAGCTGCGCCGCGTCGGCGGCTACAACATCGAAACCCTGACGCCTGCCGCCCGCGCCGCCGGCCGCGAGAACCTGGCCCGCCTGCTGGTCGGCAGCGAGGGCACGCTGGCCTTCTCGGCGGCGCTCGAACTCGTCCTGCACCCGATCAAACCGCGCAAGATGCTGGGCATCTGCCAGTTCCCCACCTTCCGCGCCGCCATGGCCGCCAGCCAGCATCTGGTGACGCTCGACCCCGAAGCTGTCGAGCTGGTCGACCGCACCATGATCGATCTCGGCCGCGCCATCCCGATCTACCGCCCCACCATCGACCGGATGCTGATCGGCGAGCCGGATTCCATCCTGCTGGTCGAGTTCCACGGCCATGACGATGCCACCCTGCTGGCGAAACTCGCCGAGCTGGACACGATGATGGCCGATCTCGGCTATCCCGGCGCCGTGGTGCGCGCCACGGATCCCGGCTTCCAGGCCGACATCGCCAGCGTGCGCGAGGCCGGGCTGAACATCATGATGTCGATGAAGGGCGACGGAAAGCCGGTCTCCTTCAT
>JBIPLY010000212.1:0-7026 GCA_044369385.1 Acetobacteraceae bacterium | reverse complement strand
CGGCACGGCCTGGGTGGTATGGGTGGCCCAGCGCACCGAGTCCGTGCTGGTCATGACCAGGGCATACTGGGTCGCGGCGCTGAGGCTGACATTGGCCAAGACGCCGAGTGCGGCGGTGCTGAACTGGACATACGCCGCCGTGGTGGTGAGTGCCACGGAGAGCGACACGCTGCTGAGTGCCGCGCCGGAGGGGGCGTTGGAGGCGGTGGCGTAGAGCGACAGGGTGAACGACTTGGTGCCGGCGCTGGTCGACGCCAGGCCCAGGCGGATGCCGGTCAGCGACCAGGTGGAGGTGCCGGCGGTGGTGAACACCTCGCCGCGCAGGGTGGTGGCGGTGGTGGTGGTGCCGCCGACGCCCAGCGCCTTGGTGCCGTCGGTGGTGTTGTCGAGAACCGTGGTGCTGCCGCTCATGCCGCTTCCTGATCCGCGCGATGGAGCGCGCTGGGTGCCATGGGCGGGATCAAGGAAGGGTGAATTTGTGGGCTTCAGGGACTGGGGCGAAGGGTCCGTGCCCTTGCGACGAGTGCCTGAATCGCCGGCGCGGCGTCGTCGGCGAAGCGGGTGAGGAGGTCGTCATAGGTGGCGCGGGCGTCGGCGGTGCGGCCAAGTTGGCCGAGCGTGATGCCTTTGTAGAGCAGCGCCCTCGCCACCTGTTCGCGCAAGGCGGGCGCGGGGTCATTGGCGAAGCGGGCGAGCAGGTCGTCATAGGCGGCGAGTTCGTCGGCGCCGCGCCCCAGCTTGCCGAGCCTGACTCCCTTGTTGAGCAGCGCGTTGGCCACAAGTTCGCGCAGGGCGGGCGCGGGGTCGTCGGCGAAGCGGGTGATCACGTCGTCATAGGCGGCGAGCGCCTCACCGTCGCGCCCTAGCGCGCCGAGTCGGTTGCCCTTGTTGACCAGCGCCTTGGCCACCTGTTCGCGCGGGCCGGGCGCGGGGTCGTCGGCGAAGCGGGCAATCAGGCCATCATAGGCGGCAAGTTCGTCGGCGTCGCGCCCCAACGCGCCGAGCGTGACGCCCCTGTTGAACAGTGCCTTGGCCACCTGATCGTGCAAGGCCGGCGTGGGGTCGTCGATGTAGCGAGCGAGCAGGGCGTCATGGGCGGTGAGTGCTTCCGCGTAGCGCCCCAGCGTGCCGAGCGTGATGCCTTTGTTGTTTAGCGCCTTGGCCACCTGAGCGCGCAGGGCGGGCGCGGGTTCGTTGACGAAGCGGGCGAACAGGTCGTCATAGGTGGCGAGTTCGTCGGCGCCGCGGCCCAGCGCACCGAGCGCGATGCCCTTGTTGAACAGCGCGCGGGCAATACTCTCGGCAGGAAGAGCAGACTGCATGCCCAAGATACGGTCCAGCAAGAAAAGCGCTTCGGCGTAGCGCTTTTGTTTCCATGCCAAATCGGCCTGGAGCGACAGGGCGGTGCGGCGGCTCGATGGGTCCGGTGCAAGGTCGGCGGCGCGGGCATACGCCGCATTGGCATCGTCCTCCCGACTCCCCCCGACGGCCGCCAAACCCACGGCCAACCAGTCCGAGAAACTGCGCTCGGGCTCGGGCTTGGCCAACGCCTGCTTTGCCTGATCCGCGACGGCAGGGGCAGGCGCGAGCGCAGCCTTTGCGCCCTCTAAGGGTTGGAAGCCAAGGTCCAATCTGGCAGCGGCGGCGCGTATCACATCGACATGTTGGTCCGCCTCTGTTTTGGCACCGCGGATCTGGGCCAGCATGGCCTCCAGCTCGGCCTTTGCCAGGGAGGTGGCCTCCCGGCCGCTCAACGCGTCGTCGGTCATGCGCTTGACCTCCTGGTCAAGCTCGGTGCGCATGCGGGCTAGGGCTTCAGTGGCGGCTTCGCGGGCCTCGATGCGGGCGGTGGTAGAGGTGCGGACGGTGAAGAAGATGACGACCGCGGTGATGAGCACGCCGAACAACCCCGCGACCACGCCGAAGCCGGCGGTGATCGAACTGCCGAAGGCGGCGAAGTCGCTGAGGCGTTTGTCGGCTGCGGCATAGGCGTCCTGGGCCTTGCGCGTCTCCTCGCGGGCGTCGCGCAGCGCATCTTCGGCCGCGCTGGGCAGAGGCGGCGGAGTGGGCTGCGCAGGCGCCAGGGCGACAGCCGGTGCCGCGGGGGGCGGTTGTGCGTGTGCCGCAGTCGTGAGGATGAGGCCGATCGCCACGAGCGGCCCGGTCAGCTTCATGCGCGTGCGGCCCTTCTGCGACGAGGCCGCAACAATAGCGGGTTCGCAATTGGGCCGCGAGGGGCACTCCGAAGCGGGAGCGAGGTAATGGGGTCTGGGGCCGCCGGCCCCAGCGGGTCGAGGGCAGAGCCCTCGCCTTGCCTTGGGCTCAGCCCAACACGAACACCTCGGCCCCCCCGATGCGCAGGTTGGCGAAGTGCCCGCGCGCGCCGGGGATGGCGGCTTCGGCTTCGGCGCGGCTGGGGAAGATGGGGCCGCCGGCGGCGCGGACGCGGTAGATCGCTGTTTGGTCCAGGGCGGCGGGTTCCAGCGCTTCTTCGAAGGCGGGGTCGGCGGCCTGGGCGTAGGCGCTGTGGCGGACCAGGGTGTAGGCGGTCACGCCGGTCTGGGCACTCACAGGGGCTCTTCCTCCGTGGCGGGGGCGATCTCGGCGATGTCCTCGTCGTCGTCCTCGGCATCTTCCTCCGGATCGGCGGCGTCCAGCAAGGGGATGGCCTCGTCCTCGGCGGCTTCCGGGGCCGGGGCGGCCGCCGGGCCGGGGCGACGGGCCCAGGAGGTGCCGCGCGGCAGGGGGGCGCTGCGCGGGCGCGGCGGCGGCTGTTCGGTGCCGCAGGCGGGGCAGAGGGCGGGGGCGCGGCCGAGGTCGTAGAAGCGCACGGCGCAGGAGACGCAGAGTCGCTTGATGCCCAGTTCCGGGCGGGCGGTGTACATGCCGCTCAGCCCGCCGGGGCCATCAGGCGCTCGGAACAGGCGCTGGCCAGGTTGGTATCCGCCGCGACCATGCCCGGCAGCGTGGCCCAGCCGGCGGTGCGCACGATCTCGCCGCGGGTGTAGGACGAGGTTTCGGCGCGCAGCTTGGCCAGCAGGGCGGGATCGGCATCCGCGCGCGCCTTGGCGATGCAGATCGGCAGCTGGGCGGCCGTCGTGGCGGCACGGGCGCTGTCTTCGGCAATGCTGCGGGTGTCACGCGCGGTATGCCAGCCGAAATAGGAAAATCCAGCGGTGGACATCGCAATGCCGCCGGCCACTACGCCCCAAATCGCCGGCATGGTCCAGATGGGAGTTTTCATGACAGTGGTTCCTTGCGGCGCGCGGGAAAACTTGCGGGCTCCGCCGAAGGATTTTCGACGTTCTATCGGATATGGGGATCAGGAATGCGATTGCATCGGGGCGGGGCAACATTATTTCGCCGCATTTGGGGCCGGGCTCGGCGTTGACTCCATACCGACCAATCGGTATGGTTGCCGCCATGAATGCCCCCGATGCCCGCACGCGCCTGATGGACGCCGCCCTGGACCTGGTGCGGCGACAGGGCTGGGCCGGCACCTCGGTGGATGCGCTGTGCGCCGCGGCGGGGGTGACCAAGGGCAGCTTCTTCCATCATTTCAAGACCAAAGAGGCCCTCGGCGTGGCCGCCGCCCAGCATTGGGGGGCGCGCAGCGGGGCGCTGTTCGCCGCCGCCCCCTATCACCTGCCGGCCGATCCCGCGGCGCGGGTGCTGGCCTATATCGACTACCGCGCCGCCCTGCTGGGCGATGACCTGGGCGCCGGAACCTGCTTCGTCGGCACGCTGGTGCAGGAGGCCTGGGCGAGCCATCCGGCGCTGCGCGAGGCCTGCGGCGCGGTGATTGCGGATCATGCGGCAACCCTGGTCGCCGATATCGCGGCGGCGCGGCCGGCCGGGGCGGACTGGACGGCCGAAAGCCTGGCGCAGTTCACGCAGGCGGTGCTGCAGGGCGGCTTCGTGCTGGCCAAGGCGGGCGGGGACATGGCGGCGGCCCGCGCGTCGGTTTCGCATCTGCGGCGGTATGTGGCGATGCTTCTGGGGGAGGCGGGCAATGGATAGGGCCTATGGCTGGGTGATCGTGGCGGCCGGGATCGCGATCACCTGTCTCGGCATGGGCGGGATCGTGGCGCTGGGCGTGTTCCTGCCGCCGCTTGAGGCCGCCGAGGGGTGGTCGCGCACGCAGGTGGCCACCGCTTCGATGTTCGCCTTCCTGGCGATGGGGGTGGCCGGCTTCGGCTGGGGCACGCTGTCGGATCGCTGGGGCACGCGCGCGGTGGTGCTGGCCGGGGGGGCGATCCAGGGGCTGGGCCTGGTGCTGGCCGGGCGGGCCGGGACGGTGCTGGAGCTGCAACTGGCCTTCGGCGTGCTCGGCGGGATCGGCGCGGGGGCGTACATGGCGCCGCTGACATCGAGCGCCTCGCGCTGGTTCGAGCGGCGGCGGGGGCTGGCCGTGGCGCTGGTCACGGCCGGGATGGGGATGGGCACGCTGGTGATGGCGCCGCTCTCCACCTGGCTGATCGCCGAGTATGGCTGGCGAATGGCGTTCACCGTGATCGGGCTGCTGGTCTGGGCGGCGGTGCTGCCGATGGCGCTGCTGCTGCGCGCGCCGCCGGCCGAGCCGGTGGCCACCGGCGGGGGCGGGATGACAGCCGGCGCCGCGCTGCGCTCGCCGGCGCTGCTGGTGGTCGCCTTCACCTATTTCTGCTGCTGTGCGGCGCATTCGGGGCCGATGTTCCACATGGTGAGCTACGCCGTGGATTGCGGCATCGCGCCGATGACGGCGGCCACCCTGCTGGGCGCGCAGGGTCTGGCAGGCATTGCCGGGCGGATCGGGGGCGGGATGGTGGCGGACCGGCTGGGCGAGAAGCCGACCATCCTGATGGCGCTGCTGCTGCAGGCCGCGGCGATCGCCGCCTATGTCACCATCAGCGAACCGACGCAGTTCCTGATCCTGGGCATGGTGTTCGGGCTGTCCTATGGCGCGGTGATGCCGCTGTACGCGGTGCTGGTGCGCAACTGGTTCGGGCCGGCGGTGATGGGCACGGCGTTCGGCGCGGTCAGCATGGCGGCGACCTTCGGCATGGCCAGCGGGCCGGTGATCGGCGGCTGGCTGCGCGGGGTGGGCGGCGATTACCTGTGGATGTACGCGGCCTCGGCGGCGATCGGGGTGGGGGCGCTGCTGATCGCGACCACGTTCCGGGCGCCCAGGGCGGCGATGGCTTAAGCAAGAGTCCTCTTTTTCTCAAAAAAGAACGGCTTTCTTTCCTTGAGGGGTGAACCATGACCTACGACCTGACGCTCTCGCGCCACATTCCGGTGGCCCGCGCCAAGCTGTGGCGCTGTTGGACCGAGCCGGACCTGCTGAAGCAGTGGTTCTGTCCGAAGCCGTGGGGTGTCTCCCATGCCGAGCTGGACGTTCGCGCCGGCGGGTCCAGCCTGGTGGTGATGCAGGGGCCGAACGGCGAGGAGATGCCGAACCGCGGCGTGTATCTGGAGGTGGTGGCGGGCGCGCGCCTGGTGTTCACCGATGCGTTCGTGGGCGCCTGGGTGCCCTCGGCCAAGCCGTTCATGGTGGGGACGATCACGTTCGACGACGAAGCCGGCGGCACGCGCTATGCGGCGGTGTGCGGGCACTGGTCGGAGGCCGATCGCGCGCAGCATGAGGCGATGGGGTTCCACGCGGGCTGGGGGATGGCCACCGACCAGCTCGCGGAGCTGGCGGGGAGGCTGCCATGAACCCCGTGGTGTCACGGGACGAATGGCGCGCGGCGCGGGTGGCGCTGTTGGAACGCGAGAAGGCGCATACGCGGGAGCGCGATGCGATCAATGCGGCGCGGGCGGCGCTGCCGTGGGTGCGGGTGGAGAAGCCGTATCGGTTCGACACCGAGCGCGGGCCGGCGACGCTGGGGGAGCTTTTTCGCGGGCGGCAGCAGTTGATCGTGCAGCACTTCATGTTCGGGCCGGACTGGGAACAGGGCTGCGTCGGCTGTTCGTTCGGGGCCGACCACATGGACGGGGCGCTGCCGCACCTCGACGCGAAGGGGGTTGGGTTTGTGGCGGTGGCGCGCGCGCCGCTGGACAAGCTTTTGGCGTTCCGGGCGCGGATGGGGTGGAAGTTCGACTTCATCTCCTCCAACGGCTGCGACTTCAACGCCGATTTCGGCGTGACCATCGCCAAGGAGGATGCCGCGGCCGGGCGGGCGGAATACAACTATCGCCCGACGACGGACAGCGGCGAGCTGCCGGGGACCTCGGCGTTCTACCGCGACACGGACGGGGCGGTGTACCACACCTATGCCACCTTCGGGCGCGGCGACGAGACGGTGATCGGCACCTACATGCTGCTGGACCTGGCGCCGCTGGGGCGCAACGAGGGCGGGCTGGCCGCACCGATGTCCTGGCTGCGCCACCATGACAAGTACGACACGGAGGCGGGCGGATGCTGCGGCTGATCGCGGTTTGGCTGCTGCTGGCGGGACCGGCGGCGGCGCAGGGCTGCGTGCGCCCGGCGGCGGAGGCGCTGATGCCCGGCGGGCCGTATCCGGAGCTGGCCAGCCGGATGCTGCGCCAGGGGCCGATGCAGTGGATGGCGGTGACCTGGTTCGGGCCGATGGACGGGCGGCTCTTCGCGCTGGATTGCGCGGGCAAGCCGATGGGGGCGCCGATCGCGGCCGGGCATGTGCGCACGATGAAGCCCGGCCCGGTGCTGCCGGGCGTCGGCGCCACGCTGCTGGCCGAGGCGACGGTGGGCACCGGCACCGGATACCGCGAGGATGCGGCGCGGCTGGTGGCGGTGGTGGACGGGGCGGCGAAGCTGCTCTGGGAACACCCGACGCTGCGCGCGGACACGGCGCAGGCGCGGTTTGCCAAGGAGGAGAAATGGGCGGTGGCGGTCGGCCGCGACGGGCGCCTGACGGTCACCGGCAGCCGCACCGAGGCCGGCAAGCCGCGCGCGGCGCTGCCGGTTGAGCGGTTCTGCTGGGACGCTGCGGCGGGGGCGTTCGCGGGCTGCTAGGCCGCCCGCCGCCGCACCGCCGCCAGGCCGAGCAGGCCGATGCCGAACAG
>JBIPLY010000211.1:0-7030 GCA_044369385.1 Acetobacteraceae bacterium | reverse complement strand
CCTGGCTGAGGAAGCGCTGGGCGGAGTTCAGCATGCTGCCCCAGGACGGGGCCGGCGGCTGCTGCCCCAGGCCGAGAAAGGACAGGCTGGCCTCGGCGATGATGGCCCCGGCGATGGCCAGGGTGGCTTGCACCATCACCGGCGGGATGATGTTCGGCAGCACATGGCGCACCGCGACGCGCCAGGGCGGGTTGCCCAAGGCCCGCGCCGCTTCGACGTAATCGTTGGTGGCAGCGTCGATTGTGGCGCCGCGGGCAACGCGCACGAAGATCGGTGTGGCGGTGATGCCGATGGCGATCATCGCGTTCTGCAGGCTCGGCCCCAGGAAGGCGGCCAGCGCGATGGCCAGGATCAGGAACGGCGAGGCCAGCATGGCATCGACCAGGCGGCCGATGATCATGTCCGTCTTGCCGCCGGCAAAACCCGCCAGCAGGCCGATCGGCACGCCGACGGTGGTGGCGATGGTCACCGAGATCACCCCGGCGGTCAGGCTGGCCCGCGCGCCCCAGATGACGCGGCTGAACACGTCGCGGCCGTTCTCGTCCGTGCCCATCCAATGCGCCCAGGACGGCGCCTTGCGGATCATGGTCCAGCTGGTCTTGATCGGGTCGAAGGGCGCGATCCAGGGGGCCAGCAGGGCGGCGGCGACGAACACCACCACCACCACCAGGCCGACGACGGCGGCGGGGCGGGCGAGGAAGCGGCGCACCGCCAGGCGGGCGGGGGATTGCGAGGCCACCGCCATGACGGCGCCGGCACTGTTGGCGGGAACGGCATTTGCCACGGTGCTGCTCATGCGCCGCGCAGCCGCGGATTGATCATGACATAGAGGATGTCGGCGATCAGGTTGAGCGAGACGTAGACCGTGGCGGTGACCAGCACCACGCCCTGGACCACCGGGTAATCGCGGTTGAAGACGGCATCGACGATCATCTTGCCGAAGCCGGGGATGGAGAAGACCTGTTCGGTCAGCACCGCGCCGGACAACAGCGTGCCCAGCTCCAGCGCCCCCAGCGTGACCACGGGGACCAGCGCGTTGCGCAGCGCGTGCTTGGTCACCACCAGCCATTCGGTCAGGCCCTTGGCCCGCGCGGTGCGGACGTAATCCTGTTGCAGCGCGGTCAGCATGGCACTTCGGGTGTGGCGCATCAGCACCGCCGAGATGGCGTTGCCGAGCACGAAGGCGGGCATGATGGTGGTGGCCAAGGATTGGCGCCAGTCCTCGGTCGGCGGCACGTATCCCGAGGGCGGCAGCCAGCCGAGATGCACCGAGACCAGCAGGATCAGCATGATCCCGAGCCAGAAGTTCGGCGTGGACAGCCCGGCCAGGCCGATGCCGTTGGCCATGTAGTCCCAGGCGGTGTTCTTCTTCACCGCCGAGAGCACGCCCATCGGCACGCCGATGCACACGGCGATGACGAAGGCCATGGCGGCGAGCTGGAGGGTCACCGGCAGCTTGGTGGCGACCAGCTCCGTGACCGGCTGGCGGATGCGCCAGGAGAAGCCAAGGTCGCCCTGCAACACATTGGTGATCCAGTAGAAATACTGCATCACCAGGGGCTGGTCGAGTTTCAGTTCGCGCCGGATCTGCTCCAGCACCTCCGGGTCGCGCTCCTCGCCGGCCAGGACCAAAGCGGGGTCGCCGGGCATGAGCTGTTGCAGGCCGAACACCAGGATGCTGACCAGCAGCAGCGTGGGGATGACCTGCAGGATGCGGGCGCCGAGATGGCCCCTCATCGGGCGAGCTTCACGCCACCCAGGCGCAACATGCCATCCGGCACGGGGACGAAACCCTCGACCTTGGCCGACATGCCGAAGCTCCAGCGCGCGTTGTACAGGTAGATGATCGGCAGGTCGTCGCGCAGCAGCGCATAGATCTTCCGGTACGTCGCCATGCGCGTCGCCATGTCCGCCGTGCTGCGGCCCTGATCCAGCAGCATGTCCAACGCGGGGTTCCTGTAGCCGACATAGTTGGTGCCGGCGCCGGTGTAGAGCAGGTCGCGCAGGTTGCCGTCCACGTCCGGGCGGCCGGTCCAGCCCACCGTCCAGGCGGTGTAGTCGCCCTTGTCCGCCGCGTTCAGGGTGGAGACGAACTCCATCGTGTTCAGCTTCAGCTCGAACCCCGCCTCGGCCACCATGGACTGCATGACCTCGGCGACCTGCACCGCCTCGGCGTTGTTGATGACGGTCAGCTGGACCACGAAGGGCAGCTTCACCCCGGCTTCCGCCAGCAGCGCCCGCGCCCGGGCGACGTCGCGCCTGGGCTGCGGCAGGGCGGGATCGAAGAACGGGCTGGTCGGCGGCACCGGATAGGCGTTCGGGGCGTGCACGCCGTTGAACACCACGTCCACGATCGCCTTGCGGTCGATGGCGAGGTCGAAGGCCTGGCGGATGCGCTTGTCGGTGCCGAACGGGCCCGGGGTGGTGTTGTTGCGGCCCATGTTCGCCGTAAGCCCGGCATAGCCGAGCCCGTCGAAAATGTGCAGCTTGAGGCGTGCGTCCTTGCGCACCTCCTCGGCCAGGGTGGGCGGCACGTTCATGTTGATGTCGATGGCGCCGGCGCGCAGATTCGCCAGCCGCACCGTGCTGTCGGCGATCGGGCGGAAGGTGATGCGCGAGAAATGGTAGTTCGCGGCGTCCCAGTAGTTCGCCACCTTCTCCAGCACGATGCGGTCCTGTGCGACGCGCTCCAGGAAGCGGTACGGCCCGGCGCAGATCGGCTTCTGCCCGAAATCCTTGCCCGCCGCCTCGGCGGCCGTCGGCGAGACCAGCACGCCGGCGCGCACCGCGAGCTGGCTGAGGAACACCACGTCCGGCCCCTTCAGCCGGAAGCGCACCGTCAGCGGATCGACGATCTCGACGGCGGCGAGGCTGGCGAGGTCGCCGCGGCGGGCGGTGCCGGTGAAGGTCTGGTGGCGCTCGATGCTGTATTTCACCGCGGCGGCATCGACCGGGGTGCCATCGGCGAAGCTCACGCCCGGGCGCAGCTTGACCATCAGCGTCTGCGCATCGGGCCACTCATACGACAGCGCCAGGCGCGGCACGATGCGAAGCTGCGCGTCGGTGTCGAACAGCCCCTCGCACATGTTGAGCAGGGCCACGCGCTGGACATAGGCGCGCCCCGTGGTGGGGTCCATCACGTCGGCGTCCTCGGGGAACGCCACGCGCAGTTGCGGCAGGTCCTGGGCTGCCGCCGGAAGGGCCAGCGGCAAGGTGGCGAGAAGCGCGAGGGCGGTGGTGCGCAGGGTCATGGCTGGGCTCCTTGTCATGGCGCGATCGACATGCCGGTCAGGCGCACCATCCCGTCGGGCACCGGCACGAAGCCGCGCACCCTGGTGGACATCGCGAAGATGTTGTTCGGCGTGTAGAGATACATGCGCGGCAGATCGGTCAGCAGCTGGGCGGAGATCCTGGCATACAGCGCGCGGCGTTCGGCAGTGGCAGAGACGGCGCGGGCCTGGTTCAGCCATTCGTCGACCTGCTTGTTCGCGTAGCCGGAGGCGTTCAGGTTCGGCGGGCCGGTATGGGTGAAGCTGTAGACGTTGCCGTCGGGGTCCGCGCGGCCGGACCAGCCGATCAGGAAGACCTCGTAGTCGCCCTTGTCGGAGGCTTGCAGGGCGGTGACGAATTCGGTGGAGCGCAGCTTCACGTCGAAGCCGGCCTCGGCGGCCATCGACTGGATCACCTCGCCGGCCTGGCGCAGGTCGGGGTTGTTGGCCAGCATCAGTTCGACCACCAGCGGTGTGGTCACGCCGGCCTGGGCCAGCAGGGCGCGGGCCTTTGCCGGGTCGCGCGCCGGCGCCTTGACGTCGGCGGGGAAGAACGGGCTGTCCGGCGAGACGAAGTGCGGGTTGACCGTGTGGACCCCGGCATAGACGACCTCGTTGATCACCGCGCGGTCGATCGCCATGGCGAAGGCCTGGCGCACGCGGGCGTCGGTCATCATCGGCGTGCGCGGGCGGGTGCCGTTGGTGTGGTTGAACAGCAGGCTCTGGAAGCCCAGCCCGGCGTTCTGGACCAGGGTGAGGCGGCGGTCCTTCTTGATCTCGGCGGTGTCGGAGGGCTGGAAGCGTTCGCCGAAATCGATCGCGCCGGCCTGGAGATTGGCCAGGCGCACGGTGGCATCGATGATCGGGCGATAGACGATGCGGGCAAAGCTGTAGGCGGCGGCGTTCCAGTGGGCGTCGAACTTCTCCAGCACGATGCGGTCCTGCGGCACGCGCTCGGCGAACTTGTACGGGCCGGCGCAGACCGGGGCCTTGCCGAAATCCGCGCCCGCCGCCATCGCGGCCTTGGGCGAGACGATCATGCCGGAGCGGTCGGTGAGCTGGATCAGCAACGGCGCGGACGGCGCCTTCAGGATCAGCTTCACGGTCAGCGGATCCGGCGTCTCGATGCGGTCGATGGCGCTGATCTCGCCGCGCCGCGTGCTGCCCTGCATGGTGGCGTGGCGTTCGAGGCTGTACTTGACCGCCGCGCTGTCCAGCTTCTCGCCGTCGTGGAAGGTGACGCCCGGGCGCAGCTTGATCACCAGCGTCGTCGGGTCGGTGTATTCGTAGCCGGTGGCAAGCTGCGGCACGACGTTCAGCTTGGCGTCGATGTCGAACAGCTTGCTGCACAGGGCGGCAAACACGATGCGCCCGACATAGGTGCGCGACAGGGTGGGATCGAGCGCGTCCGGGTCGTCGGCCAGGCCGATGCGCAGGGTGGCCGGCGTCTGCGCGGCGGCCGGGAGGGCCACGCCGAAGGCGAGCGGGGCAAGCGCCAGGGCGCCGAGTGCGAGGCCGCGGATCATGGCGCGATCCTCATGCCCTGCGGCCGGACGATGCCGTCGGGCACCGGGGTGAAGCCGGACAGCTTGGCGCTGTGGCCGAACAGGTTCTTCCAGCCATAGACATACATCAGCGGCAGGTCCTGGTTGAGGCGCTCGAACAGCTTGGAATAGAGCAGCTTGCGCGCGGCGGGATCGGTGACGGCGCGGGCCTGGTCGAGCAGCGAATCGGCCTCCGGGCTGCGGTATCTGGAGGCGTTGAGCGGGCCGCCATTGCTGTGGATGAAGCTGAACAGGTTGCCATCCGGGTCGGCGCGGCCGGACCAGCCGATGAAGAACACCTCGTAGTCGCCGTCATCGGAGTTCTTCAGCGCGGTGACCACCTCGGTGGAGCGGATCTTGACGTCGAAGCCGGCCTCGCTGGCCATCGACTGGATCACCTCGCCGGTTTGTCTTGCTTCGGGAGCCGTCGTGACGAGCAGTTCGACGGTCAGCGGGGTCTTCACCCCGGCTTCGGCCAGCAGCGCCTTGGCGCGGGCGATGTCGCGGGTGCGCGGCTTGATCTCCGGCACGTAGTACGGGCTGGCCGGGGTCACCGCCTGGGCGATCGGGGTGAAGATGCCGGCATAGACGACATCGACCAGCGCCTGGGTGTCCAGGCTGAGCGCGAAGGCCTGGCGCACCCGGGCGTCGGTCATCATCGGCGTGCGCGGGCGGGTGCCGTTGGCGATGTTGAAGGTCAGGCTCTGGTAGCCGAGCCCATCGGTGATCACGGCGCGCAGCCGCGGGTCGGCCTTGATCTTGGCGACGTCGGTCGGCGCGATGCCCTGCATGAAATCAAGCGCCCCGGCCTGCAGATTGGCCAGCCGCACCGAGGGATCGGTGATCGGGCGGAAGATCACGCGGTCGACGTGGATGGCGCCGTTATTCCAGTAGCCGGGGAAGCGGTCGAGCACGATGCGGTCCTGGGCGACGCGCTCGGTGAACTTGAACGGGCCGGCGCAGACCGGGTTGAGCGGAAAATCCTTGCCGGCGGCCTCGGCGGCCTTGGGCGAGATGATCATGCCGGCGCGGTCGGTGAGCTGGGCCAGGAAGGGCGCGCTGGCGGCCTTCAGGTGCAGCTTGACGTTCAGCGCGTCGATCACCTCGACGCTGTCGAGCATGGCGATCTCGGCGCGCCGGGTGCTGCCCTGCATGGTCAGGTGGCGCATCAGGCTGTAGCGCACCGCCTCGGCATCCACCGGCGTGCCGTCGTGGAAGGTGAGGCCCGCGCGCAGCTTGAAGGCCAGGGTCTTGGAGTCGAGCCAGGCGAACTGCTCGGCGAGCTGGGGCCGGATGTTCAGCTTGTCGTCGATGTCGACCAGCTTGTCGCACAGGCTGGCGAAGACGATGCGGCCGATATAGGTGCGCGCCAGGGTGGGGTCGAGCGCGTCGGCATCGGAATCGAGGCCGAAGCGCAGCGTGGTGGACTGGGCGGCCGCCGGGACGGCGGCGATCAGGGCAGCGCCGGCCATGAAGGCCGGCAGCGCCCAGCGGCGCCATGCGGAATTTGCCATCACCTGCTCCTGTTCCAATGGTGGCGGGCGCGGCGGTGCATCTTCCCCGTCGCGCGCCCGCTCCCCATATGACCGATTGTTGACCGTATCGTGCCGGGCATGTCCGGCGGTGGCAAGTCGAATCGCCGGGGCGGAGCATGGCAATGGCACAGGATGTGTTCGCGGCGTTTCCGGCGCTGGCCGGGCTGGAGGCCGAGGCGCGGGCGCTGCTGGCAGCACAGGCGCGGCCGATGCGCCTGCCGGCCGGCGCGCTGCTGTTCCGGCCGGGCGAGCTGTGCGCGGGCTATCCGTTCCTGATGGCCGGCCGCGTGGTGGTGCGGCGGATCGCGCGCTCGGGGCGGCAGATCGTGCTGTATCGCGTCGGGCCCGGCCAGACCTGCATCATGTCCACCACCTGCCTGATGACCGGCGCGCAGGCCAGCGCGGAGGCGGTGGTGGAGCAGCCGGCCGCGGCGCTGGTGCTCGCCCCGGCGGGGTTTGCGCGGCTGCTGGAGCGCTCGGCGGGGTTCCGCAGCTTTGCCTTCGGCGCCTGCGCGCGGCGGATCGGCGACCTGATGGCGCGCATCGAGGAAATGGCCGACATCCCGATCGACCGGCGCCTGGCCGCCCGGCTGCTGGCGGTGGCCGGGCCGGACGGCACGGTGCGCGCCACCCATGCCGCACTGGCCGGCGACATCGGCACGGCGCGCGAGGTGGTGACCCG
>JBIPLY010000518.1:0-2857 GCA_044369385.1 Acetobacteraceae bacterium | reverse complement strand
ATGTCGAACTGGCTCAACGCCGCCGCCGCCACCACCGTGGTGATGCTCGCAGCCGCCGCCCCCGCCGAAGCCGGCCTGCTGGGCGTCAAGGTCGAGGGCAGCTTCATCACCGCCGAGAATCCCGGCACCAATCTCTTCAGCCTCCAGCGTTACGCCCACCACTACGCCACGGGCTTCATGCCGACCGGAATCGCCACCGGCTACAGTGGTGCGATCGGAACAGAAGCCGTCTACGAAAACGGCATCCAGGTCACCGTCAAGGACCAGGTGCTGCATTCCTTCGGCACCTACAAGGATGCGCCGCCGCCGCAGATGCTGCCCTATATCGAGTTCGCGGTGGACTCGAACGTCATCGGCGCGAACTTCCCCAACAGCGTCGCCGTCGACTTCAGCGACACCGGCTTCGCCTTCGGCGCCGATCTCCGGGAGGGGGTTGAGCCCCCGCCGCTCTACACCATCATCCTCACCGCCCTGACCCCCGGCGCCTTCGACGGCCTGACCCTGCTCAGCGAGGAAAATTTCTCCTCCGGCATGACCTGGAGCCTGGTCGGCGACACCATCACCATAGCCTCCACCAACTCCGAGACCGGCCACTACCGCGGCGCCAGCTTCGGCTTTGCCAGCGAAGCCGAAGCCACCCCGGAACCCGCCAGCCTCGCCCTCTTCGCCACCGGGCTGCTGGGCCTGGCGCTCCGCCGCCGCCCGGCTTGCCCAACCGCCCCCGCCGTCCCATCCTGACCGCCCCGGCGCCGGCCCCGGGGCAACCACCCCCGGGGAACCCGCCATGCGCCTCGCCGTCATCTCCGACATCCACGGCAACCTCCTCGCCCTGGAAGCCGTGCTGGCCGACATCACTACCCGTGGCGTCGACGACACCATCAACCTCGGCGACTGGGTCGCCGGCCCGCTCTGGCCGCGCGAGACCTTCGACCTGCTCGGCGAACTCGGCATCCGCTCCGTGCGCGGCAACCATGACCGTTGGGCGGTGGACCGGCCCGACGACCAGATGCCGCCGGGCGGCAAGTTCGCGCGCGACACGCTGACCCGCGCCCAGTGCGAAATCCTCCACGCCCTGCCGCCCACCATCGACCTCGGCGACATCCTCGCCTGCCACGGCACCCCGGCCGACGACATGCAGAACCTGCTGGAGGAGCCGCTGGAGGGCCGCACCGCCCCGGCCTCGCGCGCGGCGCTGGCCGAGCGGCTGGGGGCGGACTCGCGGCGGGAGGTGGTGCTGTGCGGGCATTCGCACCGGCAGGCGCTGGTGACCGGGCCGGACGGGTGCCTGGTGCTGAACCCCGGCAGCGTCGGCTGCCCGGCCTTTGCCGACGTGCCGGCGGCGACGGGGTGGGAGCACCGCTCTCCCCACGCGCGCTACGCCATCCTGACGCGGCGCAACGGGCGCTGGGGGGCGGAGATGATCGCGCTGGAGTACGACTGGGACGCCGCGGCGCGGCAGGCGGCGGCGCTGGGTTTTCCGAAGTGGGCGGCGATGCTGGCAACCGGCGTGGTGCCGGCCGCCTAACCGGCCTCGGCGGCGCGCAACTGCTCCGGCGTGGCCGGCGGCAGGCCGAACCAGGCGAGATAGGCCGGGATCTGCGCGAACAGCATGTCGCTGCCCGGCTGCACCGCGCAGCCCCGCGCCAGGGCGGCGCGCAGCAGCGGCGTATGCGTCTCGCGCATCACCACTTCGCCCACGAAACAGCCGGGATCGAGCCCGCCGGGATCGAACGGCAGCTTGTCGCCCGCCGCCATCCCCATCGGGGTCGCATTGACCGCAATCGTGCACCCCTGCGCGTCGGGCGCGCCGACGCTGACCGACAGCCCAGGATGATGCGCCCGCAGCCGGCCGGCCAGCGCCTCGGCCGCCGCGGCGCGCGTGTCGCACAGCCGCAGCGCCGCCACCCCGGCCCCGGCCAGCGCCGCGGCGATCGCCGAGCCGACGCCGCCGGCGCCGACCACCAGCGCGGTCGCCCCGCGCGGCTCGCGCCCGTGGCCGCGCAGCCCGCGCAGGAAGCCTTCGCCGTCGAACATCGCGCCGTGCAGCCGCCCGTCCGCCCCCCGGCGCACCGCGTTGCAGGCGCCGGCGACCCGGGCTGCCACCGAAACCTCGTCGACCAGCGCGGCCGTCATCGGCTTCAGCGGCATGGTGACCAGGGCGCCGATCATGTTGCCGATGGCCAGCAACGGGCGGATCAGCGCGGGCCAGGCCGCCGCCGGCACGTCCATCGGCACCACGGCGGCGTCGATGCCCTGTTGCGCGAACCAGGGATTGTAGATCAGCGGCGAGCGGAACCCCTCGGTCGGGTGCCCGACATGGGCGATGATCCGGGTGCTGCCGCTGATCCGCGGGCTAAGAGCGTGATCGTCGCAGGCGGCTTCGCCGGAGACGTGCCTCACGCGATCAAACAAGGGCCTAGAGCATGGGCCGCGCTTCTGCCAGCGTGGGTCATGCTCTAGGCGCCATTCGCCAACAACGTCGCCACGCGATGCAGCGCCAGCTGGTAGCCCTGCGTCCCGCACCCCGCGATCACCCCATCCGCCCGCCCCGAGACATAGGAGTGGTGCCGGAACGCCTCGCGCTTGTGGATGTTGCTGATATGCACCTCGATCACCACCCCCTCGAAGGTGTTCAGCGCATCCAGCACCGCCACCGAGGTATGGCTGAACGCCGCGGGATTGATCACGATCGCCGCCGCCTCCTCCCGCGCCGCGTGGATCCAATCAACGATCTCGTATTCCCGGTTCGACTGGTGGCACCGCAGCGCCAGCCCCAGGCTCTCGCCCAGGGCCGTGCAGTCGCGCTCCACATCGGCCAGCGTCTCATGCCCGTAGATATGCGGCTGACGGCGGCCCA
>JBIPLY010000382.1:0-4182 GCA_044369385.1 Acetobacteraceae bacterium | reverse complement strand
AGCAGATAGACCAGCCTGGTCATCCCGCCCTCAGCCGATCGGCTCGAGCATGACCACCGGGATCTCCCGCTCCGGCACCTTCTTCTGGTAGTCGGCATAGGGCGGCCAGAACCCCAGCGACTGCTGCCACAGCCGCGCCCGCTCCTCGCCGGCCGCCGTGCGCGCCCGCACCCGCAGCGTGCGCGTGCCCACCTGGATTTCGGCCTCCGGATTGGCCAGCAGATTCTTGTACCAGCTGGGATGGTCCGGCGCGCCGCCCTTGGAGGCGATGATGACGAAGCCGTCGCCCACCTCGCCGTAGAACAGCGGGAAGATCAGCTTGTCCCCGCTCTTGCGCCCCACCGTCACCAGCAGCAGCGCCGGCACCGTCATCGGGCCATAGCCGGGCGGGGTCACGTCATACATGTGCCCGTCGGTGCCGCCGCTGGACTGGTAGCGCGCCACATGGTCGATCATCCATTGCGGCATCTTCGGTGCCAGCTTCCACTCGCTCATCGCATCCTCCTTCGGGTTCTCATGCACTGTGGGGCGGAAGGGGCGGGAAAGGAAGAGTCTTCTTTTTGTGAACAAAAAGAAGCAAAAAAACTTCATCCATTGGCACCCGTCTCTCCCGGGAGAGGCGGCAGCAAGTGGATAAAAGTTTTTTGGTTCTTTTTTGAAAAAAAGAACTACTTCCTTGCCTTCCAAACCATCGGCCCCACCAACGCCAACGCCGCCAACCCCAGCAGCCCCGCCGACAGCGGCTGGCTCACCAGCACCGTCCAGTCCCCGTTGCTGATCGTCATCGCGCGCCGGAACTCCTGCTCCGCCAGCGGCCCCAGGATCATGCCGATCACCACCGGCGCGGTCGGAAAATCATAGCGCCGCATCAGGAACCCCACCGCCCCGATGACGTAGAGCAGGATCAGGTCCACCGGCGAGTTGGAGATGCCATAGGTGCCGATCGTCGCGAACACCAGGATCCCGGCATAGAGCAGCGGCGGCGGAATGCGCAGGATGCGCACCCACAGCCCCACCAGCGGCAGGTTCAGCACCAGCAGCATCACATTGGCGATATACAGGCTGGCGATCAGCCCCCAGACCAGCGCCGGCTGGCTCTGGAACAGCAGCGGCCCGGGATTGATGCCATAGGATTGGAACGCCGACAGCATGATCGCCGCCGTCGCCCCGGTCGGCAGCCCCAGCGTCAGCATCGGCACCAGCACCCCGGCCGCCGAGGCATTGTTGGCCGCCTCCGGCCCCGCCACCCCCTCGATCGCACCCACGGTGCCGAATTCCTCCGGGTGCTTGGACAGCTTCTTCTCGGTCCAGTAGCTCAGGAAGGTCGGCACCTCGGACCCGCCGGCCGGCATCGCCCCGATCGGAAACCCGATCGCCGCCCCGCGCAGCCACGGCTTCCAGGAACGCGACCATTCCGCCCGCGTCATATACAGCGAGCCGCGCAGCGGGATGATCTCGTCCTGCCCGGCATGGCGCCGCGCCGCCACGTACAGCGTCTCGCCGACCGCAAACAGCCCCACGGCCACCACGATCACATTCACCCCGTCCAGCAGCTCGTCGAGCCCGAAGGTGAAGCGCGCCTGCCCGGTCTGCAGATCCACGCCGATCAACCCGAGCCAGATGCCGAAGAACAGTGCGGCCAACCCCCGCACCGCCGAAGAGCCGAGTACCGCGGACACCGTGACGAACGCCAGCACCATGAGGGAAAAATACTCGGCCGGCCCGAATCTCAGCGCGAAATCCACCACCACCGGCGCGACAAAGGTGATGCCCAGCGTGCCGATCGTCCCGGCCACGAAACTGCCGATCGCCGCCGTCGACAGCGCCGCCCCGGCCCGCCCGGAGCGGGCCATCTTGTTGCCCTCCAGCGCGGTGACGATGGTCGCACTCTCGCCCGGCGTGTTCAGCAGGATGGAGGTGGTGGAGCCGCCATACATCGCGCCGTAATAGATGCCAGCAAACAGGATGAAGGCGGCCGTCGGCGGCACCTGGAAGGTGATCGGCAGCAGCAGCGCGATGGTCAGCGCCGGCCCCAGCCCCGGCAACACCCCGATCGCGGTGCCCAGCGTGGTCCCCAGCAGGCACCACAGCAAATTCTCCGGCGACAGCGCGACGGAAAATCCGGCGCCAAGCGCGGCAAGGGTTTCCATCGCCTCAGCCCCCCAACAGCCGCTCGATCACGCCCGCGCCGATATTGACCCCCAGCGCCTTGGCAAAGCCGAAATACGCGCTCAGCGCGAACACCAGCGCGATCGCCGCATCCCGCAGCGGCGCCCGGCTGCCGAAGCCATAGGCCACCAGCACGAACATCACCACGGAGGCCAGGGTGAACCCCGCCGGCACGATCAGCACCACGTTGCACAGCAGCCCCAGCGCAACGGCCGCCACCGCCCGCCAATCGGTGGCAACCTCCCGCTCCTCGTCCGGCTGCCAGCCCCCGCGCAACCCGGCCACGACCAGCGCCACCGCCACCACCCCCAGCCCGCCGGCGGTGATGTACGGAAAAATGCGCGGCCCGACCTTGGCATAGATCGGCGAGGCATTGATCGCCCCGGTCTGCCACGCCACCAGCCCGGCGACACCGAACAGGCCCAGCCCGATCAGCGTCTCCGGCCAGGCCGGGCCGGCCCCGGCTTCACGCAAGCCCCAGATCCTTCAGGATCGCCTCGATCCGCACCGTCTCGTCCGCCACATACTTGGCATAGGCCTCGCCCAGCAGCGGGATCGAGGTCCAGTCGCGCTTCGTGCACTCGGCCTTCCACGCGTCGGACTTCGTCATCGCATCGATCAGCGAAACCATGGCGCCATGCTGTGCGGCGGTCACGCCCGGGGGTGCGAACACGCCGCGCCAGTTGAACAGCTCCACATCGATGCCCTGCTCCTTCAGCGTCGGGATATCCACCCCCGCCTGGCGCGCATCCGCCGAAATGCCCAGCGCCCGCAGCTTGCCGGCCTTGACCTGCTCGCTGAACTCGCCCCAGCCGGAAATCCCCGCCGCCACATGCCCGCCCAGCAGTGCGGCCTGGGCCGGCCCGCCGCCGGCAAACGCCACGTAGCTGAGCTTGCTGGCCGCCACGCCCACGGCCTTGCCGATCATCCCCAGCATGATGTGATCGGTGCCCCCGGCCGACCCGCCCGCCACCGGCACCTTCGCCGGATCGGCCTTCAGCGCCGCGGCAAAGTCGCCCGCCGTCTTGAACGGCGAATTCGGCGGCACCACCAGCACCTCGAACTCGCCGGTCAGGCGGGCCACCGGCTGCGTGTTGGTCAGCTTCACCGCCGCCTTGTTGGCGATGATGGCGCCGACCATCACCATGCCTCCCACCATCAGCGCATTCGGCCGCCCGCGCCACTGGTTGAGGAACTGCGGCAGCCCCACCACGCCCCCGGCGCCCGGCACATTGGTCACCTGCGCCGTCTTGATCGCGTTGTTGGCCCGCAGCACCGCCTCGATCGTGCGCGCCGTCTGGTCCCATCCGCCGCCGGGGGCCGCCGGCACGAACAATTGCAGCGTGTCGACCGCCTGGGCCCGGGCCGGCCCCGACAGCCCGGCGCCGGCGGCAATGCCCGCAGCCCCGCCCAACAACGCGCGCTTGGTGATGGTCATGGCAATCTCCCCTTCATTTGGCCCATCGCAAGGCCAGAAATCCGCCCGGAAGTCAAACATTCGCGTGCGCCCGTGACAGCCCGCCGCCGCCGCCATACCATGCCGCGCCACGAGACGGGAGAACGACCATGGATGCGCCGCAGACCGATGCCCTGGGCTTCGCGCCCGACCACGACGCCCCGATCCCGTACATGCAGCGCACCCGCGAGTATTACATCGCCATCGGCTACACCACGCCGTACCGCTGGGCGCACCACAACGATGCCCCCTTCACCAAACTCGCCAAACCCCTCGCCCAGTCCCGCATTGCCATCGTCACCACCGCCGCCCCGTACCAGCCGGACAAAGGCGACCAGGGCCCCGGTGCCGCCTACAACGGCAGCGCCAAGTTCTACCAGGTCTATGACGGCGACACCGCCATCGACCACGACCTGCGCATCAGCCATATCGGCTACGACCGCAAATACACCACCGCCACTGACCCCGGCACCTGGTTCCCGCTCGCAGCCCTCCGCCGCGCCGCCGCCGCCGGCCGCATCGGCCCCATCGCGCCCCGCTTCTTCGGCGCCCCCACC